>JBGCVQ010000072.1:0-5089 GCA_045888315.1 Anaerolineales bacterium | reverse complement strand
GCCCAGATGAACAGCCGCTGGCCGGGCTGCAAATTGAGGCCGACCTCAACGATCAGCCTGGCAAATTTTTCTAGGACCACCTGGAATTCACTTCCGTTCATGTTCATCTTCCTGCTCCTTGCTTACGCTTTACATAAGTTCAATCCAAGGCATCTTCTTCATTACCATCATAAGAACCCACCAGGACCCGAAAAGCCCGGTCAAAATCCGCCCCATCATACAAGAACTTGCGGGCATCTTTCCCAGACCATTTCTTGACCCGCCAATGGCCCAGGACCGGGGAATAATGCAGGGTGCGGTTCTCCATTCGCAGCTGCATAGCCTCCCCCCATTTCATAAGAGCTTCTTGGATCGGTTCCATTTTCCCTCCGGGGACTTGTTTCCTGACTATTATATATCGTCGCAGGACCTCCGAGGTTCGAGGGACCTCCGAGGTCGGCACCTCGAAAAAGGCCTTCCATCGAGAGAAAACGACGCCTGGCAGACAGAACTTCCCCGAGGTTCGAGGGACCTCCGAGGTCGGGGGGACCTCGGAGGTCTCAAACTAGGCTTTGATTGCTTTCCTTGAGCTTGGTGAGCAGCTCAGCCAGCTGGTCCAGCTCGGGATCACCCAGGACAGACCAGGGCTGAAAATAGTTGGTGTTGGTGTCCCTTTCCGCCTTTTCGCGGATCTTGGTTCCCTTGCTGGTTATCTGATACCCCTCCTGGCTTTCCTTGATCCAGCCCAGGTCCACCAATTGATCGAGCGCGGCCTGGTATTCCCCGGCGGAGTATCCGTGGTAAGGGAGGGTTTCCGCCAATTTTTGGGCCGTATTGGCAGTGCCGTTCCAGATCATGGTCAGCGCCTCCCAGACCTGCCCGCTGACACCAGTCGATCGCCAGGCCGCGATATGGGCATCATCGCGGAAGGCATTGAGATGATCCAGGAGCTGATCGATCTCCCCCAGGGTGGAAGGTGCCACCAGGGGAAGGCCGCCGTACGAGCAATCAAAACACAGTGTGCCCCCGTCCAGATCCGCCTGGTCAGTGGCAATCACCAGCCCGCCCAGCAGCTCTGCCAGATCGTTGAGCTGATCCTCAGTAAGCTGACAGACCTGGTTGAGATGGCCATAAAAAACCTCGTGGATCGCATCAACGGCGGCAGCTCCGGCGTCGCTGATCTGGAATCCTCCCCCTCCATCGGTCTCAAGATATCCAGCCTGGACAGCGCCCTCCAGGGCTTCTTCCAGCACAGCAGGGTTCGTATAAGGATTCCTTTTCAACAGCAGCTCCAGCGTCAGTGACTGAGGGGCAAGCTGGTAAGCCAGAAAGGTCGGAGCATAAAAGCTTTGTTCGCTGAAATACTTTTCAAATTGAGGCCGGAGGAGATCCCGGCCCAGGGGAAAGATCGAGGCGGATGCTTCCCCCAGCAACTGGAAAACTGCCATTTTATCTGTCATCTATCCTCCATTCATTTCACATATCATTCATTGTATACTGGAATGCCGGAATTGGTCCGCTTCTCGAGGACCGAACAGGAGCACTCATTTCAGGTGATGAATATCCTGATTTCCAGGCGCGCCAGAGCTGAGAGCGGGATTTATACTATAATAGCCAAGCTGAAAGAATCAACCTAAAATGCAGTTCATTTCCAGGAGAGGGAAGGTATGAAACCTGCTGATGTCCATAAAACGATCGGCCGCTTCATGTTGGCGGATGGCCATCCCATCGTGTTCGACATGGAACGATCCCATGACTATTATTTCGCCGACCAGGTCACCGGACGGGAGTATATCGATTTTTTCACTTTTTTCGCCAGCAACGCCATCGGCTACAACCATCCCCGGCTGAAAGACCCAGAGTTCTTAGAGAAGCTCACTTTAGCCGCGGTACACAAACCCTCCAACAGCGATATTTACACTACTCTGATGGCGGAATTCGTGGATAAGTTCAGCCAGGTGGTCATGCCCAAGAGCATGCCTCACCTGTTCCTGATCAGCGGCGGCGCCCTGGCAGTAGAGAACGCCCTGAAAACGGCCTTTGATTGGAAAGTGCGCAAGAACCTGGATTGGCTGAGCAGGACACCGGAGACGGAGGTGGGAGTTCTTCACGGCCTGGGCAGCAAGGTGATCCACTTCCGGGAAGCCTTCCACGGACGCTCCGGCTACACGCTTTCTCTGACGAACACCAGCGATCCCCGCAAGTATATGTATTTCCCGAAATTCGATTGGCCCCGGGTCGTCAATCCCAAGCTGCACTTCCCAGTCACAGAGGAGTCCCTGGCCTGCGTCAAGGAAGCGGAAGAGATCGCTTATGCCCAGATCATGACCGCCCTCAAGCAGTACAAGGGCGATATCGCAGCCTTGATCATCGAGCCCATCCAGGGCGAGGGCGGTGACAACCACTTTCGGCCTGAGTTCATGCAAAGCCTGCGGGCACTGGCTGACGAGCACGAATTCCTGCTGATCTTCGACGAGATCCAGAGCGGCATGGGCATCACCGGGAAAATGTGGGCCTATGAGCATTACGGCGTCGAACCCGACGTGATCGCTTTCGGAAAGAAGACCCATGTCTGCGGGATCATCGCCGGCAAGCGAGTGGACGAGGTCGAGAAGAATGTCTTCCAGGAATCCAGCCGGATCAACAGCACGTTTGGCGGTAACCTGGTCGATATGGTGCGGGCAACCCGCATCATCGAGATCATCGAAGAGGACAACCTGGTACATAACGCTGCCGTCCAGGGAGAGAAGATGCTGGAAGGATTGGAAAGCATCGCGGACGAATCCCATGAAATGGTCAGCAACGTGAGAGGCAAAGGCTTGATGATCGCCTACGACCTGCCGGACCAGGGCAAACGGGACACGATGCTGGGCACCATGTTCGACAACGGACTGCTGGCGATGAAGTCCGGGGATCATTCCATCCGCTTCCGGGGCATGCTGGACACCCCAGAAGAAGCCGTCAATGAAGCGCTGGAAATCGTAGCCAAAAGCATTCCAGGATAGAAAACGCCGATCAGAACCCGGATCTGCAATAAAGAAGCCCGGAAACATCCCGGGCTTTTTCATTTGATCCAGCTGGAATGCGTCCTGAAACCTAGCGATGATGGTGCTGGAAGAACTCCCACATCAAGTGGGTGGCGCTGATCTCGCGGTTGATCTTTCCGGTCAGCCAGCGGGGCAGCCAGCCCCCGCCTGGCCAGGTGTGGCCGGCTCCCTCGATCTGATAGAGGATGGTATCCGCTCCCGGCCCGCAGCCTTGGTAAGAAATGCGAGTGACCCGGTCAGTGACCTGCTCGATCAACGGCTGTGGTTGGCAGCCGTTGTGCTGGGCCCACTCCCCCAGCCAGGCTTCCACCGGTTGGAATTGAATCTCATGATGGCGGATCCTGGACCAGCCTCCCTGGTAAGGCACGACCGGGTCATCCACGCCGTGAAAGGCGATTACCGGCACCGGGGGTCCTGCCTGCTCGGTGCGGCGGCGGTAAAGATAGGCGCCGGCCACGCCGCCCAGCGCGGCAAGGCGATTTCCCACCTCACAGCCCAGCAGATGGCACATCCCACCTCCGTTGGACATGCCGTTGACATAGACCCGGGAACGGTCGATGTCATAGGATTGGCAGAGGTGCTCCAGCAGGTCTATAAAAAAAGCCACCTCCCGCTCCGGACCCCGCGGATCCCCCCTGCTGGGCTGAGCCATCCAGCGCAGGGGGAAACCAGTCCCCCGCGGGTAAACCACCAGGAAACCCTCCCGATCCGCGAGCGTGTTCCAGCCGCTTAATCGAGCCTGGTGAGCCGGCCACTGCACAAAACCATGGAAGCAAACCACCAGGGGAGAAGGCCGGTCGGGGTCATAGGAATCCGGCACGTGAAGCAGGTAGCGTCGGCGCCGGCCGCCGGAGACCACAACTCCGTTGGTCCTGTTCCTGAGATAAAAAAGGACAGTGAAGAAAACCAGGGCTGCCAACCCAAAGACCAAGAACCAGTTCATCCTCTCCACACCCCTATTCGAAAGCCAGTATCAATTATTATTCCCCTGTCAGAACCGCAAAGATAGGCAGCTCAACCCGCCATCCAACTTGCGGAATTCGGACACATCAACCGTATCCACGGTATAGCCTGCCTCCTGGATAGCAGCCAGGGTTTTTGGAAATCCCGCCGGCAGCAGCACCCTGCCGTTGATCGCCAAACAGTTCGCGGCATAGGCCTCATCTGGATCGACCTCCAGGATCGGATATCCCTGGAAGGCCTCCAGCTCCAGCAAAGCCTGGTTAGCAAGGACCAGGTGATGGTCCAGGTAAGCGATGCCGGTCTTCAGGTGGAGCATGCCCTCCACGGGCACCAGCGACCCTGCCAACCCAAAGCGCTCTAACACACCAATCACCTGCTCAGCTCCGGCCTGGTTGGTCCGTTCCGTGAGGCCGATGAAATAATGATCCCCGACCTGGAGGATATCGCCTCCTTCGACCGTTCCAGGAGCCTCGATGCGGTGGACCTCTTGGAAGTATTCACCCAAGATGGGATCCATTCCGCCAGTCTCCCCTCTGCGGGTCGGGGCACCCGGATTCAAAACAATAGCACAAGCAGGAGTCAGCAGGGCAACATCTTCCAAGAAAGTCGAATCGGGATAGTCCTCATTTGCGTCCAGCACCCTGACCTGCAGGCCGCAGTCCTCCAGGGCCTGAACATACCCAGCGTGCTGAGCCAAGGCCAGCTGGTAATCAGGCTGGCCGAGATCCGCGGTGGTGATGCCGTTCACTAAGCTCCTACCTGGCTTCCTGACGATAGCGCGTTTAAGCTTCATATTCGCTTCTCGCTTACTCTCTTAGCAGCACGTCCCGGATCCGTTCCAGGGCCCAATCCAGATCTTCTTGGGTGACGATCAAGGGCGGCGCGAAGCGGATGACCTGCTCATGGGCGGTCTTGGCCAAGACCCCCCGCTGCTGGAGATCCTCACAGAACTTCCGGGCCGGGCCTGATGACAGTTTGATCTCCACCCCCACCAGGAGCCCTTTGCCGCGGACCTCCTTAACATGCGGAGAGGGGATCTCCCACAGCTGGTCTTGGAAGTATTCCCCCAGGACTGCGCTGTTCTCGATCATGCCTTCCTC
>JBGCVQ010000071.1:15318-52783 GCA_045888315.1 Anaerolineales bacterium | reverse complement strand
GTCAGGTCGATCGAGCCGTCCGCGGGCAGGAGCTGCTCCAGGTCATCCCCGGCATCCTTGACCGGATGGCTGCTGAACATTTCCGTGAAGCTGATCTCCAGCGGCTGCCAGAAATCATCCAGGCAGCGGGTGCAGGAGAGCTGGGTCAAGGCTTTGATCCTGCCGTCCAGCACCACACCGTCCTCGGTGACCGAGACAGCGATGGTCCCCTGGACATCCACCAGCACCAGGTCAGCCGGCAGCTTGAGCTGGGTGAAGTTGAATTCGAATTCCCGGTACGTTCCAGGGGATTCCTTGACAAGATAGGATACATCCAGGCGCAGGGGGTCGTTCTTCTTGATGGTCATGATTGTATTCTCGACGGGGATCCTTCCCTTAAACAAAGAAAAATCCCGCTCAGTTGTTGGATTTGTCTCTGATGTAATTATATCCTATCCATCCTTGGACGGGCAGGCCGAATCCCCAAACAGGTCTCGCAGACCCAGAATGAGTATAATCATCTTTAAGTTATGGGTCGGGACAAGGACTACGTTACAGCGATTGGCAGCCAAGCCGATCAAATACTCAAGGAGCGCCAGTATGCCTCAGTAGCCGGCACCTCGCGTCGGGGAATCTTCCTCCAGGCGTTCTGGACGCCAACCCTCTACATCTCCAGGGAGCCATTCCGCGGACCCCTGACAATCAACGCCTCGGTCGATCCCGGACCTTTCAATGCCCTCCATGAAGGAGAGCGGGCTAGCCTTGATCAGTATTCTATTTATTTCCCCGATTCTGAATATCAGATCGAGATCAAAAATCCTCTGGTCTGGAAGCCAGGACCCTCCCCGAAATGCAGAGCCCTGTTCGCAGACCATATCCAGGACTTCGTTAATCAAGCCAAAGCCCTCCAGCCAGACAACCCTTATCTGCCCCTCTTGGATCTATCAGCCTTCAACACAGCAGATTCGGAACAAGGCTTTGCAGGTATAGGGGAACATATCCTTCCCATTCGAGAGGCCCTCGCAGGTGACTATCCCCTGGGCGCTTTTGCGCAATTCCAAAAAATCCTGGGGGCTGGACCCGGCTTGACCCCGCTGGGAGATGATTACCTGATGGGTATCCTACTGGCCGCTCACCGGACCAACCGCCATCTCCATTGGCCATCACACGAAAGATTCTCTGCTCTTCTGACTTCCGCGGCAATGAGCAGGACAACCCAGGTAAGCTGGAGCCTGCTGGTCTGTGCCCTGGCTGGGGAAGCGGATGAGCGGATCATCCGCGTGCTGGATGGACTGATCGCCGGGCGAGAAATCCCAGAGAACGACCTGTACAATCTACTGACCTGGGGCAGCTCCTCCGGGGTCGCGGTCCTGGCGGGGATGCTGCTGGTGTTATCTCTTCAAGGACCGGGTCCCTTATAGGGACCCGGTCCTGTAGTGAATCAAGGCAGCGGGACGCCGCCCGGTTTGGGCTGCCGGTAGGCCGTTCCCCCACAGGTCCAATTCCAATCAGCGATGACGATATTCTCAACCCGGCCATTGGGCGGCATGGTCACGGTTTTGAGCTCCTTCCCGCAGGAAGGGTTCTGTCCTGTATAGCCACCAGCCACATAAGGCAGATCTCCCACACCGTGAGCGAAAGCGACCACCTGGTATTCCCCTGGCGACACAGTCATCTGGTAATAAGGGTGCCCGGTCAAGGAAGTGTGGATCCACCAGTAGGTCCCATCGCTGAGATTGAAGAACACCACTGCCACCGGCGAGCTCCCCCCTGACATGGAGTCCTTGAGGTAGGGAGGCGCGGAAGCCATGTCCACCATGCCTGAGATCACCCCCGGCGTCTTGTCCTCCGGATCGACTGTCGGAGTAGGCAGGACAGCCTGGGTGGGAGCCGGCTGGGCATCGGGAGCGCGGGAAATGTAGGGCTGGATCCAGGCGACCCACTGGGCCTTTGCATCATCCTCGGGCCGAATGACAAGGTAGAATTCGACCGTCTGACCCGCCAGGGAGCTCAGGTCAGCAGATACCTGCTGGGGGCCAGTTCCAGCTTGATGGGACCACTTCCATTCGACTGTCCTGCTGGCGCCTGGAGGATAGTACTCCAGGTAGAAATCGGCATCGCAGTCCGAGTCCCCTTGGCAGGCGATCAGGGCCTGGAAGGTGTCCCCAGGATACACGGTAAACGGTGGATACTTCCCAAACAATCCTAACCCGACTGGATACCCCGTACCTGGCAGCCCGATCAACATCGGAGCTTCAACAGTGATATCTCCCTCCACGACAGCTTGGTCCGCCGCTTCAACATATCCGCCCAGATCCTCATCCAACTCCCCTGGGCAGGTTAGATAGCTGGCATTGGTGGACCAGGCTGCGCTGCAGATCTCGGCTACGAAATCAAGGGCAACCGTCTCAAGAGCAGGGGCTTTCACCAGCAAGACATTGGGGGTCTCGGTGGGAGGAATAGGCGCAACCGTATCAGCAGGTGTCGTCGAAGGGGTCAGCCCTGTTTCGGCAGCCGTAGCCGCCGCCCCTTGCTGGGAGGGCATCTGGCAGGCAGCCAAGACTGCCAGCAGGCCAATAATGATGATAATTCTGACTGGCTTGTGCATATCGATCCTCCCAGGGTAAATCCAACAATCAGCTTCCCATAAACGGAAACGGTTCCCACCAGTGGGGAAGCCGTTTCCTGTTTCTGTCCTATTATACTGCCGCCAGTTTATTTGCTCAGTTTTTCCAGGCTCTCAACATGGGCAGGATTGATGGCATCGCCAAACTTGGTCTTCTTCATACCCTCTTTTTTCTTCATCAGCTCTTCGTAGCGGTCATCTTCCACAAAGGCCACGCAGCGCCCGATGCTGGATTCACCATCCACGAAGCGCCAGGGGAAGAAACCGATCTTGACCCGCTGGTTGACCAGGAGGTCGATGTCCCCGCCCAGGCATTCGGCATGGATGATCCCATACGGGAACATCTCGATATGCATCAGCTGGTATTTACTGTCGTCATAGAATTCAGCCAGCGGTTTGCCGTACTTCTTCTGGAACACCGCATCCGCTTCCCTGGCCTGGCGCGGCATCCACTCCCGGATCATGGTGTTCATGGGGTGGTCCGCGCTGCCGCAGTCCACACCAATCCAGTGGATCTTCTTCTTTTTGGCCCACTCGGCAAATTCCCGGTCCGGACCAGGGTGTTTGGCCATATAGCGGATCTCATCCGCGGTGGGCTGGTCCCAGCCAAAGTGGTGGTAGCCTGTATGAATGATCAGGATGTCGCCTTCCTTGACCTCAACCCGCTCCTCCACCATCTGGCTGGTGTAGACCTGGTAATCGCCTACGGCGTCGCTGAGATCCACGACAACCCCTTCATTCATCAGGTAGTCCAGTTCCAGTTCAGCCATGTCCTTGCCTGGGGTATAGAAGTGGATCTCGCCGTCCAAATGAGTGCCAACATGGTTGGAATGGGTCAGCAGTTGGCCATTAGCGCCGTTGGGGGCCAGTCGCTTGAAGTATTTCACCTCCAGGGGTACATAGGTCGGCCATGGTGGGGTGCCCACGCCAAGGGGAATGGTCAGATCGATTGCTTTCATGGATAACTCCTTTTGTTTCTTTAAGGTACAAGGTCTCTTAAGAAACCTTGTACCTTAAAGATACCAAGTCTCTAGTCTTTAAAACGCGCCGGACAGCAGCGTCAGCACCACGCCTCCGGCAACCACGCTGCCCAGCTGGCCGGCGGTATTGGCGCCCATGGCATGCATGAGCAGGAAGTTCTCTAGATCATACTCCTGTCCGACCTTCTGGACAATGCGGGCAGACATCGGAAAGGCACTGATGCCCGCCGCGCCGATCAATGGATTGAATTTCTTGCCGGACAATAAGTACATGACCTTGCCTACCAGCAGGCCGCCAACCGTGTCCAGGACGAATGCCAGCAAGCCCATCCCCAGGATCAATGCTGTTGATCCCTGGATGAAATTGTCACCGGACATGGTGCTGCCCACCGTTAAGCCCAGGAAAATGGTGGTGACATTGGCGATCTCGTTCTGGGCAGATTTACTGAGGCGCTCGACCACCCCGGACTCCCGCATCAAGTTGCCGAACATCAAGGTCGCGATCAGGGGAGATGCCTTGGGCGAGAGCAGGGAGACCACCACTGTCACCAGGATCGGGAACAGGATCCTGGTTGTGCGCGATACCGGCTTCTGGGTGTACGGCATCCTCACTTTGCGCTCTCGATCGGTGGTCAGCAGGCGCATGACCGGCGGCTGAATGATGGGAACCAATGACATGTAGCTGTAGGCGGTGACTGCGATCGGTCCCAACAAATGGGGTGCCAGCCGGCTGGAGACATAGATCGCAGTCGGCCCATCAATCGCCCCGATGATGCCAATGGAAGCTGCCTCGTTCAGGTTAAAACCGATCCGCAGGGCCAACAGCAGGGTGCCGAAGATCCCCACCTGCCCTGCCGCTCCCAGCAGGGCCATCTTGGGGCTTTCCAGCAGGGGGCCGAAATCCGTCATCGCTCCAATGCCAATGAAGATCAGCAAGGGGAAGAGCTCGGTCGTGATCCCGGCTTGGTAAAGCACGCCCAGGAATCCGCCCTGTGCCGCATCGGTGATCCCGGTCAAGGGCAGGTTGGCCAGGATCGCCCCGAATCCGATCGGCAGCAGCAGTACCGGCTCGAAATCCTTTTTGATGGCCAGGTAGATCAAGACCCCACCTACCAGGATCATGATCAGGTTCTTGATCGAGAACAGTTGAAAGGCTGCCAGGAGGTTGGTGAGAGCCGAGATTTCAGTCATAGGTCATCCCAATCCGAACAGCGGTGTTCCGAATTCGACACTCTGGCCTTCCTTGACGCAAATTTCCGCAATACTCCCTGCTTGCGGGGCATGGATGGTGTTCTTCATCTTCATGGCATCCAGCACGCAGAGCGGCTCCCCGGTCTGGACAGCCTGGCCGGGTTTGACCAGGATCTGGATGATATCGCCCGGCATCGGGGCAGTGACCTGGCAGCTTGTCCCAGCTGGCACAGACTGGATGGCCGCTTTTCCCTCAACCAGTTTATCATCTGCCCCTGAAGGCGATTCCGCCTTCTCAAGGGCCACCTCAAAACGCACCCCGTCCACGTAAGCGATGACAGGGTTCTGGTCCAGGTCTTCCACTTTGACCAGGAAACTCTCCCCATCCACCGTGACCCTCACTTCCTGATGGCTCTGCCCCATGCTTACTCCTTCCCGTGAATCCGATCCAGTCCCTTCCGCCACCACTCCCCGGGTGGGGATTCCAGGGCTTTACCCAGGCTGCCTGTCCTTTTCGTGGTCCTCGTGCCCAGCAGGGCGGCAACACCAGCGGCAGCGGCTCGCTTGCGAAGCGCGTCTGTTCTCTGCGGACCTTCGCTACCTTCCATCGCCGTAGTTGGTTGTGCCTCCCGGGCTGGGAAAAGGGCTTTCAGGACCAGGATCAGGACGATCAAGGCGCCCAGCGCCCCAAAAGTGATCAAGATCCCAACCCCGCTCAGGGTCAACCCCTGTCCCATCTCACTCAAGATCGTCTCCTCTTACTAGACAGGCATATTCCCGTGTTTCTTAGGCCGGGCATTGCCCTGTTTATCTTTGAGCAGCTCGAGCGCTGCGATCAACCGCGGCCGGGTCTCTGCTGGAAGGATCACCTCATCGACATGTCCGCTGGCCGCAGCCGGATAGGGCTTGGAGAATTTCTCCGTATAATCTGCGACGAATTCCTTTCGGGCCTGTTCTGGATCATCCGCCGCCTGGATCTCCTCGCTATAGAGCACATCGACCGCGCCATCAGCGCCCATGACCGCGATCTCCGCAGTCGGCCAGGCAAAGACCAGATCCGTCCGGATGTGTTTACTGCTCAGGACAATATAGGCGCCGCCGTAGGCTTTGCGGACAATCACAGCGATCTTTGGCACAGTGGCTTCCGAATAGGCATAGACGATCTTCGCTCCGTGGCGGATGATCCCTCCATGCTCCTGCTGCACCCCTGGAAGGAAGCCGGGGGTATCCACAAAAGTGACCAGGGGGAAGTTATAGGCATCGCAGAAACGGATGAAGCGGGCGATCTTATCGGAAGAATCGATATCCAGCACGCCAGCCAGGCAGTTGGGCTGATTAGCGACCACGCCTACCGGCTGTCCATGCAGCCGGGCAAAACCTACCAGGGCATTGGAAGCAAAATACTCGTGGACCTGGAAAAAGGTCTCCCGGTCGAATACCAGCTCGATCACCTGGCGCATGTCATAGGCCTGCTCGGAATCCACCGGTACCAGGGTGTTCAATTCCAGGTCCTGGCGGTAAGGATCGTCAGCGCTTTCCTGGTAGGGAGGAGGCTCGGCGTTGTTCCCCGGCAGGTAGCTGAGCAGCTTGCGGGTGATGCGCAGGGCATCCTCCTCGGAATCAGCCGCGAAATGGGCCACCCCGCTTTTCGCGCTGTGCACGGCTGCGCCACCCAGGGATTCAAAATCTACTTGTTCATGGGTGACGGATTTGATCACCTTGGGGCCGGTGATGAACATGTGGCTGGTCCCCCTGGCCATGATCACAAAATCGGTTAAACCCGGGGAGTATACCGATCCCCCGGCGCAAGGTCCCAGCATGACACTGATCTGGGGGATCACGCCGCTGGCCTGGGTGTTGCGCCAGAACAGCTCGGCATAGGCTGCCAGGCTGTAAGCGCCCTCCTGGATGCGGGCACCGACGGAATCCATCAAGCCGATCACCGGCACACCTGCATCCAGAGCCAGGTCCAGGATCTTGGCGACCTTTTGTCCCTGTACTTCCGAGAAGGATCCTCCCATCACGGTGAAATCCTGGGAAAATACCGCCACCATCCTGCCGTCGATCTTTCCAAATCCGACCACAACACTGTCGCCCGGAACCTTAGTCTTCTCCAGACCAAATTCACCGTGGCGGTGCTCCATCAAGGAGTCGATCTCCTGGAAAGTCCCCTCATCCAGCAGGGCCAGCACCCGCTCGCGGGCAGTACCTTTGCCTTTCTCATGCTGGGCCTGGATGCGGGCTTCCCCTCCTCCCCGCTGAGCCATTTTCCGGATCTCGCGCAATTCGCTGAGCTGGTTTTCCTGCTCTGATTTCTTGCCTTCTGCACCCATATTCAACTGCCTCCGGGGTGAAACACAATGCCGGTACCGGTTTATCCTTCGCGATCAAGCGCCTCTTCCAGCGCCAGGTAGATCTTATCCGCCGAAAGGGGCAGGTCCGAAAATCGAATTCCCACCGCATCATAGAGCGCATTGGCGATCGCCGGGGCGGTCTGGACCATAACGTGCTCACCAACGCCTCGCGCTCCCCAGGGTCCATCATCGATGGGTGTTTCCACGAAATCCCCATGGATCTTGCCAGGGATATCGGCGATGGTGGCGATCCGGTAATCCACGAAACTGGGGTTGATCACCTCCCCATCCTGGTTGAATTTAAGCGACTCATAAGCTGAGCTCATGCCGTGCACCGCTCCGCCTTCGATCTGGGTCATGATCAGATCTGGGTTGATGGCCCGGCCCACATCGTAGACGCTGGCGATGTTCAAAACCTCCAGCTGGCCCGTCTCCAGGTCGACCTCCAGGTCGACTGCCTGGGCGCCGACCGTATAATGGACCACCGCCCGGGTCCCCTGACCGGTTTCCGGGTCAAGATTGGTGACATAGGTGGGCATGAACTTGCCCCGCCCTACCACCGGGCCCCCTTTCCAGCCCTCGAAATCCTCGTTGGGCAGCCCGTAGATGACCATCTTGTCCAACGGCTGCTCCTTTTCTGATTTAAAGGAGATTACCAGGCCATCCTGGATGGTGAGGTCCTCGGGATCCTCATCCCACGCATCAGCCACCGTTTCCAGGATCTGCCCCCTGGCGTCCTCAGCGGCCGCTTTGACAGCGTTGCCCATCGACCATGTCAGCCGGCTGGCCACCGTCTGCCACTCATAGGGACTGTATTTCGTATCCAGGGGAGAGGAAACGGTCACCTTCTCATAAGGGACGCCCAGGACATCCGCAGCGATCTGGGCTGCCACGGTGAAGGCGCCCTGTCCGAGCTCCTGGCCGCCAACCTCCACGTTGACAGTGGCATCCTCGTTGAACCGCACCACAGCCGCGCTGCCAGGGTTGGGCGGCATGGCAGGCGCTTTCCACATGATAGCAATGCCTTTGCCGCGCTTCTTGTTAGGTCCGGTCGGTTCCGCGGGCTTGTCCCACTCGATGGCCTGGGTCACCTTTTCGATGCAGGCTTCCAGGTCGATCGGGGTCATTTTCATACCGGAGACGATCTCATCTCCGGTCCTGACACAGTTCAGCCGGCGGAACTCGGCGGGGTCCTTCCCCACCTGCTCTGCCAAGCGGTCCATGATCTGTTCCAGCCCCCAATGGATCTCCGGCATACCGAACCCCCTCATCGCGGATCCCACCGGGTGATTGGTATAAACGCACAGGGAGTCTGCTTTGACATGGGGGACATCGTAGGGTCCGGTGCAGGAGTATCCTGCAGCCCGGGCGATATTTACCCCGTAATCGTTATAAGCGCCACCCCCGAAATAATAGGTAAGTTCCATGGCCAGCAGATTGCCCTCCGCATCACAGCCGACCTTGATATCAGATACCAGGGACTGCCTCACGGAAGTACCGACGAATTCCTCTTCACGGGTCAGGCGCAGCTTGACCGGGTAGCCAGGCACTGCCTGGGCCATGACCACTGCGCAGGCTTCCATGGTCACTCCAGCTTTTCCGCCAAAGCCCCCGCCAACCAGGGGAGCGATCACCCGCAGTTTGTTGTGGGGAATGCCCAATCCCTGGGCGATCATATCCCGCATAGCGAAGGGAGACTGCGAACTGGCCCAGAGGGTCACCTGCCCGTTCTTTTCGCTCAAAGCTACAGAGGTGTGGGTTTCCAGAGGGACATGCTCGATCGGCGGCAGGCGGAAACGGTTTTCAACCACTGCCGCACAATTCGCGAAAGCGGCATCCGCATCCCCCTTGCGGATCTTGAAATGCTCGGAGATGTTGGTGCCAGGCTCAGGAAAGATGAAATTGGCCACTGAGTAATCGCCCAGGTCGGGATGCAGCAGGGGCGCATCCGGCTGGGCCGCCTCAACAGGATCGTAGATCGCCGGTAAAGGCTGGTATTCAACTTCCACCAGCCGGGCAGCTTCCACAGCAATCTCTTCTGTTGTGGCTACCACTCCAGCAACTGGCTCCCCGAAATAGCGGACCCTGTCAGCCGCGAAGATCGGCCGATCGATCAGGTAGAGGCCCATCCTGGCTGTGAGATCCTGTCCGGTGACAACAGCCCGGACTCCGGGAAACTCCAGGGCTTTACTGGCATCGATCTTCTTGATCAAAGCATGGGAATGCGGGCTGCGGACCAGCCGGCTGTAAAGCAGATGTGGCCCGAAATGGATATCATCCACGAAAACCGCGCAGCCGGTGACCTTGTCGACCACGTCGGTGCGGTTCAGGCTCTGGCCGATCAGGCCGGATTCAGAGATCTTCATCCCTCACCTCCCTGGCGGGATGCCTCCATAACAGCATCGATGATCCTTTGATATCCGGTGCAGCGGCAGAGATTCCCCACCAGCGCCTCCTGGATATCCCGGGGAGACGGGTTGGGGTTCCGCCGCAGCAAGGCCGTGGCAGCCATCAGAACGCCAGGCGTGCAGTAGCCGCACTGGACAGCGTTCAAGGCGGCAAAGGATTCCTGGAGCGGTGTCAGCTTGCCGTCCTTAGCCAGCCCCTCCACGGTAGTGACCTCCCGGCCGTCCAGCTCAACAGCCAGCACCAGGCAGGAATTGACTGGCTCACCATCAACCAGCACCGTGCAGGCTCCGCATTCTCCCGCTTCACAGCCGTTCTTGGTGCCTGTCAATCCCAGCTTATCACGCAGGGCGTGGAGCAAGGTCATCTGGGAGGGAACCATGAGCTGTTCCAACTGCCCATTTACGATCAATGAAATCTTATGTTCTGCCATAGTGAACTCGCTTGAACGGGATTCAGTGCGCCGCCTAGAGTCCTTCCCAGACGGTTTGCAGGGCTTTGAGCGTCAAATTGCGGACCATTTTCTTCTGATAGAGGGCTGTTGCCCTGACGTCCTCGATCGGGGCGGAAATATCCATGGTTCTTTCCGCCGCCTGGGCAAGTCTATCCGCGGAAAGGCCTGCTTCCGCGAGGAATTCCTCTGCCTCCGGGACGCGGTAGGGCGTTGGTGCGGTGGAATTCAATCCGATCCGGAACCGCAGGCCGGATTGGGCAGTGTCATCCGGATATCCCAGGACAGCAACGCCTACAATGGCCAGGTCCCCCAACTTGGAGCGGCCCAGTTTGAGATAGGTTCCCAGGGAGCCAGGCGGTGGGGCTGGAAGTACGATCCCCTTGAGATACTCGTTGGGAGCCAGGGCTGTCTTCCCTGGACCGAGCCAGAACTCCTCCAGCGCCAGCTGCCTTTCACCCCTGGGGCCTTCCAGGATCACCGCGCCGTCATAAATCAGCAGCGCTGGTGCCATATCCGCGCTGGGAGAGGCATTGCAGATATTGCCGCCCACTGTCGCCCGATTGCGGAGCTGGTAGTTGCCGATCGTGTCCGCTGACTGGCCGATGACCGGATAGTATTCCTGGACATGAGGATCATGGGAGAGCTGGTTGAGTGTCACCGCAGCCCCCAAGACCAGTCCAGATTGATCATCGAAGCGGATCTCCTGCATGCCTGGCAGACCTTTCAAGTCCAGCAGGATCCCGGGACTATGATCCCTGTCCCGCATCTGGATGAAGAGGTCAGTGCCTCCCATGTAGAGCCGGACATTTGCTCCCTTTTCATCCAGGAGCTGGAAGACCTGACCGGGAGTCTCTGCTTTGAAATAATCAAAAGCGGGTAAACCGGGGCGCGCCAACATGAGCCTAACCTCCTGCTGGATCAATGATACATGTCTCTTGCTGTTATTCAGACTGAATTGATCTCACTTATCTGTGGATCCCAGCTGATGGTCCTCTGGTTTGTCCTTTCCAGCTGCCTCAGCTGTGGTTTTTTGATTATACACCGGCTTAAGAACCACTATGAGTTACTAATTTCCTGTTCTCCGGGACGTCAAATCAACTGGGGAACAGCCCAGATGGGGATTTTCCTGGGATTCATCTGGAATTTGGGGCCAGTGGGGAAGGGAGATCGGCAACGGATCACTCAGAGGAATTTTCCAGGATGTAGATAGCCAAGCCTGGGGCGTGATACCTTAGAGATGATTGACCAGCTCCCTGGCCAATCCAGGGCCCTGGAAGATCAAACCACTGTAGACCTGGACCAGGCTTGCTCCAGCATCCAGTTTCTCACGGGCGTCCTCCACCGAGTTGATACCGCCTACTGCGATGATCGGCAGGTCGCCGGCAGTCCTATCCGCGATCTTGCGGACCAGGGAAGTGCTCAATTCCTTGAGAGGTCTTCCGCTCAAACCCCCCTCCTGGTTCGGATCAGGGACCATCAGGTCGCCCCGTTGGATCGTGGTGTTGGTGGCGATCACGCCATCTGCAGAAGACTCCAGGATCGCCTCCAAGGCACCATCGAGTTCGTGGTCGGTCAGATCCGGGGAGAGTTTCACAAAGAGCGGCGGTGGCTGCTCCAGGTCGGCTGCCAGCTGGTCCCTCTCTGCCACCAAGGTCCCTAGCAGGTCCCTCAGGTAGGCTTTTCCTTGGAGCTGGCGCAGCCCCAATGTATTGGGGGAACTGACATTAACTGCCAGATAATCGGCCCGGTCCAGGAAGCTCCGCAAGCAGGCCAGGTAGTCTTCCACGGCCCTTTCATTGGACGTATCCTTATTCTTTCCAATATTCACTCCCAACACGATCCTGTCCCGCACGGGTGAAGATCCCCGGGGGGGGATCCTGTCCTTGGCGAACTCCGCTCCCCTACCCGGAAAACCCATCCTGTTGATGATGGCTTGCCTTCCAGGGTAGCGGAAGATCCTTGGCCGGGGATTTCCCGCTTGAGGGCGGGGAGTCACCGTTCCCAGTTCCAGATGGCCGAATCCCAGGCAGGACAGCCCCCGCCAGGCAGTGCAGTCCTTGTCATAGCCGGCCGCCAACCCGACTGGATTGGGAAAGACCAATCCCGCGATCTCCACTGGCCGGGAGCTTGCTGGGAGATAGATGCGGCGCAGCAGTTCCCGCAGCGGAGCAAGCCCACCGACCATCCCGACCAACCCCAGGATCCTGCTGTGAGCGCGCTCTGGGTCCATCTTGAATAACAGAGGCCGAAAAACACTGTACATGACTATCCTTCGCTTGCCTTGCGCCAGATCATTCGTCCAGGTCCCATCATTCATTTTCCAGGAACTGCCGCACTTCTCGGTTAAGATCCTCGCTGATGTCCCCACCTGCCAGGTAGTGATCCAGGAGCTCTGAAAGTGTCAAATAGGTATGCAGCCGGTACCCTCGCTGTTTCAAATAGGAGGCGGCATCACGGCTGCGGTCAATCAGCACGGCGATGTCCCGCACCACAAGCCCATTTTCAAGCAGCTTAGTGATGCCTTCCAGCTTGCTGCCGCCCGTGGTGATCAGGTCATCGATCACCAGCGCTGTCTGCCCGGCCGAGAACACACCCTCGACCAAGGCCTTGGTACCGTAGTCTTTTTCCTCCTTGCGGGGATAGACCATCGGCCAACCACCCAGGGAACAGATGGCGGAAGTGATCGGCAGCCCGGCATACGGCAGAGCCGCCAGGTGATCAAATTCCAAACCTTCCAGCAGGGTGCTGTAAGCCCGAGCGACCTGTTTCAAGAAAGGGGGATATGCGATCAGCCTGCGCAGATCGAGATAAATCGGGCTGGTGCGGCCGGATTTGAGGGTGAACTCCCCGAACTGGATACAGCCTAGCTGCAGCAGTCCCTCCGCGATCTCCCGCTGTTCCCGGGAAAGCGCTCCGGCGATCGGTGTAGATCGCTTTGAAAAGGACGCTCTCCCCAGGTTAATGGCGGCTTTGAAATCCCGGGCTGCCTGGCCGGGATCCTCCGCCCGGGAGATCCCCCGGGAGATAGGAATGAGCATCCCCAGTCCATCATCCCGCAAGCCTGCCTTCAGGGCGGCCTCCAGGTCGCCTCCCTGGGCACCCACCCCGGGAGCAAGGAACCAGATCCCCGGGTCTCTTTCCCGGACTTTCTGCAAGGCTTCGATCTGAGTAGCTCCGATCACCAAGCCCAGGTTATCCGCATTATTCCAATCCCGGACCAGGTCGGCGACTTGTTGATATAGAAGTATCATCCCCCCGGCGCCTTGATCAACTCCCAACGGCAGGTCCTGAAGATCGGCTGCGCCGGGATTGGAGGTCTTGCAGAGCACAAAGGCTCCCCTGGCAGGGTTCGCTATGAACGGCTGCACGGAATCCCTTCCCAGATAGGGATTGATGGTAACCGCATCTGCTCCCAGAGTGTCAAAGGCTGCCTGGGCATAAGCCCTGGCGGTGGAGGAGATATCTCCCCTCTTGATATCCAGGATGACCGGGATCCCATCCGGGATCCGATCGATCACCTCCTTGAGAGCCTGCAAGCCTTCCGGCCCGAGGGCTTCGAAGAAGGCCGCATTGGGTTTATAAGCTGCTGCCGAATCAATGGTCTCTTCCACCAGGCGGAGGCAAAAATCTCGAGCGGCTGAACCGCTGGGCTCCGCAAGATCATCAGGATGGGGGTCCAAGCCTACACACAGCAGGGAATCGACGCTCCGGACACGTTTTTCAAGCGCTTTAAAAAAGGATTCCAATGGATACCTCCTTGGGAGTGATCAGGCTTTCCCCAGCACCATGGCCAGCAACGCCATCCGGACGTACATACCGTACTCCATCTGGCGAAAATAGGCAGCCCGCGGATCGCTGTCCAGCTCCATGCTGATCTCACCAACCCGGGGAAGAGGGTGCATGACTATCATGTCCTTCTTCGCCACGCTCAGAGTTTCGGGGGTGATGATATAGGTACCCTTGACCTTCTCGTACTCCTTGACATCCTCGAACCTCTCCTTTTGGACCCGGGTCACATATAGCACATCTGTTTCCGGGAGGATCTCTTCCAGCATCCGCAGTTCCAGGCAGGGGATGCCTTTTTCTTCCAGTTCAGTGATGATCTCCCGGGGCAAGGACAGGATCTCCGGCGAGATGAAATTCAGCCGGACATTATAGAGGGAAAGCAGGCGGGAGAGAGAGTGGACGGTCCTGCCGTATTTCAAATCCCCCAGCAGAGTGACCGACAACCCATCCACCAGGCCTTTCTCCTCAATGATGGTGAATAGATCCAGCAGGGCCTGGGTGGGGTGCTCCCCGATGCCATCGCCGGCATTGATGATCGGTTTACGGGCATATTGGGCAGCCAGGGCGGAAGCGCCGACTTCCGGGTGGCGGAGCACGATGACATCAGAATAACATTCCAGGGACCGAATCGTATCCGGGAGGGATTCTCCCTTGGCGACAGACGAGTATTTGACCTCGTTGATGGGGATCACACTCCCGCCCAAGCGCTCCATCGCTGCCGTGAACGAGGAGGCCGTCCTGGTAGAGGGCTCGTAGAACAAATTGGCCAGGATCTTGCCTTTCAATAAGTCGAAGGTCCCGATCCGTTCTACCATCTCGCGCATTTCATGGGCTACCTCGAAAATGTATTTGAGGTCCTTCTCACTGAACTGCTTAACAGAGAGGATCGACTTCCCGTACCAGGGGGCTGTCCGCTGATCCCCGAAAGGTAGATGAGGGCTGGAATGGGTGTTCTTTTCCTGTAAAATCATGTTCTCCTCCTTTGGCTATTCCGATTGACTGCCGGGATCTCTAGTAGAGGTCCCTGATATTCCTCCCGAACCCCCCTTGAATGGTGACCTTACCATCCTGGTAAACCGTTTCTCCCCGCAGGACCACCCGCCTGACCAGACCCCTGACGGTTCTCCCTTCAAAGGGAGTCCATTTCGCCTTTGTGAACATTTCGGAACCCTTGAGCTCGTAGCGGTGGGTTTCATCCACCTCGACCCAGGTTTCCTCCTGTTCCGGGAATGAGAACAGCCGGCGTGGATTGAGGACCAGCTTCTCGATGATATCGTCCATGGTGAGCCTGCCATCCTGCACGGCATCCAGCAGCAGGGGCAGGGTGCTCTCCAAGCCCGGGAAACCAGGAGGCGGCTCCTGACTGTCTTTTTCAGCGAGAGTGTGGGGGGCATGGTCAGAAGCGATGCAGTCGATCACGTCCAGGTTGTCCCACAGTGCTTTGAGATCCTCCTCGGTTCCCAGAGCAGGGCTGACCCGCTCTCTTCCCCGTGGGAGAGCCTTCCCATCTGCTTCGGTCAGGAAAAGATGGTGGGGAGTGACTTCACAGGTAACTGGCAGCCCCCTGCTCTTAGCTTCCCGGATCAGGGTGATCTCATGCTTGCGAGCGACATGGCAGACGTGGACCGGCCTGCGGTAGAGATGAGAGAGCATCAAATAGGCAGCCAGGGTCTTATCCTCTGCATGGGCTACGATCGGCCTGGATTGCGGCCACTGTTCGAAATGAGCCATCCAGGAAGAGAGCTGCTCGAGGAGCAGTGGGCCGTACGTAGCGTTGAGATAGAGCTTCAAGCCTGCTGCCTGCCCGGCGGCACTCGCTGCGTCAACCGCGTTGTGTTCCCCTCCACCCAGGTAGATGCCGTAATCACAATGGGCTTTGGCGTGGGCCAGGTCATTAGCAATTCTCAGTGTTTCCGCATCGAGGATAGGCGGATTGGTATTGGGCATTGCCAAGACCGCTGTGAATCCACCCTTTAAAGCTGCTGAAGTTCCCGTTGAGAAATCCTCTTTATACTCTTCTCCCGGTTCTCGAAGGTGGACATGGATATCGATCAAACCCGGCAACCTGATCATTCATCCTGCCTTTCCCTACATCTGGGATTGGACCGCTCCTTTCAAAAAAAAAGAGCCACAGAGTGGCTCTTTCACTGGAGAGGTAAAAAAAATGCCCTGGGGAGCGGATCCGCTCCCGGGCATTCTTTGATAACTGTTCTGTTCTTATGTTTGTACATACCGCTATTTATTCTAAAAGATAACGGGTATTTGTCAATAACCTATTTTGTCCTGCCTTCCGGGCATCATGTGGGTCGGCTATGGTCTTAAAACAGGAGGAATGCCAGGATCACCACGAAGGCGATCAGCCCCAAGGCGGCCAAGGCCCATTTGAGCCAGGGTGCTGCCAGCAGATCCCTGGCGAGTGCAGCAGCGTAATCACCTTGCGAAGCCCCTTCAATAGCCGCTTCCCGGCCCCCCTCTGCTGCGGCTATCCTTTCAGCCAGCACACCATCCAGGATCTCAAAAGCCTGGCTGATAATGCTTTTACTGACGGTGTCAATCAGGCGCTGTCCAACAGCTGCTAGCCTGCCCCCGATCTGAACCTCCCCGGAGTAGCCCATCAAGGTCTGCCCCTCCCCCTGTTCAGCCAGGACCACGTCACCTACCCCTTTTAAAAATCCGGGTTTTCCCCGCCCTTCCACACTCATGGTATAGCTAACGGGAAATTCCTCATTCGTGATCAGCAGTTCCCCGGAAAACTCCCCCGCTACCGGGCCGACCCTGACCTGCATCACGGCTTGATATTTGTTGTCACCCACCTGTTCCATCTTCCGGGTTCCAGGCAACGCGGCAGCCATGACTTCAGTATCCCGGAATAAATCCCACACCTGCTGGGGGGTACCTTTAAATAGGTGTTCTCCTTCGACTTTCATTGTTCTTCCTCCTGCAAATGAAGCAGCTCGTATAAGCGGTTGGGGCTGAGTGGGGTCTCCAGGATCTCCAGACCATATTCAGGCAGGGCGTTTTCTAACGCCTGGTAAAACGCGGCTGGTACCGGGATCGCGCCCGCTTCTCCCACACCTTTGGTTCCCAGGGCATTGTTCGGCGCAGGCGTGTTCATATGAACGACCTCGATGGGGGGCATTTCTGCGGACGTTGGGATGAGGTAATCAGCCAGGCTGGCGTTCAGCAGCTGGCCATTCTCGTCAAAATGGAGCTTTTCATAATAGCTGTTTCCGATACCCATCGATATACCCCCGTGGATCTGGCCTTCCACGAGCAATGGGTTCAGCATTGTTCCGCAGTCTTCCACCGAGACATACTTGAGGATCTTGACCATCATTGTCTCTGGATCGACCTCGAGGATCAAGGCATGGACCCCAAAAGCCGTCGCGCCGTAGGCCGGGCCAAAATACTTGGTGGATTCCAGCCCTGGCTCCGTTCCCGGCTCGACAGCCCCGCGGAACGGGTTGGCCAGCACTGCCAGTTCCCCCAGGCTGATGGACTTTTCCGGGATATCCGCAACCCGCACCAGGCCGTCTTCCAGTTCCAGTTCCCCCTCCGGCGTATCCAGGATCTTACTGGCTAGAGCCAGGGTCTTGTGGCGTACATCCTCAGCAGCAGCCCGGACAGCATTCCCGGCCACCACGGCTCCCCTGCTGGCGAAGGTGCCAGTGCCCCAGTGGATTTCGGCTGTATCACCGGTGACCATACTGACATCTTCCACGTCCACTCCCAGGGCTTCAGCGATGATCTGGGCGAAGGAGGTCATATGACCTTGCCCTTGGGTCCCTACCCCGGTTGCAGCGCTGATCTTACCACTGGGCTCGACTGCCACCCGAGCTCCTTCGTAGGGGCCGACACCAGTGGTCTCTACAAAGGGCACAATCCCGATACCAACATGCTTTCCCTCCTGGCGTAAACGGGGCTGGTCTTCCTGGATGAATTTGTCATATTCGATGGTTTCCAGAGCTTTTTCATAAGCAGGCAGATAGCTGCCGGAATCAAAAACCAATTCAGTAAAAGCCTGGTCAATGATCTGGTGGTGATAGGGAAAAGCATCGGGAGGTATGAAGTTCCGGCGGCGGATCTCGCGCCCGTCGATCCCCAGCTCCCGGGATGCGATATCCAGCATGCGTTCGACCACGAAAATACCCTGAGGACGTCCGGCTCCCCGCACCGGGGTGACGATGGTTTTGTTGGTGAAAACCACGGTCAGCTCACTGTGATAGTTCTGGACATCGTACCCGCCCATGGAATGGGATTGAGTGTTGAGCGGCGTGGTCAGTCCGTAGGGATTATAAGCACCTGTATCGTGGATGATCTTCTGTTTGATCCCCAGGATGCGCCCATCCTGCGCGAGTGCCATCTCTACTTCATGAATCTGCTCTCTTTCCTGGGTGGTAGCGTAGAAGTTCTCACGGCGGTCCTCGATCCACTTCACAGGCCGGTTCAGTTTCATGGTCAGCCAGGGAAGGACCATCTCCTCCGAGTAGAACATCATGATCTTGGGGCCAAATCCCCCGCCCACAAAAGGAGCCACCACCCGAACCTGGTGGCTCCGCAAACCCAGCCGGGCAGCGATGCCATTACGGATAGGGATGGGAGATTGGGTCGCATCCCAGACCATCAGGTGCTGATTCTTAGCATCCCAGTCCACAACCAGCCCGCGGTTTTCCATGGCTGCGGCTGCGCCGCGGTCAAGGTGAAAGCGCCTGCTGATGACCAGATCAGCCTCCGCCCGGGCTGTTTCATAATCGCCCTTGCTCTGAATTAGATGGGCTGCCAGATTCGATTCCAGGTCCTCATGGACCAGCGGACTGTCCCCCTCCAGGCATTTCTCAAGGTCGACAACCGCCGGGAGGGGCTGATATTCGACAAAGATCTCCTCCACCGCGTCCTCCGCAATATAACGGTTCTCGGCCACAACGACCGCGATGATCTCCCCGGCATGCCTGACCTTATCCTTGACCAGGGGGACCTGGCGGCGGGAATGAAAAATCACATTCTCCAAGGTGGGTGGAGGCGAGACCAGGGGAGGACCGGGCTGCCAGTCACCCCCCATATCCTCAGCAGTGTAAACTCCCACCACGCCAGGAACCAGTTTGGCCTGGCTGGTATCTATGCTCGTGATCCGGGCATGGGCATAATCGCTGCGCAGAAAAGCTGCGTGCAGCATATTAGGCAGATTGACGTCGTCAACAAACAAAGCGCTCCCGGTCAGCAGCCTGGGGTCTTCGACCCGCTTCACTCTTTTTCCGATGATTTTATATGACACTTCAGCACCTCGTTGATCTTAGATCAAATCCTGACAGAATAGGGACAGGCCAGGACTTCAGGCAGCCAGCTTCTCGGCTGCCAGCTTCACGGCGTCGATAATATGCTGGTACCCTGTGCAGCGGCAGAGATTCCCTGAAATGGCCTCCCTGATCTGCTCCTCGCTAGGGTGGGGATTCTCTTCCAGCCATGGTACCAGCGTGGTCAAGAAGCCCGGAGTGCAGAAGCCGCACTGCAGGGCATGGGCTTCCCGAAAGGCTTCCTGGAGGGGGTGGAGCTGATCGATACTGCCCAGCCCCTCCACGGTCAGGATTTCCCGGCCGTCCACCTGGGGAGCGAACAGCAAGCAGGAACGCACTGGATCCCCGTCCAGCAGCACCGTACAGGCTCCGCAGACTCCGTGCTCACAGCCTACATGGGTTCCTGTCAGCTCCAGCTCATGGCGCAGGAAATCACTCAGCAGCGTTCGAGGGTCCACTTCCCGCTGGTACTCCTCCCCATTGACAGTTACGGTCAGATTGAATAAAGTGGCCATATCTTTCTCCCGCTATTCTCCCTGGGCTCGCTGGAACGCTTCTTCCAGAGCCCGCCGGGTGAGCACATTGGCTAGGTGGCGGCGGAAATCAGCGCTGGCATGGATATCACTCCCGGGATCGATCTCGTCTCCCGCTGCCTTATCTGCAGCTGCGATGATCAGCTCAGGTGTGATCTTCTCCCCCTCCAGAAGCTCCGCGGCCTGGGGGGCGGAAACCGGGCCATCCCCGGCGCTTAAGTAGACCAGCCGGGCTTTGTCTACCAGACCCCTCCTGTTCAGCGTCAGCACAGCTGCCACACCGACCAGGGCAAAATCATGGGGTCTTCGAGAGACTTCCTTGAGTGACCAGCCGGTTGAGCCAGGCAGTTCTGGAATCTCGATCTCCACCAGCATCTCCTCTGGTTCCATGGCTGTCATCAGCAACCCTATAAAAAAATCGCTGGCAGGCAGGGTCCGCTCCGCGGTGCGGCTCCGGACCCGGAACCTGGCATCCAGGGCGGTTGTGATCGCGACCAGTTCAGCAGACGGATCGGCATGCGCCAGACTGCCCCCGACGGTCCCCCGGTTGCGGACCTGGGAGGTGGCGATCAGGGGCATGGTCTCATAGATTAAGGGCGCCTTTTCCTTGACCAGCTCTGATCTTTCTGCCTGGGAATGGCGGACCATGGCGCCCAACTGGAGGCTCTTCTTCTCCCAGCGGATATCTTTCAGCTCGGGGATATTGTTGATATCAACCAAGACAGCGGGTTGGACCAGCCGGAAGTTCATCATCGGAACCAGGCTCTGGCCCCCAGCCAGCACTTTGGCATCGTAGCCATGTTCACCCAGCAGATCAAGGGCTTCCTGGGTCGTTCTGGGAGCGTAATAATCAAATGGGGCAGGTTTCATAGTCACCTCAACTGTCGTCTGGATGCCGGTTTAGATCCGGGATTATTCCCTCGGTCTCACTGGATACCCAGCCTGTCGATTTCCCTACGCAGGCAGCTTTCAAGAGTGGTAGGCTGCCGTCCCAGCAGCCATTGGAGCAGGAGTGGATTGCCAACAAATCCATGGTTCTGGTAAAACAGGAACATTTTTACCAGAGTGGAGATCTGGTAGGAACCCAGCCCGGTCCTAGAAATCTCTGCCTGCCAATCCTCCAGCGAGATCTGCTTAGCCTGGATCTCCCTCTCCAACAGTATCCCGAGCAGGGAAGCCACCTCGATCTGGGAGATCAAGCCGGTTCCAACAAGCTGGTAGATAGCGCCATGGTGACCACCCTCGACCAGTAATCTGGCGGCGACTGTGGCAACGTCTTTCAGATCAACCAGGCTCAGGCTAGTTGTGGCGGCATAAGGTATCTGATAAATACCGCTTTGGGCGATCCTGTCCAGCTGATTGGTGATGTTCTGCATATAAGCGGTCGGCTGCAGGATCGTGAACTGGAGTCCAGATGTGATCAAGAGCTCTTCCACCTTGAGCTTGAACCAGTGGTGGGGCATCTCCTCAAGCTGGGGATGGAGGACTGAATGGTAGATGAAATGCTCCACATCAGCCTGAAGGGCCTCAGCGATGACGTATTCTCCGATCTCCACCTCCCGGGGGTGCAGATTCGGTGGGATATGGTAGACAGCCCGGATGCCCCTCATCGCCCTGGAAAGGGCTTTGCGATCCAGGAGGTCACCCACCAGGATCTCCTCAGCGCCAACCTGCTCGACCTGAGGGCGGTACTGTTCCTGATGGACCAATCCCCTGACTGGCGCTCCCTGTTCTGTCAGGGCAGCAATCAGGGCCAAGCCAGTTTTACCTGCTGCCCCTGTCACCAGTATCATGGCTGCTCTCCTGGAGTCTGATCAATCTGCTTCCTTGAAGGCCACAAATCTTGCCCAGCAGGATGCCAGCTCCATTCCTTTCTGGATGAAACACCCAATGTAATAGCGCCCGCTATCCATTTCGGCCAGGTCCGTTCCCAGGTTCTCGGCATGGATGATCCCCTTGGGGAACAAGTTCAGGTGCATATCCTGGTAGTACTTATCCAAGGGATAGACTTCATCCCAATCCTTTCCATACTGCTCGATCAGCTTTTGATTGGCTTCTTCAAATGTCTTGGGATGCCATTGGCGCTGGATGGTGTTCATGGGATGCTCCATGGCCACGCAATCCACTGCCAGCCATTTGATTTCCATGTCCAGGCACCAATCCGCAAAATCCGGGGATGGCCCCGGGTGGCGGATCATATAGCGGAATTCATCTGAATCGGGACTGTTCCAGCCATACTTGCAATAACCGGTCTTAACGATCAGGATATCCCCTTTCTTAACATCAACTACCTGCTGGATCATCGCTGGTGTGTACACGCTGGTATCGGACACAAATTCCGAGATGTCAGCAACCGCGCCGGTTCCAAACCAGTGCTCCAGAGGTTTTTCTCCAATTGTCGATCCCGTGATGTAAAAATGCTTTTCCCCATCCATATGCGTGGCCAAGTGAAAACTGGCTCTGCAGTGGGCATTATTCCGCCCCAGCCCGAAATATTGGCCTCCTACCCGCTTCGTATACGTGACGGTCAGCGGGACATAATTCGCCCACTGGGGTGTCTGAACACTGAAAGGAAGGCTCATATCCAGCATCGCGATCTCCCGCATTTGCTGGAAGAAGTCGTCGTCGCCCATCCCCTCAGGAGGGAGCAAAGCGATAGCCCTGCTCCAGGAGGATTCAACCTCCATGAAGGGGATTGGAAAGATCATCACCCACACCCGCTGGTTCTTGAGCTGATCGATCTGCCCTCCCAGCGATTCTGCCAGCAGGGTGCCGCTCTTGGGCAGGACGATATGGGACAGCTGATGGTATTCGTCAGGCGGGAAGAGCTCATCCCAGCCTTTGCCGTGCGTCTGTCTAAGTTTCTCTTCCGCTTTTTCGAACTCCCGGGGATGCATGTAGCGCAGATTTGTGTTCATGGGATGTTCCGCCAAGCCGCAATCCACGCCGATCACCTTCAATTTCAGGTCGAGTGCCCACTGGAAGAAATCAGGAGAAGGCCCGGGGTGGCGGAGGTAATATCCGAATTCCTTGTTTTCCACTCCACCCTGGGCAGCCGGGTTGGGTGTGTCCGGTTGATCCCAGCCGTACTTGTGGTAGCCGGTATTGATGATCAGGATATCACCCTGCTTGACATCCACCTTGCTGGTGATCATCTCCGGGGTGTACAGGCTGTAATCGGAGACGTCGCTGGAAATATCTACTACCACTCCCTCCCCGCTGAGATCCTCCAGAGAGATATCAGATATCGCCCTTGCGCCAGAGTGAAATGCCCGCGGTCCCACCAGGTGGGTGCCTGTGTTATTGCTCCATTCGATCAGCTGCCCATTGGCACCTGCTCCTCCCAGGAAGGATCCGGTCAAGCGCTTGAAAAAGTGGACCTGGAGCGGCATCTCTCCCGGAAAAGGCGGGGTGAAAATGCTCAGTGCCTGGGTCAGGTCATAGATGCGGGCTTTGCCAAGCAGGCTGATGACTTGTTCTCTATCCATATCCATCCTCCCAGTCTAACGGAGATAACATTCCTGATCGGATCCGTGAGCTGCTTACCCGATCTGATAGTGCTCTGCGTAAGCAATCAGGGCTTCCTGGAACAGGCTGATTGGCGGCCGGACAAGACCGGCCCCGACCTGCCCAACGCCAGCATCCTTATGGGCAATCCCGGTGTTGATGCGTGGAGTGATGTTCTTTTCGACGATCTTGCGGAGGTCCATCCCCGTGGGTGTTCCCCGGAAGTCCAGGACCGGGATGGTGAAGTACTTGTGCTCCGTGGTTGTGATCTCATACATTTCCATAGTGGTATTGAGGGCATCCTTGGGTGTACCGCTGACAAAGTTGACGATCGCTGGAGCAGCCGCCATCGCAAAGCCGCCGATCCCGGCGGATTCGGTGATAGTGCTGTCGCCGATATCCCCGCTGGCATCCTCCTCACTGAAGCCGGGGAAATACAGCCCCTTGGGGGTGGGGACAGGCGCGGTGAACCAGCGGTCCTTCAAGCCGCTGACGCGGATCCCGAAATCTGTCCCATTGCGGGCCATAACATTGACAATTGTGCTGCCCTCGATCCCAGCGCCGGCGTCTGACATAGCCTTGCAAGCAGCCATCACTGGGTTGAGAACGGTCAGGGCATTATTGGCCATGAAATCCAGTACATCAGCCGCGGCCTGGTTGTCCTTGGCTGTCCGCGTGATCAGGGGAGCCATCTTGGCGGTAAAGAGGATCGACCCGGCTTTATTGCGATTGTGCCCCTCGTCCCCCATATGCAGGGACTCCGCCAGCAGAGCGCGGATATCGATGCCTTCGCTGGACTCCAGCGCTGCCTTGAGCAGAGGAGCCATCACCTCTTCCATCCAGCGCAGCTTGTTGAGCACCTCCTCACTGTAAGCGCCATAGCGCAGCACCTTGCCGTAGCCCTCGTTGAGGTTGGAATAACTGGTATTCCCGTGGGTCGTATTCTCCAGAATGTAGACCGACATGGAAGGGCAGGTCACTCCTGCCATCGGTCCTACCGCCTGGTGGTGGTGGCAGGGTTCCAGCTTGATCTCGCCTGATTCCACCAGCTTCTGGGCGCTTTTCATATCCTTGGCTTTGCCCTCGAAGATCAGCGCCCCGGTGATAGCGCCCCGCATGGGGCCGGAGGCTCGCTCCCAGGTGATCGGAGGACCGGCATGCAGCAGCAGGTTCTTTTCCATTCCTGGTATGACATCAATGGCCTTTCCGATCCCAACCAGCACCGGCCGGGCTTCCATCATGCGCTCCACAGTTTGTTGGTTGGCTTTCTCGATATCCATTCCCTGCTCCTTGGTCTGATTCCAGATTTTCCTGCCGCTCAAGAGTCTTTGCGCGGATAGCGCTTTCCAGGCTCGAACTGAGAGCGGGCTTCTTTCAAGATCTCCTCATAAAGGGCCAGATTGCGGTCCTCCAGGTGGTCGAACGGTTGAATGCTTTTGCTTCCGGTGGTGATATAGCGCAGCGGATCGGGGTCCAGCTTGGCTGAGATGATCTCCTCTGTTCCCCGGGCTTGGGCTAAGCGCCAAGCGATAGGATTAACGATCATGCTGTGCCCAAAATAATAGTTGCCGACCGCGTCCGGTCCCACCATATTGGTGCTGACCATGTAGATATGGTTGTCATAGGCTCGGGCGCAGTTGGTGATGTACCAGATATCATAGGAGCGCAGCAGGGCGGAGGGCCGCACGATCACCTCTGCTCCTTTGACAGCCAGCAGCCTGGACAGCTCCGGGAAATCACCGTCATAGCAAATGATCATCCCGATATTCCCCAGCTCGGTCTCGTAGACCTCTGCTTTGGTGCCCACTTCTGTCCAGCCTCCCGAATCCCTCCGTTCACCAGGGAAGGGATGGGTCTTATCATAGACCCCGATCACCCCCCCATCCGGGCCGATCAGCACGGCGGCGTTCAGCACCTGGCCCGCCTTCGCGCCTCTCCGGTAGGTCGGCCAGACCACATGCACACCGAGATCATCTGCCGCTTTTTGGATTGCTTCTGTCAGCCGACCGGGAACCCCGTCCACCAGCTCCCAGAGCTCTTCCGCGGAAAGACCGGTCGCAAATCCGGTAGTCACCGTCTCGGGGAACACCACCAGGTCTGCCCCATGATCCTGAACAGCCCGCTCCAACCACAGGATCGATTTATTGATATTGGCTTGAGGGTCATTAGGCGTCACAGCGATTTGCACACATGCCGCGGTAAATTCTTTCATCATGGGTTCCCTCCTAGCCTTTCATCTTTTCCAGCAAAGCCGCCAGTTCGGTGTTTCCGCCAGCCGCCGGCTTCCAATCCACCTGGACCACCTGCGCATCCTGGGACTGAAGACTTTCCGTAAAGGATTCCAGTCCGACATTGATGGCCGAGAAAGGGCCATTGACCGAATCCGGGTCCACGGGTGAGAATTCAGCCTCGTCCTGTTTTCTGTCTTTCCTTTCCAGCGCCTTGAGCGTTCTGCCTGCGAAGCGGACCGCACTGTCGCTGCTTAGAAAGACCCGGGCCCCTGCCCCTTCCAGCCTCTCCCGTTGGGAGTCCCTGTCCTGGGGATCAGCATCCGTACCGGTCAAGGTCACCACAACCTCGAGATAGCGGCCCGCTTTAGCAGCTGACCCCCGGGCAGATTCAATCGCTGGTGCCAGCTCTCCAGCGGGATCCGGATGCGAGCCGTAGCCCAATACAACATCAAGGAGGATCAGCGCTGTCTCAGGATCGGCAGCTTCCCTTGCCAGGCGCTGGATCCGCAGTTCGTTGTCCATCATAGGGTGCAGGCGCCCTACCGTGAATTCATCCTCGCCGAGGTCAATGATCGTGTGGCCCTGGCTGACCAGTGAGTCCTCCAAGAGGAATTCCTTGTGAATAGGTGCGTTGGAATAAACTACTGGCAGGTAGGCTTCCAGGACCAGCAGCGCCTCGTAGGCCAGGGTTCCACCTGAATACAGCCCCCTCAGATAACGCTGGTTGGGGCTGAAGAGGCTCAACTCGGGCAGGGGGTTAAGACCTTCTCCACTGATCTCTCCGTCCAGGGCTACTGCGGCAGCCGCTGTATCGTCGAATGTGTTGGTGAAGTACAGGTTGTCAATCTCCCTCATGGAAGTCTTGTATCCGATGAAGTTGACGACCACGGGTTTGGTAAAGCTCCGGGCATAATCCAGTATGGATTCTGCAACCCCTTGATCAGGAGGCTTGGAGATGAGAACGATCACGCGCGTCTCCGGATCCCGTTCCAGCAGGTCCAGCCCCATCCTGGCCGTGATCCCGCCCACGGCAGAGGAGAGATCCCGCCCGCCGGTTCCAAGGGCATGAGTCAGGCCGCCCCCATATTCGTGGATCCGGACGGAAACCTGCTGCAGCCCTGTCCCGGAAGCAGCCACCAGGCCAATCGAACCCCGGCGGACCTGATTGGCAAAACCCAGTCCTATCCCGTTGATGATGGCTGTACCGCAGTCCGGGCCCATGACCAGCAGACCTCTCTGGGCTCCTTTCTTCTTGAGATCCAGCTCCTCCTCCAGGGAGACATTGTCGCTGTAGAGGAAGACATGCTTGTCCAGGCGGAGGGCTTCCCTGGAAACACCGGCTGCATAGCGGCCTGGTACGGAGACCAGGACCCAGCGGGAATCGGGCAAGATGCCCTGAGCTGTTTCCAGGCTCTTGGGCTGGAAATCCTCACCAGCCCCTTCCCGGCTCCTGCGGGCAGCTGCCAGTTCATCCACTCGTGCCAGCGCTTTTTTCGCCGCCTCTGCTGTCTTCGCTTTCACCACCAGAACCAGGTCGTCAGCTTTAGCTGACCGGACCGCATCGACCAGCAAACCGGTCTGCTCCAGGATCTCCAGGTTGGCCGGCGTGCCCATCACGACACCTGCATCCTCGATATCGGGAAGGTCTGCCAGGGCTCGCTGCAGCTGCATCAGGACCACGGAATCGAAATACGCCCCGGAACGGATCTCAAATTGGACTGTGCTCATAATCCCCACATTCTCCTTCTTCTTCGGGCAAATAGCGAATTCTCATGATCCGGGCGAGGCTGGTAACCCAAGCTGCCGGGAACGATCAAAGCCAAGCAGTCCTTTCCTCCGGGTAGCCAGGGATAACAAGCCAATCAGCACCACCATGATCAACAAGCGAACCAGGCGGGTAGACTGGGTCTCAAAGAACACATTCCCGGTTAGATTAATGGAAAAATGGAATAAGGACGCGGACAGTATGCTGCTGTGATTATTATTATAGATCCAGGTATAGAAGACAGAAACCACTGTAGCCGAACCTAAGAAGATCCAGAATTCAGCCGATCCAAATCCGAGTTGTGCCTGGTAGGTACCTGCCATCAGGAATAAAGGGATGTGCCAGATCGCATGGAAGAAACCAAGCAGGAGGCTGGCTGAGAGTGGATCCATCCTGTCCTGCAGCCCATCCAGCGCGTATCCACGCCAGCCCAGTTCCTCCGGAAAGGGACCGAACAGGTACAGGAAGATCAGAAAAGGCACCAAACGAAGGGGATCAGCCAGGATATCCCGAAATGCCGCTGAGAACCGCAATTCTCCCCTCATCACAAAGGTAGTGATCGCAGAGAGTGCGGGGTAGGACAGGAAGATCACCCAGTACCAGAAGCCAGATATTTTCCGAAAACCAAACACTCTCGACCAGTAATCCCTTTTCACAGAGGGAGTGGTATGGAGGTGTTTCAGGAGGACAGCCGCAAATGCTGGGCCAAGGCCTCCCAGATATAACAGGATCACCCAGGGCGAAGAGAAGATATCCTTATTGATCAAAGTCGCCGGAATCCAGAACAGCCAGGAAAAACCAAAAGCAATTAGGAAATACTTCAGGGGGTTATTCCCCGAACGCGCCTGTTCTGCCACTTGCCTCTTCCTCCTGGTCGGGGTCAGATCACACCTTTTACCTGGAAATCCTCAACCTCTTCCTCACTGTAGCCCAGCAGATCCACAAGAATCTCCCGGTTGTGTTCTCCCAGGGCGGGGGGAGCCAGGCGCAGTTCCACTGGAGTGCGGGAAAGCTTATAGGGAAAACCGGTCAGGGAGATCCTCCCAACCGCGGGCAGATCCACCTCCTGGACCATATCCCGCGCCAGTACCTGGGGGTGCTGGAAGACCTCCGGGACGGTGTTGATCGGTCCGCAGGGAAGACCGGCTTCCTCGAGGAGGGCCAGCCATTCCTCCGCATCCCTGGTCCCGAATATCTCATCGAGAACCTGGTTGAGCTCTTCCCGGTGCTTGACCCGGGCCTGGTTATCCTTGTAGCGGGGATCCTCGGCCAGATCCATGCGGTCGATCAGTTGGCAGAGCTTCATCCACTGTCCCTGGTTAGCCGCACCCAGCACAAAACCCTTATCTCGAGCCTGGAAGGGTTCGTAGGGAGCGATGTTGGGGTGGGCATTCCCCTGGCGCTGCGGTGGGTCGCCGCTGAGCAGGTAATTGGAAGCCACATTGGCCAGCAGCGCGGTCTGGGTATCCAGCAGGGAGACATCCAGGTGCTGTCCCAGGCCAGTGCTCTCCCGTTCCAGCAGAGCAGCCAGGATAGCCGAGGCTGCAAACATCCCCGAGGTGATATCGATGATCGGGACGCCCACGCGCGAAGGAGGTCCCTCGCTGGGGCCAGTGATGCTCATCATCCCCCCTTCTGCCTGGATAATGGCGTCATAGCCCGGTTTTTCCCGGTCCGGGCCGGTTCTGCCGTAGCCGCTGATCGAGCAGTAGATCAAAGCTGGATTGTCCTTTTGCAGCTCCTCGAATCCCAGGCCTAACTTATCCAGTACGCCAGTGCGGTAATTCTCGATCAGCACATCGGAAATACCCGCCAGCTTACGGACGATCTCCTGTCCCGCTGGATCTTTGAGGTTGACTGTCAGGCTGCGCTTATTCCGGTTGGCGGACAGGTAGTAAGCCGACTGTCCGGGATAGATACTGTAGGGCTCACCCACAAAAGGCGGGCCCCAGCCCCGGCTCTCATCCCCTGTTCCCGGGCGTTCGATCTTGATCACATCAGCGCCAAAATCGCCCAGCATCATGGTGCAGTAGGGGCCTGCCATCGCCCGGGTGATATCTACGATGCGGATCTCTTTCAGGGGGGCCACGGATCTCTCCTCACGGCGCAGGAACGCGGAACAGAAGCATTAAATTTGGCGGCGGAATATCAGGAGTAACCGCCTGGATGCACCCGGGAACAAGGACAATGTCCCAAAGTAACTACAGTATACCGTATTTAGCTGAGCGAACTGACGGTATTTCACATCCCAAGTCATGCGTCAAGTGGGTTGACAAAAGGACCCTCCCCATATAGACTAGGGGAAAGATCGAGAACGGAGCAGATGATGGTTTATATCCTCCTGGCAGTATTTATGAGTGTGATGATGAGCATGGCCATGCGGATGGGCGCTGACCGCCCTTCCCCGATTCTGGCAGCCATCAGGGTTGAGAAAGACCGCTGACTCCAATCCAAAACGAAGGTCCAGGCTGTCCAGAAGGACAGCTTTTTTTGTTAAATAGAACTACCTGGAGTGAATTATGAACAAGAACATACTCGTTGCCGTCGCCTGGCCTTATGCATCTGCGGATATCCATGTCGGCAATCTGACGGGATCCTATTTGCCAGCTGATATCTACGCCCGCTTTCACCGCCTGCAGGGAGATCGCGTCCTGATGGTTTCCGGATCCGATTCCCACGGTACCCCGATCACGGTCCGGGCAGACCAGGAAGGCCTCACCCCAGAACAGGTTTATAAAAAGTACCACACCAAATTCCTGGATTTATTCCAACAAGCGGGCTTGAGCTATGACCTGTTCACCAGCACCCATACCGAAAACCACTTTCGGGTCTCGCAGACAATTTTCAGTGCCCTTAAGGAAAATGGCTACCTGTATACAGAGACCCAAAAGCAGTGGTATTCCACAACGCAAGAGCGCTTCCTTCCTGACCGCTATGTCGAGGGCACCTGCTACATCTGCGGTTTTGAGAACGCCCGGGGCGACCAATGCGACCAGTGCGGCAACCTGCTGGAAGCTAACGGCCTGATCAACCCGCGGTCCAAGATCGACGGCTCTACCCCGGAACTGCGGGAAACGGAGCATTTTTACCTGGACCTCGGCGCACTGCAGCCCAAGATCGTTGAGTTCCTCAAAGCTCGCGAGGATTACTGGCGGCCGAACGTCATCCGCCAGTCCCTGGGGCAGATCCTGGCCGAGGACCTGCACGGACGTGCCATCACCAGGGATTTGAAATGGGGCATCCCTGTGCCGGTTTCAGGCTGGGAGGACAAACGGCTTTACGTTTGGTTCGAAGCCGTGATCGGCTATCTATCAGCGGCCATTGAGTGGGCCGCGCTGAGCGGCGAGCAGGAAGCCTGGAAGGACTGGTGGTACAACCCGGAGAGCCGGTCCTACTATTTCATTGGGAAGGACAATATTCCTTTCCACGCGGTGATCTGGCCCGCCCAATTAGCTGGCGCTGGTAGGACCTTCGGGGCGCTTTTTGACGAGGATGACAGCAGCGAGCTGGTGCTGCCGTATGATGTGCCGGCCAACGAATTCCTGAACATGGAAGGCAAGAAGATCTCTGGCAGCCGCAACTGGGTGGTGGACGGTTTGGATTTCCTTTCCCGCTACGATCCCGATCCCCTGCGCTACTACCTGACGGTCAACATGCCCGAATCCCGCGATACGGATTGGGAATGGCTGGAGTTCGTAACCCGCAACAACAACGAGCTGGTTGCGACCTGGGGGAACCTGGTTAACCGGGTCTTAGCCTTTGCCCATAAGAACTGGGATGGCAAAGTCCCCGATCCCGGTGATCTCCGGCCTGAGGACGAGGCGATCCTCAAGGAAATCGAAAGTGGATTCGGAACCGTCGCTGAACTGTATGACAGCGTCAAGTTCCGGGCGGCCCTGACGGAAGCCATGCGCCTGGCAGGGGAAGTCAACAAATACCTGGATGAAAAAGCGCCCTGGTTCGAGATCAAAGAGGATAAAGCCAGCGCCGGAAAATCGATCTATACCGCCATCAAAGCCATCGATTCCCTCAAGGTGCTCCTGGCACCGGTGCTGCCGTTCACCTGCCAAGAACTTCATCAGACCCTGGGATATGAAGAACCGCTGTTCGGTGAGCAATACACCGAACAGGTTACGGATAATCTGGGAACCCACACGGTCCTGCGCTATCGGGCAGGCGACCACCATTTCGATTGGCAGCCCAGTGAGATCCAGCCAGGCAGGGCTTTCCAAAAACCAAATCCGCTTTTCAAGAAACTCGATCCCGAGGTCGCTGACCAAGAATTGGAGCGGATGGGATAAGCAGATACAAAAGATCATAAAAAAAGAAATACGGGATCCTGTACGGATCCCGTATTTTTCTATTTGCCGGGGGCTTCTTGCGACGGTGAAAAAATGTCCTCGATCGACAACCCGAATAGCTCAGCCATCTTGAACGCCAGCGGCAGGCTGGGATCGTATTTCCCATTCTCAATAGCATTCACAGTCTGGCGGGAAACATCCAGCGCTTCAGCGAGCTCCGCTTGAGACCAGTTCCGCTCTGCCCGGAGGATTTTCAAGCGGTTCCTCATCGATATCTCCATAAAGTCCACAACTTGCCGATCAACCAGGCCGCTGACATAGCCATCAAGGCCAGCCCCAGGTTGATTTCCGGCAGTCCAGCGAATTGGAACAGGGCATAGCCGCCAACAAAGACCGCGGTGATGGCAAAACCGATGGCGATCGCTTCGGTCTGGATCCGCCGCTGGAGTTCATCAAGACTGGCGATCAACATACCGATGGTGACCACGACCGCAGTCCATCCCAGCAGAGGAAGGATAGAGATCCAGTAGCGCTGAGCCTGGCTGATGTCCTGGTCCAGAAGGTAGCTGTAGATTGAACTGACCAGGAGCATGAAGGTAGCCGCCAGCAGGATCCTCCGCAGCATGAACAAGGGGTAGCGCATCCGGAGCGGCTTGCGGGTCAGGCGGAAACCCACTGCTGCGCCAAAGGCAGCTCCGATCAGGATCCCCAGATAGGCGCTGAACTCAAAGCCCAGGGCATACAGTAAGCCCAGCGCGCCGCCGGCCAGGGAGGTGCTGAGGACGTTAAGGATCAACTCCTTGTTATTCTTATCCACTTGTGAAGCGTTCATCTCAATCTCCGCATATGTAAAGGATGCTTGACATTTGACAGTATATAGCTAATTTCCTCTTTTGTCAAGGGTCTTTTACATTTTGTAAAGCAGACACGACAAAAAGAATGGGATGCCGGATGCTGGTATCCCATTCCGAAAGACTGGCCTTTTGCTTGTTCAGGGCTGGGTAACCTGTCCCAGGAACAGAATGGTATCGGTCTGATGATCGCGAATCAGGAACAGGAAGGGCCGGTCGACTGTCAACTGCAGAGGATCTAGCGGGGCTGCGGTCAGGGTCATCACCACAGCTGTGGCCGCGGCGGCTTCTGTTCCTTCTTCGTCCACGCCCACGTAGGCTTTATGGAACACATTGGAGATGAACAGGTCCTTCGCTCCGGTCATCCGCGAGAAATCAGCCGTTCCGCTGAAGGCACTGGGCATCCCCATGGCAGCCAGGGTGTCCGCCAGGCTGAACTCCGATTCAAATTCGAACTTCGGGAAGCGCAGTTGGATGGGCTGATAACTCATTTGTCCCAGGATGGTTTCCAGGGTCCCAGGCGCCAAGCTGGATCGAAAATCCGCGAAATTTCCCTCGTCTGGCAGCAGCACCAGCATGGACACCTCTCCGCCTACATACGGGAGAGCGATCGCCTGGAAGCCGTCCCCGTCATAATACAGGTAGCTGGAATCCGAGCCCGTACTCATCAGAGACACCTGGGATACTTCGCCATCCAGCCCGTAGAAGGGACCGTCTTCTGTTCGAGATTCCTGGAAAGGCTCCAGCCAAGTGGCTTTGAAATAGATGGCATTACTGAGCACCAGGCGGGTGTCGCTGTCGATAGCTCCCTGCGGGATCAGATCCTGGATCTTCGCCTGGGTCTGGTCGCTGACCCAGTCATTGATGGTCTGCCGGGACTTCTCGGGATCCTGGATGTAATCCAGCAACCGCAAACCTGCCCCGTAATTCACCGCCAGGGTATCTAGAAAGCCCTGCTCGAAATGGAAATCCTTCTGTCCCCAGATCGCATTGGCGATATTCAGCTGGAAAGGATCCCCCTGGTCTTTGGGGATCTCCAGGTCTGAAAGACCTTCCAGGTATTGACCCAGGGCATTGAACCCTGAGTGGAGGTAGTTCTCATCTTGCGGGAAATGGAACACTTGGGCCATTTCCTTCGCGGTCTCTCCGGCTGCGCCAGCATAGGTCATTGCCAGGGCGCTGGAAATGCTGTAGGGAGAGAAGAACAGGTTGCTGTCAGCCGGTGCCAGCTGCTGATAGAGGTCAAGGGCAAAGGCAGTGTTACCTTTGACCAACCCGCTCAGTTCCTCCAGGGGATAATTTTCTTGATCCTGGCGGGTCAGATTGGAAACGGCTTCCTGCGGTTTGGCGCTCCCCGGCAGCAGCGGGATATCAGCAGAGCAAGCGCTCGCGCACAATACTGCCAAAGCCAGGATTGGGATGATCAGCGTAGTTTTATTGATCAGTTTTTTCATAACGATCCTCCAGCTCGAACCATCAAGGATTCTCTACCTAGGACGTCGGACATGAACTATTTGTTCCCCCGTAATCGATATAAAAAACAAGTCCCTCTTGAAGAGGGGCTTGTTTTGAACAGCCTGGGGATTTATTCCCAGCTGATCTATAGGCAATCAAACACCCCTTATCTGCCACCTAATCCTCGAAGCTGACAACCGTGACCCCGTCACCGCCTTCACCTTCCTTACCAGCTTCAAAATGGCTCACCTGCGGATAGCTTTGCAGGGCTTTGCGGACAGCAGAGCGCAGGCGTCCGGTGCCCATGCCGTGGATGATCCGCGCCCAGGGAAGCCGGGCCAGGAAAGCCCTGTCCAGAAAATAGCCCAGATTCTCCAGGGCTTCGTCTACCTGCTGACCGCGTAAATCCAGCTCCAGTCCAGGTGATTCCGCCTGCTCAGGAGTGCGGACCAAAGTCTGCTGTGCTACATCGACCCGGGATGACTCAGGTTGGGAGATATATTCCAGGTCGGATTTTCGAGCCCGGACCCGGATGTTCCCCACCATCAGCTCAACATCCTCCCCGTCAATGCCCAGCACCTGACCGTTCTTGCCCAATGAGCGGAGATAGACCTGATCGCCTTCCTGCAGCGGTCCATGCGGTTCTGGCAGGGGAAGGTCTTTCCTCTTCCGGGGAACTGGCTCCGAGAGCTCTTCTTCCAGATCTGATACCTGTTCCTCCAACTGGTCGATCTCATCATCAGGGACAGCACCCTTGTCAACCTCCGACCTGATCGCTATCAATTCCGCCCGGACTTTATCCAGGTTCTCCCTGGCTTCTTTGCGGGTTTCCTCCAGCAGGTCAAGGCGCTCAGTTTCGACCTCATCGATCCTGTCAGCCAGCTGCCGTCGCAATCTCTCTGCGTCATCCCGGGCGCCTTCGGCTGCGACCCTGGCTTCCTCAGCCAGGTGGCGCTGGCGGTGGATCTCATCCAACAGATCATCCGCGCGTAGATCCGCCGGATCCAGGGTGCCCCTGGCCGCCTGAATGATGTCATCTGGCAGTCCCAACCTGCTGGCAATCGCCAGGGCGTTGGACCGGCCCGGCAGCCCGATGGTCAAGTGATAGGTGGGGCGCAAGCTTTTCAGGTCAAACTCGACGGAGGCGTTCACCACCCCGGGTGTCGCGTGGGCAAAGGCCTTCAGATCGGGATGGTGAGTGGTCACCAGGGTGGTAATGCCCCGCTCCAGGAGGTAGGACATCAACGATCGAGCCAGGGCAGCACCTTCCTGTGGATCAGTCCCAGCCCCCAATTCATCGAGGATCACCAGCGAACGGCGGTCCATCTTTTCGAGGATGGCAATGATGTTGGTGATATGACCCGAGAAAGTGGACAGCGACTGCTCGATAGACTGTTCATCCCCGATATCCGCGTAGATACTGGAAAACAGGCTGATCTCTGATTTTCCGGCTGCGGGAATGTGCAGGCCGGTCTGAGCCATCAGGGCCAGCAGGCCAACCGTCTTCAAGGTGACCGTTTTTCCACCCGTGTTAGGTCCGGTAATGATCAAACCATAGGTTTCTTCATCCAATGCGACATCGATGGGAACCACGCCCTCCCCTTTCAGCAGGGGGTGCCTCGCAGAATACAGCCGCAGGACCACACCTGGGTGACCCTCCGGGATCTTCTTCGGAAAGGGATGCAGCTTGGGCTCGATAGCGTTGAGGGCTAGAGCGTACCTGCCGCGAGCCAAGGCCAGGTCGATCTTGGTCAAGGTATCGACCAGGTTGTCCAATTCCTCCGCGTGTTCTGCAACCCGGGCGGTCAGTTCGGCCAGGATCCTGTGGATCTCATCCCGCTCATCCAATTCCAACTGGCGGTAGAGATTATTGGCTTCCACCATGCTTTGGGGCTCGATATAGATGGTTGCCCCCGAGGCAGATTGGTCATGGACGATCCCCAGCAGGGATGAGCGGGCCTCCGCTTTCAAGGGCACCACATATCGTCCGTTCCTCTGGGTGATGATCGCTTCCTGAAGATACTTGGAAACCTCGGGGCTCCTCAGTATGCTCTCCATGCGGGTTCTCAGCCGGGTCCGCCGGATGACCAGGTCCTTGCGGATATTGGCCAGCTTTGGGGAAGCGCTGTCCAGGATCTCTCCCTGGTCAGAAACGACCTTGGTGATCTCGTTGATCAAACCTTGCGCATCCGGAAGTTCGGCGCTCAATCTGGATAGGGAAGGATAATCCCCCTCGAGTTTGCTCATCATCCGGGCCAGGTTGCGGGACGCTACCAGGGTATCCTTGACCTCAAGCAGGCTGGTCGCTTCCAGGACCTTGCCTCTGCGAGCATCCGCGGTGATCGGCCGCAGATCCCGCGCTCCACCGATCGTGGTCGCCGGGTGCAGAGTCAGCAAGTCGAGCGCCTCGGCTGTTTCCCGCTGCAGGCTGCGGACCGCTTCCAGGTCGTTCAGTGGGTGCAGGTCAAGAGCCTGCTCCCTGGCCGGGTTGAAATGGCACAGATCAGCCAGGGCATTCAGGATGCGGGGATATTCCAGAGTAGTCAGTGTTTTCTGATCCATCGCTGTCAGTTTACCATAAACGCCTTTCAGCGCTCCCATGAATAGGAGCCCTGACCGATCTCCCTCAACTACCGCATCCCCGCATTTCAAGTTCGGTTCAGAGCCTCCGATCACCGCTGGAATATCGTAAAATCAGGATATAATCCATCAATATTGTCCTAGTGGTAGTTGATCACTGATCTATGGCCCGCCCAATCTGGTTTGTCAATTTCCTGAAGCGCATCTACCCCTCCCGCCGCGGAATCGCCAAGCTCACCCGGATTCCGCTGCTCGGCAGCCTGGTGGACCATTTTCTTTTCCGGGGCGATGAGATGTTTGTGATCCCCATAGACAGGACCATCCAGATCGATGCCCCTTTGGACGACCCCGAAACCACCATCATCCCTTCTCAGGTAGTTGAGCATTACATCGAATCAGCCAGCTACCACTGGATCATGGATTTCTGTATCTGCCGGGAAGGGGATGACTGCCAGGACTATCCTCACGAACTGGGCTGTATCTTCCTGGGAGAACCCGTCCTGCAGATCAATTCTAAACTGGGAAGGCTGGTAAGCAAAGAAGAGGCTTTGGAACATGCCCGCCGCTGCCGGGAGGCTGGCCTGGTACATTCCATCGGACGCAATCGCCTTGATTCAGTGTGGCTGGGTGCAGCGCCCGCAGAAGAGCTGATGACCATCTGCAGCTGCTGTCCTTGCTGCTGTTTATGGGGAATGGTGACCGATCTGACACCGAAGATCAGCCAAAAGATCACCGGCCTGCCAGGCGTGAAGGTCACAGTCAATGGAGAGTGCATAGGCTGCGGGATTTGCGCGGACGGGATCTGTTTCGCCGCTGCCATCAGCCTCACCAACGGCAAGGCGCAGATCAGTTCGGAATGCCGGGGCTGCGGGCGCTGTGTGGAGATCTGCCCGGAAAACGCCATTCAGCTTACTATCGAGGGGGAGAAGAACATCCAGGAGGCCCTAAAACGCCTGGACCACTTGGTGGACCAAGGGTAGGTACAAGGTTTCTTAAGAAACCTTGTATTTTAATGAGGCCGGGTATATTAAAATCAAGCGGGAACTTAGAAATACGCGGTCTTATCCCATAAAAGGAGTGGAAGCCTTCTGAAGTCTCCCACCCCTTTCATTTAATCTTCGTATGAATCCTCAGGATCCCAGGCTGGCACACAAACCGCCAGGAATACCAGGTCG
>JBGCVQ010000071.1:4845-15218 GCA_045888315.1 Anaerolineales bacterium | reverse complement strand
GTATGAATCCTCAGGATCCCAGGCTGGCACACAAACCGCCAGGAATACCAGGTCGTAAATGCCGTTGTTTTCGATCTGATGGACTTCCTCGGGCTCGATCAAGCAGGCCTGACCTGGGTGCAGCGTCATAGACTCACCGTTAACGGTCATCTTCCCCTCACCTTCGAGAATATAGTAGGTCTCCTGGGAGACCTTGTGATAATGGGGAGCGCTGAATTTTCCCTTGGGAATCACGATCCGTGCCAGGCTGTGATTGGGGGCAGGCTCGATCCCAGCAGCCTTACCAACCAGCTCATAAATGACCTCACCGCTGGGCGTTTCTAAGGGATCAAGAACTTGATCAAAATGCTTGACGCGCATTATCCCTCCTCATCTGCTTGCTTGACTTTCTGGTAAAGCTGGTCTGTCCGGGCAGCCATAATGAAATCGTTCTCGTGCAGACCATTAACCGCATGAGTCCACCAGCTGACAGCTGTCCTGCCCCAGCTGATGAGTATCGCAGGATGGTGATCCGCTTGCTCGGCTTTTTCGCCCACCAGGTTGGCGAAATCCAATGCGCCACGAAAATCGGCGAACTTGTAGCTCTTCTCAAGACGTGGAATCCCTTCCCGTTCAACGACCTGCCATCCCGGGAGGAAAGCGAGCAGATTCTCTACAGCCTGCCCGGTCAGCGGCTTCTCGCCCTTGTGATAGGAGCGAATCTCTTTCGACCCCAGTTCAACCATCGCATCTCCTTTCCAGCTGGGTAAATGGCATTCCACCCGGCTTGCGATCGAAACGGAAAGTAGCCTCGAATCCCAGGTGATGGAATGTTTTCATCGAGCGCTGATTAAAATCAGCCACTGTGGCCCGGAATATTAGCGGCGAATACGCTTTGCGGGCAAAGTCCAGGATGGCGCGCACAAAATCCCGCCCCAATCCCTGTCCAACCAGGTCCGGCCTCAGCCCAACCCCCACATCCAGGACATCCGGTTCTCCGCGGGAATACTCTCCTCCCGGTACGCGGGCGTCCTCTCCATAGCAGCAATAGCCCACCAGGTCTCCTGAGATATCAAGCACTTGATGATAGCGGTATTCCTTGACCAGCAGGGACATCAGGTCTTCTAGCCTGAGATCATACACATCATAGGGAGGATCATAAGACCAACCAACGATCTTCTCCGCCTGCCGCCTAGTAAGTGGGAAGAACAAATATCCCGTCATGAACCCATTTTCCTGAATTGGGGAATCTATCGCCAGCCGTTGGGATTCATCCAGCCTGGAGAACGTGGGTGATGATCGTCGCTCCGCTGCCGCCAATATTCTGCGCCAGGCCAATCCGAGCCCCATCGATCTGGGCCGGACCTGCCTCTCCCCGGAGCTGCCGGACCGCTTCTACGATCTGGTACATACCGGTAGCGCCCACAGGATGCCCGCGGGCTTTCAATCCACCCAGGGTCGCGATAGGGATCCTTCCCTGGCGGGTGATCTCGCCGTCCAGAGCCAGCCGGGGGCCCTGTCCTCGTTCAGCAAATCCGCAAGCTTCCAGGGAAAGGGCAGCCATGATCGAAAAAGCGTCATGGATCTCAAAGAAATCTACATCCTCTGGCATGATGCCCGCCTGGCGGTAGGCTTCCTGGGCGGATTTTTCCGCGGCGGAGAGCCACAATGGGTCATGCCGATCATGGACAGCCAGGCTGTCCGTTGCCACGGCTGAACCGGCAATTCTCACCAGCGGTTTGTGATTCATTCCCTTGACCAGGTCAAGCGGAACGACAACGGCAGCGGCGGCGCCGTCGCCGATCGGTGAGGCGTCCATCAAATTGATGGGATCGGCAATCATCGGCGCTTCAAGATAGACTTCCTTGGTGATGGGAGCCTGGAAGCGAGCAAAGGGATTGAGTGCACCGTTGGCATGGGAGTTGATCGAAAACGGCGCAAAATCCTCGTGCTTCCAGCCGTATTCATGCATATAGCGGCGCATGATCAAGGCATTCAAGCCCACAAAGGTCACTCCATGCACCCCTTCCCAATCTGCGCTGGCAGCAGTCGCCAGCGCTGCGGTAGTCTCAGCGGGGGAGGTATCGGTCATCTTCTCCACCCCAACCGCCAGGGCGCTGGATACCAGACCCGAACTCACCGCGATCATGGCAGTCCGCAGCGCCAAGGCGCCAGATCCGCAGGCAGCTTCCACGGTCATGGCCTCAATACCCCGAAAACCGACCCAATCCGAGATCAACGCACCCAGGTGGGTTTGCTTATCAAGCTGGCCAGCCATCATATTGCCGACATAAAGCGCCTCAACACGCTTAACCCCAGCGTCATCGAGGGCGGCGAACACTGCATCACCGGCGAGTTCGACCAGCCGCTTGTCCCAATGTTCATCAACGGGCACCTGTCCGATGCCCAGAATGGCAACTTCCCGCATAGGTATCAGTCTTCCTTCTCCAGGCCCGCCAGGCTTATGCTGGCTAACCCGCTAATTAAACTCCTCATCCCTATTATGTCCCATACCGCTCTCAAAGTCTATCAATATCCAGCAGGAATCGACCGCCCGGGTAATGAACCCCAGGCGGCTTCCAGGTAAGTAGATGGTTGATTTGTTGGGAGGGTCAATACAAGCCGGGGATCAACCGGGAAGTCCGCTGTCTGTATTCCCCATAAAGAGGGAATTTCGCCAGCAGCATGCTTTCCTCGTAGCCCATCTTATAGATCAAGGTGCCCAGCAGGATCAACCAGACTCCAAATCTGAAGAGGCTGAAGCTGTCGACCACCACTGGGAGGCTGACCAACAGCAAGGCCAGGTACATGGGGTGGCGGATGACCCGGTATGGGCCAAGAGCGACCAATCTGCTCCACTGCAATGGATCCGGGGCGATGTTCAAATTGCCCCAACCCATCGCCATCACAGCCCAAACACCCAGCGCCAAACCAGCCAACTCGGGCACGAGCAGATAGATAGGATCAGCCAGCAGGGGACCGCTCAGGAAGAGGATCCCCAAGCAGATGAACTGCAAGCTGACCAGGGTGATAGATTTAAATGCACTGCGCTCAGTTTTATCAGCCATTTGACACACCTTCACAATACCTGCCAAGATCAGATCGATTCAGCGGGTTATCATCTAGAAGGCTCAGGCCGATCTTTCCTTACCGAATTGGGATCAGAATATCAGGGAGAGAATATTTGCCAGGATCGCCAGCAGGAGCAGAATCAGAGCGCCTGTCTGGCTCCCGGAAATAACAGCCGTGTACATCAGCACGGAAGCTGTCATCAGGACCAAGAAAATGACCAGGTATGTCAATGCTGGCCGGGATCGTAAAGCACTGAGTCTGATCCCGGGATTCTTCCCACTGGAGTGACGTCCCCGTGAGGGCGGTACTTTTTCGGGTGTTTTCTCGTTCATAGCCAGAGGACCGCCAAGATGGTGATGAGGCTGGTGATCGCTAACAATAATGCGATATAAGGCAGCTTCTTTCGCAGGATCTCACCTTCCCTGCCTTCCATTCCCGCCGTGATGGCACCAACGATCACCTTGGTCGGGGCAGCCACCGAGCCGATCGCTCCCCCGGTGGTCTGAGCCGCCAGGATCAGGGCTGCTGGTAGGCCAAGCATTTCAGCCGTTTTCAACTGGAGAGCAGAGAAAATCAAGTTGGAGTTGGCGTTGCTCCCGGTCATGATCGCGCCCAGAGCGCCGATCCAGGGAGACACCAGGGGGTAGAACCAGCCCAGAGCGCTTGAGAATCCCCGCGCCAGGGCATCGGTCATCCCGGCGTGGGTCATGATCACCGCCATCATGACAATGGAAGTGATGCTCACGCTGGATCCGATCACGCGTTCCCCGGTGCTTTTCAGGATCCGGCCCAGGGCTCCCTCCTTATACCAGCCGGCTCCCCGGAAGATCAGAAAAGCCGCCGCAGAGGATACCAAGAGGATCATCCCGGCATGGCTGAAAGGATACAGCTGCCGGCCAGGACCAGCCGGCACTACAAAGCCGGCGCCGGTCATCGTTTCCGGGAAATCGAGTCCGATCCGCACCTGATTTAAGAGATCCTTCAAACCGGGAACCAGCTGGATGGTCAGGGTCAGGAAAATCAGCACACCATATCCCGCCAGGGAGATCAGCAGGTCCCGCCAGGGAAAATCGCCTTCCGATTCCTGGTGGTGGTTCATTGTCCAGGCCAGGGGAATTCCTACCAGCAAGCCCGCTGTTCCTCCCGTCAATCCACCGATATTCCAGAAACCATGGCTTACAGTCAAATACTGGACGACCGACATACTGATCCCGATCACCAGGATCGGGAGCCACAAGCGGGCCAGCGCTTTCCAGCCACCGGCGGCCAAAGCAACAGTGATACCGGCCCAGATCCCGATAATACCCAGATAAAGGGCAGCCGGGCTGGCCAGAGTCTGCCAACCCAGACCCGTGACCGCCATCATGGCATTGAACGAGGCGCCCAGGGAGCCGAAAGTCACCGCCCAGGTATGACCCAGGGAGGGCAGGACCACTGCCAGTAGGGGAGAAAATCCCAAACCCACCAGGATGGGGGCAATCACCGCCGTTGGGACACCGAACCCGCCCACTCCCTGCAGGAAGGATGCAAAAGCCCAGCCGATCAGCAAGGCCTGGAGGCCTTGATCCCGGGTAAGGTGAGGCAGGGTCTTGCTGAGGGTCTCGATGCCTCCCGCCTCTGCGACCACCCTGAAAAGTAGAAAGGCGGTCCAAATGATCAGCAACACGTCGAGGATCAGGAATACCGCCTTAGCGTGGGCATATGCTAATGTCGGCAAGTTGATCTTGAACCAGGTCCAGCCGATGATGATCGCGGACAGATAACCGGCTGCGCCTGCCCGGGAGGCTTTCCAGCGAAAGCCAACCATCAGGATCAGAATGATCAGGATCGGGGCCAGGGCGAGAGTGAAATTCATTTCATCAAGTGCAGATTGAAAAATCCATCCCCTATTGTAGCACGGTTAGCGAGCTGAGCTTTCCCCTCCCCACACAGACAATCATTCAATAGAATGCTCGAGTATTCTGGATTTCACCTCCGAACGTGCTACAATACACGCTCAAGGTCTTATCCGTATCAACGCTCTGAGGTAAATATGGATACTTTTATCCTGGATGATATCCCCTTCGATCCCGCGCCTAAACGCGTGTTCAAGAAACTGCATGTTAAACCTGACAGCCGCTACGAGGGCCTGGTGCTGGAGATGCTTCGGGAAGCCCGGGAGATCGCCAAACCAAGAGCGATGTATGGCCTGGCTGGGATCGACAGCAAATCAGCCGATGGCGTGGTCATCGAAGGTATCAAGATGGAAAGCCGGATCATGGCTGTTAACCTGGAAGGGCTTCACCGGGTCTTCCCCTACCTGGCCAGCAGCGGCCGAGAGCTGTACGATTGGACCAAAACCAAGGAAGATATGCTGGAGAATTATTGGGCGGAAGAGATCAGCCAGATGGCCCTCCGCAAAGCGGAAAAGGTCCTGCTCGACCATCTGAAAGCGACCTATGACCTGGGACGAACCGCTTCCATGAACCCGGGGTCCCTGGAAGATTGGCCGATCACCGCTCAGAAATCCCTTTTCAATTTACTCGGGGATCCCCTGGCTTCCATCGGGGTGGAGCTGACAGAAAGCATGCTGATGCTCCCTAATCAGACCGTATCGGGGATCCGCTTTGCGTCAGAAGAAGGCTATTCCAACTGCGAGCTCTGTCCGCGGGGGTGCTGCACTCACCGCCGCAAGCCCTACAACCCGGACAAGATGAAAGAAAAATACCAGTGAGCGTTCTCCGGGTTGAGGGACATTAACCCAGGGTCCTCGCCAGGAACTCCAGCGCCAGTTGGGCGGTCTCTTCAGGCGCTTCCAGGGGCAGTAGATGCCCCAGGTCCGGCACATGGATCCCTTCTCCAGCAGGCAATCCAGCAACCAGCCGATCGACGATTTCCGGTCCGATCGTGTCAGATTCCTCTCCCCGCAGCACCAGTACCGGACAGGTTACCCGGCTCAAGTTACCCATAATATAGGGATCCACGGATCCCCCAGTCTCATAGATCCGGGTTTCCCACAGGGGGTGGTATTTCAGGCCCACAGAGGCATCCGGGCGGTCATCAGCCAGTCCCTCAACATAATCCCACAAGACCTCATCGGAAATTCGGGTAAAAATCCCCTTCGTGCGGTAGTTCGCGAACATGCTCTCCCGATCAGGAAAGCTAACCTTGCGGCGCATTGTCCTGCGGACCAGGGGATGAACGTGGCGGAAGACCCGGTAGGGCGCCAGGACCCGCATCACCGCCCCTCTCCAGGGCTGAAAGAGCGTGGGCTCGATCAGCACCAGCGCCCGGAATGAATCGGGGCTCTCGATGGCAGCCATCAAGGTGGTCACCGCCCCCAGCGAATGCCCCATACCGATCACAGGGACTTCCACCCCCTCTCTACCCACAGCCAGGGAGGGCAGATCCCTTAAGTAATCATCCCGGAAAATCCGCCAATCACAGAGGATCTCAGGATCCATGCCTGGCCAAAAGGGCCGTAAGAAGATCGCCTGGACCCGATAATCCTTCCGGAATGGCTCCAGGTAATGCCGATACGCCTGGGGGGGATATCCATTTGCGTGGGCATGGATCAGGGGCGGTCCCTGGCGGCTGAGGATCAAGGGATCAACGGCTGACATCCTCGTCCTCCATTATTTCCCGATCCCTGCGGCGTCTCTTTCCCCGCCTGTCCTTTCTTTCCCTTCTTCCCCTTTTCAGCAGCAGCCCCAGTGTCGTGAATCCCAGTCCCCCCAGAAAGAACCAGCCAGCATCGAACATGAAGGTGTTCGAGGTGAAGAAAACCACCAGACCGAGCAAACCTATCAATAAAAAAAAGTTGCCCAGCTTTTTGATCATCGATTGAACCTGGAGGGGAATGGGACAGGCGTGGCGGGGACTTCGCTCACTCCACGTAATCCTCTAATTTATAGGACACATTCGGGCTGCGCAGTTTCCGCAGCGCAGTCGCCTCGATCTGGCGGATGCGTTCCCGGGTGACATCGAAATAGGCGCCGACCTCTTCCAGGGTGTGGACCTTGCCGTCCATCAGGCCAAATCGCAGTTCCAATACCTGGCGCTCCCGGACTGACAGATTATCCAGGGCTTTTCCAAGCTGCTCGCGCATCATTTCCGTCGCAGTCGCTTCAATGGGCGAAGCAGCGTCCTCATCCTGGATGAAATCCTCCAGCTGATTATCGTCTTCGTCTCCCACTGGCCTGTCCAGGGACATGGGATCTTCGGCTGCCCGCAGATAACGGTGCACTTTTCCGGTCGCCTCCCGCCAGACACCCTGCAGTTCGGGAGGAACGTCTTCTCCTATCTGGAGGTATTCCTTGATGGCTTTTTTATCTCGATTGGAAAGATAATCCGTTTCCAGGGCGATCTCCTGCAGGGAAGGTTCGTGCTCCAGCTCCTGGGTCAGCCGGCGGCGGATCCGCAGCAGCTGGGTGACAGTCTCAAAGACGTGAACCGGGATGCGGATAGTCCGGGCCTGGTCCGCGATCGATCGACTGACGGACTGCCGGATCCACCAGGTGGCATAGGTGCTGAATTTGAACCCCCGGGTCGGGTCGAATTTTGATACCGCCCTCAACAGACCTACGTTGCCCTCCTGGATCAGATCCAGGAACGAGTTTCCCCGGCCGATATAATGCTTGGCAACGCTGACCACAAGCTTGAGGTTGCGGCGTATCAAAGCCTGGTAGGCCTCATAGTAGCGGCTCCACAGGTCATCGATCTCCACCTGGAGCTCCTCGTCGGTGGGAAGCTTCTCCTGGAATTTTGTCACTGAGGGCAGGCTGTCCTTCTCCAGCAGCCAGCTGCTCAGCCAATCTGCTGTCGAGTCCGGGAAGGAATAAAACGCCACGAAGAAATGGAAGACATTGCGGGCCACGCAGCCCCACTCTTCATCCTCCCCCCATAAGCCGTTATCGAGATAATCGCGCGTATAGGATGGGGGGTCGAGGAACCAGGTCTTGCGGAGATCCCGGGCTTCCTTCATGATCTTTTCCCAATCCGGGCATTCCAGCTGGAGCCGGGCTGCGTCCTCTAAGACGCGCTTGAATTTGACCCGCAGATCATCGTAGATAGCGGCATACAGGTCGCGGTTATCTGGATTCTCAGTCTCGACCAGGGGATGCTCCCGGCGCAGGCGGTCCATGCGGCGAGTGGAAAGCAGCCGGGCACCCAGCCAGAACTCCTGGTGCACATCCAGCAGATCGATGGTCCCGATGTCATTTAAATACATCTGGACCGGATCATCGCGCATGGCCGCTCTGATATTAGCGCCTTCAGGTTCTGGGAGTGTATGTTCTTCCTGCATTGGCCTTTACCCCTTCAAGGTCAGTAATGGACAGCTTTAACGGAAACATACAGGTAATCAACGGGGAGCTCTAACTATCCAAAGCCCCCATTCGGCTGGTATAACGCTTCATTGCCTTATCTATTTTATGCTTTTCCTGCGAATATTGGGAGATATATTCCAGATATTCAGAAGTCTTATAATCGCCATTCTCATGGCTGTCTTCCTGCAAAAAGCGGTAATGGTCATTCTGCTTTGCAATCTGCCACATGCGCAGGTTCAAAAACGCCCTCATCAGGTCCTCCAGGACCCGGTCAGATTGCGGGTTGAGGTCCTCGGTCATTACCAGCAGCTCGTCCACGATGTTCACGAAATCATCCGGGAGATGATGAATGATATAATCCCGCGGCTCTTCCTCTGATTGGACCAGGGCATCCCTGATAAACCGGACCAGGATCTGGAAATCGGTGTTCTGGAAGTCCTTTTCATGGAATCTGGCCAGTCCGTCCTTGGTAAGGGCCCGATCCACCTTGTAGATCAGCTCCGGCTCACGGAGCAAGATGCCCACACAATGCTTTTCGTAGACTTCGCCTTCCCTGCGAATTTCCTTCCTGGCAGGCGGTGTGCTCCGCGGTCCAGTCCTCCTGCTGACCTGAACAGGCTGGCGGCTTCTTTTCCGCTCCTGCTTGAAATTCAACAAGGTGTCTTCATTGATCTCCAGCAGCCGGGAAAGTCGCTGAGTGTATGTATCTCTCTCGATCGCATCAGGCAGGTCCTCGATCAAGGGCAGCACCTGGGATGCGATGGCGCTTTTGACCTTGGGGTCATTCAAATCCTGGTCTCGGGCCAAGGTGTCCATCACGTGGACCACAACCGGCCGGGCTTCTTCGACCAATGATCTCCAGATCTCCGGATCCTGATGGGTGACATCATCGGGGTCCATGCCGGGCGGCAGGGTCAGAACCCGGATATCCGCTTTCAAGCGCCCCTCCTGGTAAAGCAGCCCCCGGGCATCGAACACCATCTCGGGCGCCCGGTCCAAAGCCTCCCGGGCGATCTGCAAGCCCCGCAGGGTGGCTTTTTGGCCCGCTGTGTCGCTGTCCATGGCGATGATGAATTTATCCGTATACTTCTTCAGCACCCGCAGCTGATATTCATTCAGGGCAGTCCCCATCTGGGCTACGATATTGCGGAACCCATGCTGATAAGGGCCGATCACCCCCATATAGCCTTCCACGATCACTACCTGATCCCGGTCGCGGATCTCCTTGCGGGCCCCGTCCAGGCCGAAGAGCAGCTTGCTTTTATCGAACAGGGTTGTCTGGGGTGAATTGAGATATTTCGGGACATCCTCCGGATTCAGGACCCGTGCTCCAAAGCCGGCCATGCCGCCCCGGCGGTCCCGGATAGGGATCATCAAGCGGTGCCGGAAGCGGTCGTAGATCCGGCCGCCTTCCTTTTCGCTCACCAGTCCGGTTTCCTTGATCTCATCCATGGTATAGCCGTTCTTCTGAAAATGGCTCAAGGAAGCGTCCCAGGAATCCGGCGCATAGCCCAGTTTGAAAGCCTGGATGGTCTCTGATCCCAGTCCGCGACCCTGGAGATACTCTAGGGCTGCCTTTCCGGCAGGCATTTCCAGCAGGTTGCGCTGATAGAACGCCACAGCCACTTCCAGCAGGTCCCGCAGTCGATCTCCCTGCTCTTGTTCCTGCTGCATCTGGGGAGTGAGAGGTTTGAGGACCACCCCGGCCCGGTCGGCCAGGCTGCGGAGCGCCTCGGAAAAATCCCAGCCTTCGCGCTTCATGACGAAGCTGAAGACATCTCCCCCTTCATCGCATTCACCAAAACACTTCCAGGTTTGGGTATCTGGGAAGACCACAAAGGAGGGCGTATTGACATTGTGGTGGAAAGGGCAGAATCCAGTGAAGTTCCTGCCTGCTCGGCGCAGCTCAACACTTTCCGATACCACATCCACGATATCAATCCGGTCTTTGATCTCGTCCGTTACGCTCATAGAACACCACTGGAATAAGGTTAAAAGATGATTATACCAAGAGGA
>JBGCVQ010000071.1:0-4745 GCA_045888315.1 Anaerolineales bacterium | reverse complement strand
GTCTCAGGCGCCGGATCGCTGGCAGATGAGGGCAGGTAGTGCTCCCGGATCGCCAGCGCCACCCCTTCGCTCTCTCCGGATGACAGCGCATAATAATAGCCCATCACACCCTGCAGGGATGTCATTTCGACCACCATCTGGGTCGCCAGGTCAGCTTTACAGAGTTCAGCTGCCCTGCGGCTGGTCTCCAAATCCCCTCCGGACACTCCCAGCTTGGGAGCCAGCTCATTCACCAGTTCTCTGACCCGTTTGGCCTTATCGCCCATCGAACCCAGATCGACCTGGAAGGTCAGCAGGTCCAGCGCCGGGAGATAATCCTCCAACTTCTTTTCCTGATCAGCTTTGACGAAATACTTGGCATCCGCGAAGCGGGCCAGGATAACGTCTGCATTGCCCTGGGTGATACCAGGCAGAGCCGGGTATTCCCCTTCCTTGGAGGGTTTGTTAGCAATCGTGATGAAATTGGGAAGCAGTTTACCAGCATTCTCAATCGGGAAATAACGCTGGTGCTTTTTCATGACCGAGATCAGCACCTCGCGCGGAAGGTCAAGGAATGTGGGATCGAATTCGCCCAGCAGTGCGGTAGGCGCCTCCACCAGATGAGTGACCTCTGTCAGCAAGCTGTCGTCCTCTACTGCCTTTCCACCAGCTCGATCTGCCAGATGGCGCACGTCCTTGAGGATCCTCTGGCGGCGCAGGTCCTGGTCAAGCAGGATTCCCTGATCTGCCAGCGCCTTGAAATAAGCCTTTGGAGAATCGACCTGAATGTCCCTTCCACCGTCCACGAAACGCAGGCCGCGCGTTAACGGTCCAGCTTCCAAGCCGGCATAACTTAAGGGGATCCAGGATTCTCCGTGCAGGGCCATCAACCAGCGGATGGGGCGGGAAAATGCCAGCGAGGGATCATTCCAGCGCATGGACTGCCCAAAGCGGATGGATTGAATTAGCTCGGGCAAAGCAGTTTGCAGGACCTCACGAGCTGGCAATCCGGTCTTGCGCTCGACCGCAACCACATACTCTCCGCCATCGATTTCCTTGATCTCGAGATCCGCCACATCCACCCCTTTGGATTTAGCAAAACCCTCGGCAGCCTTGGTGGGTTTTCCGGCTTCATCATACGCCCGTTCCCGGGGAGGGCCCTTGACCAGCTGCTCCAGGTCTTCCTGGCGGTCAGCCAGCTCCGAGAGATAGAGGACCAGTCGGCGGGGAGTGGCCAGGACCCGCAGGTCACGATACCCCAAGCGCAGCTCCGAGAACAAATCTGGCACTCCTGTTTCCAGCTGTTGGATGGCGTCCGTCACGTCTCCCGGCGGCAGTTCTTCCGTGCCGATCTCCAGCACGAAATCCGCCGGACTCTCCGGGGCCTTACCAGCCCCGCCAGCGGAACCCTTGGCCCCAGCGCTCTCACCTTTCCCGAGCCAGGGGTACTCCAGGTCCTGACGCTCCGCCAGGTAGCACTCCGCCACCTGGCGGGAGAGGTCGCGCATGCGTCTGAAGAAGTTCGCCCGCTCGGTGACCCCTACCGCTCCCCTGGTGTCCAGCAGGTTGAAGGTGTGGGAACATTTCAGGACAAAATCATGGGCCGGCAGAGTCTGCTTATTCTCCAGGCAGCGGTTGGCTTCCTGTTCGTAGATCGCATAGAGCTCCCGCATGCGGTCGACGTCTGCCAGCTCAAAGGCATATCGACTGAACTGCTCCTCGCTCTGCAGCTGGACATCTCCGTAGGTGTAGTCCTTGCTCCAGCGGATGTTCTTGAAATCCCGCACGCCCTGCAGGGCCATGGCGATTCTCTCCAGCCCGTAGGTCAGCTCAACTGAAACCGGGTCGAGAGGCTGACCCCCTGATTGCTGGAAGTAGGTGAACTGGGTGATTTCCAGGCCGTTCAGCCACACCTCCCAGCCCAGGCCCCAGGCGCCCAGAGCAGGTGATTTCCAGTTGTCCTCCACGAAGCGGATGTCATGCTCCACCGGGTCGATGCCCATGGCCTCCAGGGATTTCAAATACAGTTCCTGGGGATTGCCTGGGTCGGGCTTGAGGATCACCTGGTACTGGGTATGCTGATAGAAGCGGTTGGGATTCTCACCATAGCGGCCGTCATCGGGCCGGATGGAAGGTTCAACATACCCGACATTCCAGGGTTCTGGTCCCAGCACGCGCAAGGAGGTGGCCGGGTTCATGGTACCGGCGCCGACCTCGGTGTGGTAAGGCTGCCAGATCAGGCACCCGTTATCAGCCCAGAACTTCTCCAGCACCATGATCAGGGATTGGAAATCCAACGCTTCAGTCATAATTACTCCACTTGATATGGGTACAACCAGCCTGCAGATTATCTCGAAATTATAACATGGGGAAAGGACAGGAAGCTTCGCTTCCGACCGACGGCGGAAGACGGAAGACCGGATAAAAGCTCCCGGTCATCGGTCTTCGGTCCCCCGTCGTTCCCGAAGGGAATACCGGTCTCATTTACCTCGTCCTATTGTATAATCCCATCACCACCCCTTCTGTATCATTCAAACAAAGGAATGTGAAAAACCCATGACCTCAAAATACAAACAACAGCGCTGGAGCCTGGATGCCCTGTTCCCGGGCCACGAAACCCCCGAGTTCAAGAATGCCATGAAAGAACTTGAAGGGGAGATCGCCGAGTTCGAGAAACGGCGGGATGAGCTGGACGTCGAGATCGACGAGAGCGATTTCCTGGAGATCGTCGCTGAACTGGAGGACATCACCACCCAGAGCAACCGGCTGTACGGCTACGCTGGCCTGTGGTTCACCGAGGACACCCAGAATCAGGATGCCCAGGCTTTACAAGCCCGCATCGAGCAGTTCCTGGTCGAACTCCAGAACAAGACCCTGTTCTTCAGTATCTGGTGGAAGAAACTTGACCAGCACACCGCCGAGCGCCTGATGGCAGGAGCTGGCGACCTGAAATACTGGCTGGAGGAAATGCGGCACTTCACACCCCATACCCTTTCCGAACCAGAAGAGAAGGTCATCAACATCAAGAACGTCACAGGCTTCAGCGCCTTGATCACACTCTACGACTCGATCACCAACCGCTACACATTCAAAGTGGAGGTCGACGGAAAGGAGCAGGACCTCACTCGCGGTGAGCTGATGGTCTACGCCCGGCACCACGATCCCAAGCTGCGCGCCGCCATCTACCAGGAGCTCTACCGGGTCTACGGGGACGACGGCCCCATCCTGGGTCAGATCTACCAGACCATCGTCCGCGATTGGTCCAACGAGAACATCGATCTCCGGAACTACCAAAGCCCGATCTCCGTCCGCAACCTGGGCAACGATGTGCCCGACCAGGCCGTGGATGCCCTGCTGGCAGTCTGTGAGAAGAACGCCCCGGTATTCCAGCGCTTCTTCGAGCTCAAAGCCCGCTGGCTGAAGATCGACCAGCTGCGCCGCTATGATATCTACGCCCCGGTAGCCCAATCGGACAAGACCTATGATTTCCAAGCCGCGGTCGACATGGTGCTGGATGCCTTCCAGAACTTCGATCCCCGCGTCGCTGAGCTGGCGGAAGGCATCATCGCTGACGGCCACGTCGACAGCGAGATCCGCAAGGGCAAACGCGGAGGAGCATTCTGCTGGTCCGTGGATAAGGACCTCTCACCCTGGGTGCTGCTCAACTACCAGGGCACAGCCGATTCGGTAGCCACCATGGCCCACGAACTGGGGCACGGCATCCACGCCCTCCTGGCGCAGGATCACAGCGTCTTTACCTATCATTCCTCCCTGCCCCTGGCGGAGAACGCCTCTACCTTCGGGGAAATGCTCTTGATCGACCGGCTGCTGTCCCAGGAAAGCGATCCCGCCGTTCGCAGGGACATCCTCTTCAAGCAGGTCGATGATGCCTATGCCACCATCATGCGCCAATCCTTCTTCGCGCTGTTTGAGCGCGAGGCGCACAAAATGGTCGACGAGGGAGCCATCATCAACGACCTCTCGGAGATGTACCTGAAGAACCTGGCGAACCAGTTCGGGGATGCAGTATCCATCAGCGATGAATTCCGCTGGGAATGGGTCTCCATTCCGCATTTCTACCATACACCCTTCTATGTCTACGCCTATGCCTTCGGCCAGCTGCTGGTGCTCTCGCTGTATCAGCGCTTCCAGGAAGAGGGTGAGAGCTTCAAGCCGGGCTATATCAGGATCCTCGAATCCGGTGGATCCCAATCACCCGCGGATATCCTCTCCAAAGCGGGCATCGATATCAGCAGCCAGGCTTTCTGGCAGGGTGGTTTTGATGTCATCGATGGGATGGTGAAGGAATTGGAGGATCTGCCGATCGAGTAGGATCAGCCTTCCTCCTGGACAATCACATAACGCAGGCAAACGATCGCCAGCAGGTTCACCAGCGCGGCAGATAGGGCATTGACCCAGAATCCCCCTGAGTACATGGGCGCTGCCGCCAGGGAACCCAGACCCCTTCCCAGGTTGGCGCTGGCGATCGTCAGCGCCATCACTGTACCCCGAGCCTGGGGCAGCACACCTGTCATGAGGGGGATCAAGCTGACGATGGTGAACTCAAAGGTCAGATAGAAGGCGAACAAGCCCAGATACGCTCCCCAGACTGCTTCTCCGATCAGCGGCAGCAGGATCGAAGCCAGGATGCTCCCCCCCAATCCGATCAAGACCGCCCGCTGTTTGTTCAGCCGGTCAGCCAGGACGCTGACCCCGCTTTCACCCAGCAGTTCCGCCAGGCCGATCAGAGCCGAGGCTCCTCCCAG
>JBGCVQ010000070.1:12674-14518 GCA_045888315.1 Anaerolineales bacterium | reverse complement strand
CGAATCCAGCTCAAGGCAAAGGCGGCACCTGCTTCGGCGATTCCGGTGGCCCAGACCTGCTGGGTGGAACGGACACCATCCTGGCTGTCAACTCATACGTGACCAACGGCAACTGTGCCGGTGTGACATATTCGAATCGCATTGACACCTATGCCTTGGACTTTATCAACAGTTTCCTTCCCTGATCTCAGGCGTCAATCGTAGAACTGAGCCGCTCTCAGGAGCGGCTCTTTTTTTTTGCAACATCTGCTCGAATCCATCGTATATACTTACTAGTAAGTACTTATCAGAATCAACTGGAGATGCTTATGGAAAACAACCAAGTACCAGAAACCAATTCTGCCACCAGACCACATCGACGCTCCTTCTTCTGGCCCATCATCCTCATCGGCCTGGGCGCCCTGTTCCTGCTCAACAACCTGGGGATCGTCTCCTGGAACACCTGGAACATGATCTGGCGCTTCTGGCCCCTGATCCTGGTCGCCATCGGAGCTGACCTGCTGATCGGCCACCGCTCCCTCTTAGGATCCCTGCTGGGCGCTTTGATCGCCCTGGTCCTGCTGGTCGTCATTGCCGCCGGCGTGTTCTTCGCCGACCAGCTGCCAATCCTGGCCCGCTATGCCACGGACGGCTCGTGGCAAACCACCCAGGTGGAGTATGCCCTGGATCCTGACTTCCAATCGGCTGACGTCTTCATCGATTGGACCAGCCTGCCCGGACACCTCTATGCCCTGGAGGACGATGACTACCTTATCCAGGGAGAAGTAACCTACCAGGGCGAGCTGGAGTTCAATGTCGATGAACTGGATTCGATGGCCTCGATCTACCTGGATTCCCGCTGGACCGGGAACTGGACCAGCTTCTCCCCCAGCCCTCAATCCACCTGGGAGATCGGTCTTTCCCCGGAGATCCCCCTCAACATCACCTTGGACAGCGGATCCGGCAGCTGCGATTTCGACCTTTCCGATCTCTTCCTGACCGAGCTATATCTTGACAGCGGCTCCGGCTCTGTCAGCCTGGCCCTGCCAGCAGACCAGTCCTTTGCATTCAAATTGGACAGCGGTTCCGGCAGTCTGCGAATCGACATCCCTGAGGACAGTGGTATTCGGGTCCGGCTGGATTCTGGCAGCGGATCTTTCAATCCCGGAAGCGATTTTGAGCTGGTCAGCGGTGATCGAAGAGGTGATGGCGTCTGGGAATCCACCAATTATCAGAAGACTGACTATCGGATCGAGATGGAGATCGACCAGGGTTCTGGGTCGATCTCCTTCCGTTAGTTCTCTTTTTTGAGAGAGGCAGCCCGGATAGGCTGCCTCTCTTTTTGCCTGCTGGCTAACGGATTATAATAAGCCTGGAAACATTCACACCGCGCAGCATAGGGAGGCAATCATGCCCAATCCCGCCACGACAGAGAATGTCTGGGAAGCCATCGAGAAAGAATTATTTGCAATCCTGGGGATGGTGACCGCCAAGAACCAAGTTCGCACCGTGGGGATCGTCTATGTCGTTCAGGACAGGAAGCTCTATATTGGCACCGGAAGTTCGACCTGGAAAGCCCGCCATGTCGCTGCCAACCCGGCTGTATCGATGACCATCCCTATCGCCAAGCGCATTCCCATCGCACCCTGGGTCAAGATCCCCCAGGCGACTATCACCTTCTCCGGAAGGGCCCGGATCATCTCGGGCAGCGAGGCACCCCCAGACCTGCTCCAGAAAGTCTTTCGCCATAAAGCTGATGACCCAGAGTTCATGAAGGACAACATCCTGATCGAAGTGGTCCCCGAAGGGGAATTCGTCACCTATGGCATCGGCCTGCCCTTGATCCAGATGCGCGAACCAGAACT
>JBGCVQ010000070.1:0-12574 GCA_045888315.1 Anaerolineales bacterium | reverse complement strand
TCCTCCCTCCCGGACCGCACCGGCTGGAAGACCGTGACCGGCAAAACCGCCACGATCATGATCCCGCCCTCCTTCGAGGTGCTGGATTTTGCCGGCACCATGATGGAAATGATGGTCGGGCTGATGGAAGCCTTCGCGCAGGGATTCGTGGACCTGGCCCAGGATCTGGGAGAAGAGCTGGGCGCGACACCGCAAGCGACCCTCGCTCCCGTGGATCTGAACGAGCTGCCGGATTTCGATTTCATCGTGGCCCTGGAAGAGTCCACCCAGTCAACAATCATCCTGGTCAGCGAGGAAAGTGGACCGGACACGACCACGGAGGATCTCATCAACAGCGCTCTCTCGAATTTCCAGGGGGATTTCCAGGTCTCTTCCCGTCAGGTTTTCAGTGACGCCCCCCTGCCAATGGAAAGGGTCATTCTCGATGTCTCCGATCCTGAGCTGGGTCCAGGCAAACAGGTCGTTTACGGGATCCTGGGGGATGGAAAAGCCTGGAACCTGATGTTCGGGGTACCTGCTGAAAAGCTGGATGATTACCTGCCGCTCTTTGAAAGCGTGGTGGACAGCCTGGCCAGGCAGCCCTGATCCCTGAGTGATCTGAAATTGAATCTTCTAGACCCCCGCCTGTTTTCGGGGGTCTTTTCATTTAACACCCTGTTAACAAACCCTTTACCGTCCGTTAACCAACCCTGCGACCTCCGTTAAAGATGGCTGGGTAAACTATGGGTCATACATACAAAACTATCAGGAGGAACGAGAATGAAGAGAAGGTTTTTGTTACTACTCGGGATTATGGTCACAGCCAGTTTGCTGTTCGGGGCTTGCGCTGGGCAGACAGAGGTTGCCCCACCCCAGATCCAGCCCACGGCTGAATCTCAGACCGAAGCTGGGGACCCGGCTGCTGCAGAATCCAGCGGCGCTGAAGAAACGCCGGAGATGATAGGATCGCAGCTCCCCGCAGTGGATCCCCTGTCCCTCTCCGGTGACGTGGTCACCGCTGGCAGTTCCACCGTCTTCCCGCTGGCCGAAGCTATGGCTGCCCGCTTCCAGGATGAGGGCTTCTCCGGCCAGATCACCATCGATTCCATCGGCTCCGGTGCGGGATTCGAGCGCTTCTGTGTGGCCGGTGAGACCGATGTCTCCAACGCCAGCCGTCCCATCAAGGACTCAGAGATCGAGTCCTGCCAGGCTATCGGCCGCGACCCGATCGAGTTCAAGGTCGGCACCGACGCCCTGGCTGTCACCGTCAGCAGCGAGAATGACTTCGTCGAAGACGTCACTTTTGAAGAATTGGCTTTGATCTTCAGCACCGCCGAGACCTGGGCAGATGTCCGCCCTGAATGGCCCGCTGAACCCATCGTCCGCTACATCCCCGGCACTGACAGCGGCACTTTCGATTACTTCGTGGAAGAGGTCTTCGATGAGGACGAGAAACCCATCCTCTCCGCTGCCAACAACAACCTTTCCGAGGATGACAACGTGCTCGTCCAGGGCATCCAGGCCAGCCCCTACGCCGTGGGTTTCTTCGGCTACGCTTACTACGCCGAGAACGCCGATGTCCTTAAAGTCCTCAAGATCGAGGGTGTGGAAGCCTCTGCGGCCACGGTCGACTCTGGCACCTATCCCCTGGCGCGCCCCCTCTTCCTGTACTCCACCGCGGAGATCATGCAGGAGAAACCCCAGGTTGCCGGCTACATCAACTTCTTCCTCAGCTACGTCAACGAGGAGATCACTGATGTGGGTTACTTCCCTGCCAGTGACACCGCGCTTGGTTTATCGAAAATGCTTTACCTGGAAGCTGTCCAATAAACGGCTCTCTGGAACAGATACTACACAGCTCTCCCCTCTGGCTCAAAGCCGGAGGGGATCAGCTGTTGAGGTAAACCTCATCCGGGGTAATCAGCAGGACAAGCGAATCTAAAGATTTGATGGAATATGGAAACACACGACACCTACAGCATCCAACCAAGAAATAGTTACGGAAACCAGGGGGCCATCCCTGACCTTCGTCGTAAAAGGAGACCCGGGGAGTTGATCATTCGGATCCTGCTGTTTCTCAGCGGAGCGATATCGATCCTGACCACCATCGGGATCGTTTATGAACTTGGTAAGGAATCCCTGCACTTCTTCACCCAGCAGAATTGGGAGCAGACCAACCGGACTCTCCTGGCGCCTATTGGGGATCAGAATCAGGCCATGCCGCTGGGCAGCTCTGGCTTTAGCCTGGAAGAAGGGGATACTATTCGCATTGACCAGGAGATCCTGCGGATCAGTGAGATCGAGGCGGATAGCATGCTAGTAGTTCGGGGGATCCAGGGAACTTCCCCAGCTGATCACAACCTGGGGAGCGAGATCTTCTTATCCTCCCAGGTCACGTTAAAGGAGTTCTTCACTGGGATCAAATGGAATCCCCAGATCGGGGAATTCGGGATCCTGCCGCTCTTGAACGCGACCTTGATCGTCTCCCTGATCGCTATGCTGGTATCCCTTCCCCTGGGTTTAAGTATTGCCGTATATTTAAGCGAGTATGCCTCGACTAAAGCCCGGAAGGTGATCAAACCCATCCTGGAGGTGCTGTCCGGGGTTCCCACGGTGGTGTACGGCTATTTCGCCCTGACCTTCATGACCCCTCTCCTGAAAGCTATTTTTGGCAGTCAGGTGGTGGAGGTCTACAACATGGCCTCAGCCGGCATTGTCGTGGGCATCCTGATCATCCCGCTGGTCAGCTCTATGAGCGAGGACGCGCTCAGCGCTGTGCCGCGTTCATTGCGCGAGGCAGCTTACGGCCTGGGATCGACCAAACTGGAAACAGCGCTGAAAGTCGTGGTCCCAGCAGCGACATCGGGCATTGTTGCGGCCTTCATCGTGGCCATCTCCCGGGCAGTTGGCGAGACCATGGTGGTCGCCCTGGCAGCCGGCGCCGGTCCGAATTTCACCTTCAATCCCTTCAAACCCGCTGAAACGATGACCGGGCATATCGTGCGCATCAGCGGCGGCGACCTGAGCTATGATTCCATCGATTACAACAGCATCTTCGCCATTGGCTTGTTCCTGTTCTTCATCACCCTGACCCTGAATATCATCAGCCAGCGCGTGGTGCACCGCTTCCGCGAGGTATACGAATGAGATCCTCCGCGACGGTACAACTTCCCGACTATCAAACCAATCTGCCCGGCCGGCATCGCCGCGGAAAGATTTGGCAGACTGTCTTCTTTTTCTCGACGATTGCCGGTATCCTGTCCTTGATCATCCTGTTGCTGAACATCATCAACTCCGCCTTCGGCTTTGCTGCCGTCCAGGACCAGATCGATCCCCAGGACCTTGCCATCAACGGTATCCCGTTGGAGCAGCTGCATCAAACAGACCTGGTCTATATTCTCAAACAGAACCTCTCAGCAGGATTGATCAAGCGCCTGGAAAGTGAGGCAAACTGGGAAGATCGCAGACGGGACGAGATCTATGACCTGGTGATCGAGCGGGTCGTTGAACCCACCGTGGTCGATACCTGGTCTCTGTATGACTCCCTGTTTAATAAACAACAGGTCCTGGCCTCCCTGGCGGCAGATTACCCCGAAGCCAAGCTGGAGTTTCGCTCTTGGCTGACCTGGGATTTCCTGATCAATCCCCAGTCGCCGGATCCAGAACACGCCGGGGTCAGAACAGCCATTCTGGGCTCACTGTGGACCATCGGCATCACTGTTCTGTTCGCCTTCCCGCTGGGAGTTGGGGCAGCCATCTACCTGGAAGAATACGCTGCCGACAATGGTCTTAACCGCCTGATCCAGACCAATATCAACAATCTGGCTGGAGTTCCGTCGATCATATACGGTATGCTGGGCTTGGCTATCTTTGTCCGAGCCCTAGAAAAGTTCACCAGTGGTGCGGTGCTGGGCCTGGCAGACCCAACCACTGCCAACGGCCGGACGATCATCTCAGCCGGATTGACCCTGGGCTTGCTGGTTCTGCCGCTGATCATCATCAACGCCCAGGAAGCCATCAAAGCAGTGCCCAATTCCCTCAGGAATGCTAGCTTTGGCATGGGTGCTACCAAATGGCAGACGGTTTGGCATCATGTCCTTCCCAATGCCCTGCCCGGTATCCTTACCGGTGCTATCCTGGCTATCTCACGGGCCATTGGGGAAACAGCCCCCCTGGTTGTGGTCGGAGCCTCTACCTTCATCACCTTCGATCCCACCGGCCCCTTCTCTAAGTTCACCACCCTGCCCATTCAGATCTGGCAGTGGACCGCCCGTCCCCAGGATGAATTCCGAAATATCGCTGCGGCCGCTATTCTTGTGCTGTTGGGACTGCTGCTGACCCTGAATGCGGCTGCCATCCTGCTGCGCAATCGCTACAGCACAAAGCTTTGATCCGGATTGAATAAATAAGGACGATAAAACGTATGAAGAATGGAATGAACGGAAATACCTACGCCATTGAGGCCAGGAAACTGAGGGTATATTATGATAATTTCCTGGCAGTGCAGGATATCGATCTGGGTATTTACCTCAACAAGATCACTGCCATCATTGGTCCTTCCGGATGCGGAAAGAGCACTGTGCTGAGAGCCTTCAACCGCATGAATGAGCTCATTCCCTCTGCGAGGACCGAAGGCGAGATCAATTATCTTGGGCAGAATATCTATGATACCCAGGTCGATCCGGTCGAGGTCCGCAGAAGGATCGGGATGGTCTTTCAAAAACCCAACCCTTTTCCCAAGAGTATCTACGATAATGTCGCCTGGGGAGCGAAAATCAACGGCTATCGGGGAAATATGGACGAACTGGTCGAGGAATCCCTCCAGAACGCTGCTCTGTGGGAGGAGGTCAAAGACAAATTGCATCAAAATGGATTATCCCTCTCTGGAGGCCAACAGCAGCGCCTATGCATTGCCAGGGCTATCGCAGTCCAGCCGTCTATCATCCTCATGGATGAGCCTGCATCCGCTCTGGATCCAATTGCCACCTTGAAGATCGAGGAGCTGATGAAGGATCTGGCCCGCAATTACACCATAATTGTGGTGACCCACAACATGCAGCAAGCAGCCAGGGTTTCTGACTATACCGCCTTTTTCAATCTTGGCGGTAACCGGGCCGGAATCCTGGAGGAATTCGGGGAAACCGAGGTGATCTTCACCAACCCCAAGAATCGAACGACCGAGGATTACATCACCGGAAGGTTTGGCTGAGATGGGCATCTACAACAAGAGATCAGTCCTGTTCCTGTGCAGCGGAAATTCATGCCGGTCCCAAATAGCGGAGGCCCTTACCAACGCCTATTTCAGCGAAGACTGGCAGGCATTCAGCGCCGGGACTCAGCCAGTTGGTTTTATCCATCCCACCGCGCTGAAGGTGCTGGAAGAGATCGGGATCTCCCATCAGGGAAGGTCCAAATCCCTCCAGGAGGTTCTGGACCTTCCGTACGACCTGGTGGTAACGGTCTGCGATGCGGCAGATCGAGACTGTCCAACCTGGCTGGGTCAGGGAAAGAGAGTCCATCATTCCTTCAAGGACCCGGCTTCTATCGAGGGTACTCCAGCCGAGATCCATCGTGCTTTTCAAAATACCAGGGACGACATACTCGCCCAACTTCCGAGGATATTGGGAAACGTTAGGGATCAAGAGGAATAAATATGACCAGAGTGAGCAGAGAGACATTGGATAATAAGATCAGGGAGCTGAACGATCAAGTTCTGGAACTGGCAAGTAAGGTCGAGGGGTCTGTTCTATCCAGCATTGACGCTCTTGTGGAAAAGGATCTCCCGGAAGCAAAGAGGCTCTACCAGAACGATCGGGAGATCAACCGTCAAAGGATCGATATCGAACGCCAGGCACTGATCACTGTAGCGACTCAACAGCCGCTGGCAACTGACCTCAGGAAGCTCTCTTCGATCATCGATATTGCCGGCGAGCTGGAGCGTATCGGGGATTACGCCAAGGGAATCGCCAGGATCGTGATGCGCCTTGACGTCCATTCTCCCTTACCTCAGCTAACAGCCATCCCTAAAATGGCTCAGCTCACAGCGGATATGCTTCACCGGGCTATCGGTGCCTTCGTTTCCTTGGACGAAGCCAGCAGCAGGGCCATCCCGGCTGAGGATGATGAGGTAGATGGACTATACAATCGCGTTTATCAGGAACTCCTGGATCTGATGATCGAGGACCGGGATAACATTGACAGCGCTACCTTCCACCTCTGGGTAGCCCACAACCTGGAACGAGCGGCCGATCGGGTCACCAATATCTGTGAGCGAACGGTCTTCACCACAACAGGAGAGTTGGTGGAGTTCGACCGGTCTGATGATGAGAGAGATGAATTCTAGGGAAGCCGGAGCAGCTACCCCATCCTGCCAGTGATGTAGGATTCGGTCAGCTCGTGATCCGGTTTGGTGAACAGGATATCGGTAGGATTGAACTCGATCAGCTCCCCCAACCAGAAAAGCCCGGTGAAATCGGATACTCTGGCCGCCTGCTGCATATTATGGGTTACGATCACGATCGTATAGCGTTCCCGGAGCTCCCGGATCAGTTCCTCGATCTTGCGGGTATCGATCGGGTCCAACGCGGAACAAGGCTCGTCCATCAGGATCACATCCGGCTCGACCGCCAGCACCCGGGCAATACACAAACGCTGCTGTTGGCCTAGGGATAGACTCATAGCCTCCTCCGTCAGTTTGCCGCTGACGATATCCCACAAGGCAGCCCTGCGGAGGCTTTTTTCCACCAGAGCAGCCAATTCGTATTTCCCCCCTTCCCAGCCCAGCACGCGGGGGCCGAAAGCCACATTATCAAAAACTGATTTAGGGAAAGGATTGGGCTTTTGGAAGACCATGCCCACTTTTTGGCGCAGCTCTGCCAGGTCCATCTCCTCGCTGTAGATGTCCCTGCCTTCCAGAACTACCTCGCCCTCCACGCGCGTACCCGGTATCGTGTCATTCATGCGGTTCAAACAGCGCAGGAAGGTGGATTTACCGCATCCGGAAGGACCGATCAAGGCCGTCACCCGCCGGGGAAGGATATCCATGTTGATCCGATGCAGTGCCCGGGAGGTCCCGTAAAAGAAATCCAGATCCTTGATCCTGAAGGTATACTCCTGGTCCGCCATACCGGGAATTATAAACCATTTGCATTACAGCTGACCGCCGCCATGCCTTCCCTGGAAGACAGGGTCCTTGTCCATCCCAACCAATCCACTTATAATCTGGGTGATGAGCAAACACTGGCGGACCCTGGTTCTTTCCCTGTTGGTAGTTTTGGCGCTGACAGCCTGCGGGAATCAAGATTCCCAGGTAGAGGGAACACTTCTTCCCAGCGGCACGATCGAAAACAAAGGGTCGGATACGATTGTCAATCTTGCCCTGGCCTGGGCGGAGCGATACCAGACCATCCACCCAGAAATCCGGCTCTCTGTGACCGGAGGCGGCTCCGGGACGGGCATCGCCGCCCTGATCAACGGCACGGTCGATATCGCCAACGCTTCCCGGCGGATCAAGGAAGAGGAACGTCAATCCGCCCTCGACAACGGTTCCGATCCGGTGGAATTCATCATTGCCCGGGATGCGATCGCTGTCATCGTCAATCCCGAAAACCCGGTCGACCAGCTCACTTTGCAGCAGATCTCAGACATATACAGCGGAAAGATCACTAACTGGCAGGAGGTCGGCGGGGAGGACCGGCCCATCGTCAAGCTCTCCCGCGAAACCAACTCAGGAACGCATGTCTACTTCCTGGAGGAAGTCATCCGCTTGGGCGATCCTGACAACAAGACCTTGTTCTCGCGGGACACTCTGCTGCTGCCCTCCTCGGAAGGGATCGGGGCCGAGATCAGGCAGAATCCCAATGCCATCGGCTATGACGGCTTGGGATATGTCACGGACGAGATGAAAGTCATCGCGGTCGCCAGGACGTTCGGAGATCCATACATCCTGCCTTCAGCGGAGTCGGTCAACAGCGGAGGATACCCTATTGCCAGGGACCTGTATATGTATACCAACGGCACACCCCAGGGGATCATCGCAGACTATCTGGAGTGGATCCTCTCGCCGGAAGCCCAGCTGATCGTCACTGAACTCGGCTTTGTTCCCATCACAAACTAGGCAGGCGATTTTGAACGGTACCACCACCAATCAACCAGCTCTCAAGGAATTCGCGATCAACCTGCTGATCAAGCTCGCCGGGTACTCAGCGATCCTTTTCGTGGGGATGATCTTCCTATTCCTGGCCCTGGAAGGCATCCCTGCCCTGCAGGAGGTTCCACTCAGGGAACTGTTTGCTGACCGCTGGTATCCGATCGAGGACTACTTTGGTGTCCTGCCCCTGATCGGCGGATCCCTGCTCATCACCATCGGCGCCACCCTGATCGCTGTGCCCTTTGGGATCGGAACCGCGGTATTCCTGTCCGAGATCGCTCCCCGCTGGCTGCGGGAGATCCTCAAACCCGTGGTTGAGATCCTGGGTGGGCTGCCGTCGGTCGTGCTGGGCTTTTTAGGGATGCTGGTGTTATCACCCTACTTGCGCGTGCTTCTGGACCTGCCCACCGGGCTTTCTGCCCTGACCGGCGCTGTCCTGCTGGGTGGGATTGCCATCCCCACAGTGGTCTCCGTGGCGGAGGATGCCCTGGATGCGGTTCCCAGGTCCTACCGGGACGCCAGCCTGGCCATGGGAGCCACCGAATGGCAGACGATCTGGAGGGTTACTTTACCCGCCGCCCGCTCAGGTGTGCTGACCGCTGTCATGCTCGGCATCGGCCGGGCGATCGGCGAGACCATGACAGTGATGATGGTGACCGGCAACGCCCCCATCATCCCCCGCGGCTTACGGGACCTGCTGTCTCCCGTTCGGACCATGACCGCTACCATCGCAGCCGAGATGGGTGAGGTCGCCAACGGCAGCACGCATTATCACGTGTTATTTTTGATCGGCATCCTGCTCTTCCTGATCTCCCTGGTCGTCAATGTCACCGCATCCGCGGTGGTCTTCCGCCAGAAGAGGAGGCAGGACCGGGTCCTTTCCTGACTATGAAACAAGGCTACCGGAAACAGCAGCAGCGATTGGGTTTCAGCCTCCTCACCGGGATGGCCCTGGTAACGGTGATCCCGATCGTGGGGGTGGTGATCTACATCCTGATCCTGGGTACTCCTGCCATCAACTGGGAATTCCTCAGCGGCTTTCCCAGCAATGGGATGCGAGACGGAGGGATCCTGCCAGCCATCGTAGGGACCCTGTACCTCACCCTGGGAACAGCCCTCTTCGCTGTCCCCCTGGGTATCGGGGCAGCCATCTATTTATCAGAGTACGCGCCGGATAACCGGGCTACCCAGCTGATCCGGATTGCCATCATCAATCTGGCGGGGATTCCATCCGTCGTTTATGGATTGTTCGGATTGGGCTTATTTGTGCTCTTCCTGGGTTTCGGCACCAGCATCCTGGCTGGTTCATTGACCCTGGCGATCATGACCCTGCCGGTGATCATCAGCACAGCGGAGGAGGCTTTGCGGGCTGTTCCCCAGTCCTTCCGATTCGTCAGCGTTTCGGTAGGCGCAACCAAATGGCAGACCATCCGCAAGATCGTCCTTCCGCAGGCGCTGCCGGGAATCCTGACCGGTGTGATCCTCGGGTTAGAGCGGGCGGCTGGAGAAACCGCCCCCATCCTGTTCACGGTAGCGGCATTCTTCCTTCCCCGCCTGCCGAACTCACCCCTGGACGCCACCATGGCCCTGCCCTATCACCTGTTTGTGATCTCCACCCAGGTGCCAGGGATGCCGATCAAGATCCAATATGGGACCGCGCTGGTTTTGCTGGCTTTCGTGCTGAGCATGAACCTGATCGCCACCACCATTCGCTCCCGGGCCCGGGCTCGCCGACAGTGGTAAGCAGCCTATGAATAAAATCGTCATCGACCAATTGTCCTTGAAATATTCTGATGGAACCCAGGCACTGCGCGGGATCTCCCTGAAAATCCCCGAGAACCAGATCTTCGTGGTTTTCGGCCCAGCGGGAGGAGGGAAATCCAGCTTGCTGCGGTCCTTGAACCGCTTGAACGATCTGGCAGACGTGGCTGAGATGACAGGGACCATCACCCTGGATGGGGAGGATATCTTCCAACCCTCCTTTGATGTCATCCAGCTCCGCCGCAGAGTCGGCATGGTCTTCGCCAGACCTGTGGTCCTGCCCCTATCCATCCGGGGAAACCTGACCTACGGGTTGATCATAGCCGGGATCACGGACCAAAGTAGACTGGACCAGGCTGTGGAAACCAGCCTGATCAAAGCCGCTTTGTGGGAGGAAGTGAAGGACCGCCTCGATGATCCAGCAATAGCGCTGTCAGGTGGGCAGCAGCAGCGGCTGTGCCTGGCCAGAGTTCTTGCCCTCGAGCCGGAAGTGGTCCTGCTGGATGAACCGACCTCCGGATTGGATCCCATTTCCACGGGCAAAGTCGAGGAATCCCTGCAGGAATTGAAGAAGGAATACACGATCATCCTGGTTCCCCATTCCGTCCAGCAGGCTGCCAGGACTGCCGATATTGCTGCCTTCCTCCTCCAAGGAGAGCTGATCGAAACCAACCTCGGTGAAGCTCTGTTCACCCAACCAGCCCATCAGCGGACCCAGGACTACATCCAGGGCCGCTTTGGATGATATACTGTAAAAATCAGCTGTACTGATCGCAGCAGTGGCTGCGAAGGTGCAATCATCAATTCAAACTGAAAGGGGACGAATACCCACCATCGCGGGTATTAAAAGAGGGAAATCATGACCAGAGAAACCAGGGAAACGCTAGACAATAAGATCCGGGAGTTGAACGATACCATCCTGGAATTAGGCAGCATTGTTGAACAGGCTGTATTGGGCTGCGTGAATTCACTTGTGGAAAGGGACCTTGAATCCGCTAAGGCTATCTATGAACAGGATACTCTGATCAATGAGAAAAGGTACGAGATCGAGCGTAAAGCCCTGATCACGGTTGCCACCCAGCAACCCATGGCTACCGACCTGCGCCGGCTGTCCTCGGTCATTGATATCGCTGGAGAGCTGGAACGGATTGGCGATTATGCCAAGGGGATCGCCCGCATCACTATGCGCCTGGGCGACCAGCCGCCCCTCAAGCAGCTGGTGCACATCCCCAAGATGGCTGCGATCACTGCAGATATGCTTCACCGCGCCCTGGGTGCTTTTGTGGAATTGGACGAAGGTGCCGGGCTGGCTATTCCCAAAGAGGATGACCAGATCGACCTGTTGTATAACATGGTCTACCAGGACCTGCTGGAACTGATGATCTCGGACCGGGACAATATCGATCGGGCAACCTTCCACCTCTGGGTCGCTCACAACCTGGAGCGGGCCGCCGACCGGGTGACCAATATCTGCGAGAGAACGATCTTTACCATCACCGGTGACCTGGTTGAGTTCGATCGAACGGATGATGAGACCGAGGCCTTTTAGAAACTATCCGGAACCAGGTGCTGCATGAAGATCTTCGACGGTCATAACGATATCCTCCACAAGATCCACGCCTCGCAGGATCCCCTGGATACCCGATCCTTCCTGGTGGGAGGCTCGGGGCAAATGGATTACCCCCGGGCTCTGCAGGGCGGTTTCAGAGGAGGCTTCTTCGCAGTGTATGTTTCCGATCCTCCTGAGATCCCCTCAGAAGAAGAACGCATGGTCCTCAGCGAGGAAGGGTACTCCGTACCTCTGCCGCCCCCCCTTGAGCAAGGGATTGCCGAGCGCTCTGCCCGCCAGATGATCACCCTGCTGGAGCGGATCGAATCCGACTCGCTAGGGGGCTTTAAAATCATCCGAAACTATCAGGAGTTGGCCAGCTGCCTGGAAAACCAGATGATGGCGGCGGTGATGCATTTGGAAGGTGCTGAACCCATTCGACCAGACCTTTCCAATCTGGAGGAATTCTATCAATTGGGCCTGCGCTCTCTGGGAATCACCTGGAGCCGGCCCAATGCCTTTGGACACGGTGTGCCTTTTCGGTATCCCGGCCATCCGGACAGCGGTCCTGGCCTGACCGGGGCTGGTAAGGAATTGGTCAAAGCCTGCAACAAACTTGGTGTGATGATCGACCTGGCCCACTTGAATGAGAAGGGGTTCTGGGATGTAGCTGACCTCTCGCCAGCCCCCCTGGTCAGCACCCACAGTGCTGCCCACGGCCTGATCCCCAAAGCCCGCAACCTGACCGACGATCAGCTGAAAGCCGTCGCCAGCAGCGGCGGTGTGGTAGGTGTGATCTTCTCTGTCAACGATCTCGCTGGCGAAAAACGACCCAGGAACGACGCCCCCATCACTTCCATCATCAAGCACATCACTTATATCGCGGAGTTGATCGGAGCTGATCATGTAGCCTTTGGATCGGATTTTGACGGCACCAAGATCCCTTCGGAATTGAAGGATATCAGCCGCTTCCAGAAACTGGCTGCCCTGCTCGAGGACGCCGGATTTTCGCAGGAAGAGCGGGAGGGGATCTGCTGGAAAAACTGGCTCCGAGTGCTCCAGACGACTTGGAAATCCTGAAGCGTTACAGACTATTTCTCAGCCGCCCCAGGAAGAACAGGATAGGGTCTCTCTGC
>JBGCVQ010000069.1:0-53469 GCA_045888315.1 Anaerolineales bacterium | reverse complement strand
TGATGATCAGCAGTCCGAAGACCACACCGCGCTTGATCTGGACCTTCTCGGGGATAAAAGGAATGCTATTGGCTGCCATGGTGTACCTCCTGAAGAGAACACTTATCAGTGGAATTCCGTTATTCTGACCCTAGTATAGAACATTTGTTCTAGTTTGTCAAGGCTAAAATCAACCCAGTGTACTTTAGACCGATAATTCTGGTAGAATTGTTTCTTATGTCCGACCATCTCCCCTTTGGATCCCTGAGAAAATGAAAGCACAACAGCCATATGCCACCTGGGTAGAAGTAAATCTCAACGCGCTTTATAACAACATCAAGATCATCCAACAGCAGACCGCGACACCGATCATGGCTGTAGTCAAAGCCAACGGGTACGGACATGGTTTCATGCCCATCACCAGGACAGCCGAAAAGGCTGGGGTCTCCTGGTTTGGGGTAGCCCGCCCCCGGATGGCTTCGAAAATGCGCCAAGAGGGTATCAAGGGGAATATCCTTATCCTCGGTTATATCGCCCCCGAACGAATCCAGGAGATGATCTGCCTGGATGTCTCGCTCACAGTTTGGACCTCGGAACACCTGGAGTTGGTGGCGCAAGCAGCCCGCAGCTGCAGCACTACCGCCCGCGTTCACCTGCTGGTTGACAGTGGGATGGGAAGGCTGGGATGCCTCCCGGGAGAAACGCTCGGTCTGGCCCGCAGGATCGCCGAGCTGGAAGAACTGGATTTCGAGGGATTGTTCTCCCATCTTGCCCGCGCGGATGAGGTCGACCCCAGCACGACCCGCTTCCAGGAAAGCGTTTTTCACCATGTGATCGATGAACTTGAGAGTGAGGGACTGCTGCCCGAGATCATACATCTTGCTAATTCCGCAGGCAGTCTTGCTCACCCCAGCACCCGCTATCATTTGATCCGACCCGGGATCATCCTCTACGGTCTGGCTCCATCCCCTGATGTCAAGTTGCCAGCCGGGATCGAACCCATCCTCAGCTGGAAATCTGTCCTGGCTAGCATGAAGCTGCTTCCGCCCAATCACGGGGTAAGTTATGGGCACGCCTATGTAACCCAGAAAGAAGAGTTGGTGGGTGTGATCCCGGTGGGATACGCCGATGGCTTCCGGCGGGTTCCTGGCAGCCAGGTCCTGATCAATGGCGTCAAAGCACCCATTATTGGCCGGGTCTGCATGGACCAATTCATGATCAAACTTGAAGGGGTTCCTGATCCGCAGGTGGGAGATGAGGTGGTCTTGATCGGCCAGCAGGCTGATCAGCAGATCACAGCCGATGATCTGGCAAGAACCTGGCAGACCATCAATTATGAGGTCACCTGCAGTATCGGCGCCAGGGTACCCCGGATATACCCCCCAGCAAAGGAAGATTGATCCGCAGCGATCTACTATAAATAGAAGGCTTAATCAGGCTGAGTGGGATAGGACTGCTGTTCCAACGGCAGGACCACATGGAATTCGCTGCCTGGGAGATTTTCCGCATCCTTGGCGCTGCGCTCCACCCAGATGCGTCCGTTATGGGCCTCGATGATACTGCGCACTATCGCCAGCTCTTCACCAGGCTTTTCCTCACCAGCTGCGAGCTCATCCAGGACAGAGAAATCCGTCATCATCGGGTTCATGTACTCCTGGAAGAATCGATCCTTGGCATCTGAATCGATACCGATGCCGGTATCCGTGACCACCACCTCTGCCCCTTCCCACTTAAGTACCTCGGACCGTGGTGGAATGTGCCTGCCAGTTATGGTGATCTTACCCCCCGCCGGTGTGTGGGTCATCGCATAGTTGATCAAGATCTCAAAGACCTTCCGGAGGGCTTTACTGTCCCCGTAGACCGGGGGGATATCTCCCAGATTGTCATGAGAAAGGGTGATCTTCCTGGCTCTCACCTTGCCCTGCAGGTCCTGGCAGACACCATCGACCAGCGAGTAAAGGGAAAGCGGTGTGGTATCGATATTGAGGTTCTTGGGCTGGATGTTAGCAGTATCGATCATATTCTCGATAATGGTCTGCAGCCGTTCCGAACCCGAGACGATACCTTTGACGAGTTCGCTGTAATAATCATCCTTCATCAGCGCCTGATCGTTGGCCAGCAGCTGGGAATATCCACTGACCACCGTCAGTGGCGAGCGTAGTTCATGGGCCTTGATGCTGATGATGTCCGTTGCGGATTTCTTGATCTGCTCGATCTTATCCAGGGCGGTGTCCTTCGATGCCTTCGCCCTTCGCAGCTGGCTGTCGATCTTGCTCAAGCTTTCCACCAGGCGGGCATTCTGGAGCGCCACCGAGGTTTGGTCAGCAACCGTGCTCAGCAGTTCCAGTTCTTCATCCGTGAACGAAGCCCCAGTATCCTTCTGGGACAGGGCAAATAAACCAATCCACTCATCTTCGGTATGTATGGGAACCAGGGCTTCCACATCCAAGGACCTGATCCAGGCGACAACGTTCTCGGGGATGGTCTGGAACTTGGGGATGAATTCCAATTCAGATTGGGTCAGAGGCCTTTTCTCTTCAGCCAGCACCTGGGTGATCGGGCTGTGCGCCGGTAGGAAATCCAGATCAGGGAGAGTTTCAGAGGTGCCCTGGACAGCCCGCAGATACCAATTGGGCGGGTCTTTTTCCGGCTCAAGCCTGTCCACCAGGAAAAGTGTGCCCTTTCTGACTCCCAGTGATTCGCAAATCATCTCGATCGTGACCTTGGAAAGCAGCTCGATGTCAAGAATACTGCTGAGGGTTTTACTATAGCTGCGGATCTCCAGGGTGCGGTTCTTCTCACTGGGCACAAGCCGGAAGATGATCGACTCGATCATCCTATAAACGGGCATGAAGAAGACCAGGACAATCACCGATAGGAATACCCCATTATAGACAGGCTTGTACCAGGGCAGTTCGATGAAAAAGCGCTCCAGCACTAAGAACCCCAGAGAGTAGATCAGGATGATCGTGATCCCGGTAAGTGAGTAAGCGGTGAATTTGAAGCCGAGGGTTTTCAGGTCGGGTAAACGATAGGTCAAGATCAAGTAGTTGAGAATGATCGTTGTCAGCAACAGCAGGAAACTACCCAGAACCTGTTTGCCGAGCAGGAACAGGATCGAGCTGCCGATATAAAGGATCAAGGCAGCGGTCCAGAAGATTGCCCGCTGTTTGACCACATTCCTTTCAGTTTGACGGTAGACATTGAGCAGCTGGATACTGGAGAAGGTCAGGAAGAGTCCCCAGCCTGCAGCCTGGACCACAGTGGAAAGCAGTGAATGAGAGTACCCTTCCAAACCGGTTCCCCAGTTGATCTGGCCGGGAAAGATCGCCCGCACGTCAGCCAGGACAGCGATAGCGATGATCCCCAGAGTGATGATCAGCCACAACCAGCCCGGGTTCTCTGTCCTGAATACCGTCTGGGTCAGGGCGTAGATCACACCCCCGATCAGCAGGATTCCGTACAGTGGCAGCTGGAGCCGCACTCCAGGATGGATGTAGTCCCACCAGGAAAGCTCACTGCCCAGCAGCACGATATTGATCAGCGTGTAAAGGGTCAGCAGGACTACCAGGAGGTAGTCCGCTTTTTTATAGATACGCAGCTTGCGGAGGGCATTGACCAGCAGAAATCCCCCGTAAAGTGTCAGACAGATATAAATCAACGCCGCCAAGGTCAGGATCCCGTTCATCTTCCTCTCATTATTAATCCATCAAATGGACAGTAACCGTGCTTCCCGCTTCCAGGCCAGTGACTGCCGGAGGGATTCTTACCAGCCCATCCGCCCGGACCAAAACGAATATCAGGTTGCTTCTGCCATAAACCGGTTCCGCCTGGCATTCACCGGACGGGCTTGTGGTGATCCTCACCGGGATCCAATCCTCCCGACCTGCCTGGGATGAGATATTTACCGTCATCTTGGCCTCCACAGCAGCCAGGGGGCCATTCCCCTCCCTGCCCAGGAAGCGGTCGATGATGGGTTTGACCAGTACCTGGGCGATCACCAGGGCACTGACAGGATTTCCGGGAAGGCCGATCATCACCTGTCTGCCTGCCAGCGCTAGAATGGTCGGTTTCCCGGGTTTGATATGGAGTCCATGGACCAGAACTCCCGGGCTGCCCATCTCGTTCATGATCTCGGCTGTCAAGTCGCGGGCGCTGGCTGATGAACCTGCGGTGACGATCAGGTGATCGCATTCCTGCAGTCCTTTGGTGAGGGCGCCGCGCAAGTCAGACCGGCTATCTGGAATGATACCATAATGGACCGCCCTTCCCCCCAGCTTTTGGATCAGGGCTGCCAGGGTGTAAGAATTGATATCCCTGACCTGACCAGGGGCAGGAACCTGGTAGGGCGAGATGACCTCATCCCCGCTGGAGATGATCCCAACCACTGGAGGTACTGCTGCCGCGAGAGAAGTGATCCCCAGGGCCATCAATCCCCCGACCTCTGCTGGACCCAGGCGGGTGCCACGGGGGATGACCACATCCCCAGCGGTCACGTCCTCGCCGATCTCGATCAGGTTCTGTCCAGGAGCTGCCGGCCGATAGACCTCGATCTCGCCGCTCTCCAAACGCTGGGTATCCTCCAGCATGACGACCGCGTCTGCGTTCTCAGGCAGCATACCCCCGGTATGGATCAAGGCACACTGGGTTGGGGACAGCCGCATACCCGCGGGCTGACCCATGGCTACTTCCCCTGCCAGCATGAGATAAGCTGGGAGTGATTCACTAGCGCCATTGGTGTCTTTTGCCGCCACAGCATACCCATCCACCGTTGAGCGCCTGAAATCAGGAAGGTCCTGGGGTGAGAGGATATCGTATACCGTGACTCTACCCAGAGCCTGATCGGTCGTGATCTCTTCCCCCTTGACCTCTGGCACGACAAGGTTAAAGAGCTTATCAAGGGCTTCCTGAGGTGTTACCAGTGAGAGGAATTCCGGCATAAATCTCCCGTGGCCCAGATCAGTAGATCCAGGCGGCAAACAACAATAAGTAAACTGGCAGCGTGAAAACGACGAGTGCCAGGGTGATGATCAATGGCCAGCGTACGGCCGCTCCTCTTTCCAAGCTGGCATAATACCAGACCAGATAGGCGGCTGGGATCAAAGCAATGAATACTGGCCCAGCGATCCGTACGGGAAGACCGAAGAGAACTGCGCTCCCAAATAGCAGAAAAGCGGCCAGGACCAACAGGTTATGCAGGAAAACGCCTTTCTTCCAGCCAATCCTGACCAGCAGCGTCCTGCGGTTGGTCTGGAGATCGTCAGCATAAGACCTCATCCGCAAGCTGAGGACCAGCGCCAGGTGCAGCGGAAAGAGTGGGAACACCGCCAGCAGCAAGTAGCGGTGAAAGCTGCCGTACTGGGGCAGAAAAGCCAGGGCGGGCGGAAAGACAACCAAGCACAGCGCGGCTGCAAATTCTCTCAGGCCAGAGGGTTCTAAATGCAGACCGGGGAGGACCAGGACACCCAGCAGCAGAAAATAGAGCGCCATCAATCCGTACACCGCAGGGGGAAGCAGGGATTTTACCACCAGCACGGCAGTCAAAGCCGCTGCTCCGGTCAAGAGTCCCAGGGCAGTATACAGCAGCACTTCCCTCTCGTTTGGATCGCTTTCCTCTCCGGAGGACCGGACAGCTGGCTGGAGCGGGAAAACAGCTGCCTGGAAGGGAATCTGGAGATAATCGCCCAGGAAGAAGAAACCTTCCAGAAGCAGTACCAGCCAAATCGTACCAAGCAAGAAAAGGCTGATTTCGAATCTCGCTCCCAGATAGTGGGCCAGACCCGCTCCCAATATATACAGAGCCAGCGCCGTCAACACATGCCCGGGGCGCAGGTGCTCCAGCAGCCTGAACTGATCCTTTTCAGTCATCACATCTAGATTATAACTATCTTCCAAGGACTTGAGAGGGTTATTTCATCTCCAATGCTGGAGGTCCCCTCTGCTCAGGACCTGAACAGGTTGGATATGAAGAACCATAGATTGGCAGGTCTTTCAGCAAGCCTGCGGACAAAATACGGATACCATTCCTGCCCGTAAGGGACATAGACTCGAACGGGATAGCCCTCCGCGACCAGGGAGTTCTGGAGATCACCCCGGATCCCATGGAGCATTTGGAATTCCAGGCCCCGTTTTGGCAGGCCGATCGTTTCAGCGTATTCCCTGGCCTCAGCAATCCGGATCTGATCATGGGTAGCGACTGCCGGGATGGGCGGTATAGCGCCGTCCATGCTGGCGCTGGAGCCTGCCTCCCGGGAGCTATCCAGCAGTTTTCGCGTTAGCTGGTCAAAATTACCATCCACATCCTTCTTTCGGGGATAAGCCACGGAGCGGGGTTCCTTGTAGGCCCCCTTGCAAAGCCGGATCTTGCTGCCTTCTCGCAGCAGCTGTTCGATATCCTCCCGGGAGCGGTAGAGACTGGCCTGGATGACAATTCCGGTATAGGCAGAATAACCCTGGTCACGAACCTCTCGATACAGATCAATCGTAGCCTGAGTAAGCTTGGAATCCTCCATGTCAATGCGCACAAAGATCCCTTCCTGACGGGCTTTTTCAAGAATGCGGAGCATATTTTCCCGGCAGAGATCCGGATCCAGGACCAAACCGATCTGACTCAGTTTGACCGAGATCCCTGACCGCACAGCTTCGCGGGTCAAGCGCTCGATGATCACCAGGATCTCATCAGCGGCAGCGGTGGCTTCCTCCCTGGTGGTCACGTTTTCACCAAGATGATCCAAGGTGCTGGAAATCCCTCGGTCAGCCAGGTCTTTGACGACAGCGACAGCATCTTCCAGGTTCTCCCCGGCTACGAATCGGGCTGCGGTCCTTTTCGCGATCCCCCAACGCTGGACGATCGCTCTTGCCCAACCAGCCTGGGATAGATATATCAACAGCATTCGTAACATAGGCGGTGTCCTTAATGACCTGGTTTTTGATCCACGCCTCTATGCTACTCATTTCCTGGTATGTTTACCATGGTCAAATTTACTCCAATCCAGCGCAAAATGTCAGTGATTATACAAAGACCGCCAGCCCGGCTCGAAAAACACCAGCCCGGCATTTGTGACAGCATCCGTCCCCCATTTCCCAATAGCCCAGTAAATTTGTGATAAAATATACCTGAAATTTGGACGAATGTCATAAACCGAGGTATGCACATGCTCAAAAAACAATACATAAAAAGCCGCGATATATACAAGGTGACCTTCCGCCTGGCAAAACATGAGCAGCCAGAATATGAGGTCACATCGGCTAATTTAGTAGCTGATTTCAACGACTGGAGCTATACTGAGACTCCGATGGAGCAGCTTCAGAACGGGGATTTCAAAGTGACTGTCGAACTCCATCCTGGCGCCAAACATGAATTTCGGTATTTGCTGAATGGCACTAAATGGTACAACGAATGGGAAGCAGATGAGTACGTCCTGGGCGATTTTGGCAAGGACAATTGTGTCGTTGAGCTGCCCGAGGTCTAACCTTTCCCAGCATCCCTGAATTGATCCACTGAAGTAAGCCTGCATTGACCGCTGGACCGCTGCGGGCATTTCAGGCTGCTGAGGGAATTGGCAAGCCCACTTTCCTGTGATAAACTTCCCCTGCATTGAAATAAGTCTATTCGGAGGGCTTTCTTGAGAAGACGTCCCAGATTTTCAGCATTGACCTGGTTTTCAGTGTTCTTCCTGGTGGCAGCTGTCCTATTCACTACCCTGCAGTTTGTCCGGTTCAGCCGCTTGAGGACCACCTACCCCGCGGGAATGACTATCGCTGAAGTGCCCGTTGGTGGCTTGAACCGCCAGGAGGCGGCGGATCGCCTGCTGCAGGCATACTCTCTTCCGGTCGAGCTGAACTACGAGGACCAGGTAATCCTCTTCGAGCCCTCCATCTGCGGCTTTGAGCTGGACCTGGAAAGTATGCTGGCTGCAGCGGACCTGGAGCGGACCAAACAATCCTTCTGGGTAGGCTTTTGGGATTACCTGTGGGGTCGGCAGATCAACACACTTTCCATCCCACTGCGGGCGGATTATTCGGAATCTCGGCTGCGCACATACCTGGTGGATGAGATCGCCTCGCGCTATGATAAACCGCCTTCTCCAGCTGTTCCCCAAGCTGGGACTGTCAATTTCACGCCCGGCACATTTGGCACCGTGCTGGACCTGGACACAGCGGTTCTGCTGATCGACAACGCGATGCGGTCCATCTCCAATCGCACTGTGAACCTGCCGCGCGAACAAACCAGCCCACCTCGACCTTCCCTGCAAAACCTTCAAACTCTCCTGAAGCAAACCATCGATATCAACGGGTTCGATGGGGTTGTTGGTCTGTACATGTTCAACATGACTACCCAGGAGGAGATCCATTTCGCCTATCAAAATGGCTACGATATCCCCACCGATCCGGATGTCGCCTTTACAACAGCGAGCATCATCAAGATCCCAATCATGACCTCGATTTTCAAGAGAATCGATGAGAACGCGGATGCGGAGACCTTCAACTTACTCCAGAAAATGATCATCGAATCCGGCAATGATCCGGCCGATTGGGTGATGGAGCGGGTCATTCACCCCAGCCTGGGTCCCCTGGAGGTCACTGATGATATGCAGGAACTGGGGCTGGTCAACACCTTCCTGGCTGGCGAGTTTGGACTGGGCTCTCCCCTGCTCCGCGTGATCAAAACACCCGCAAACCAGCGGGAGGACATCACTACCGACCCTGACCCTTATAACCAGAGCACATCGTCAGACATCGGGATGCTCCTGGAGGATATTTACATGTGTGCCGACAACGGCCAAGGGACATTCAAGGCCGTCTTTGGGGATCTGATCACTCAGCAGGAATGCCAGACCATGATCGATTATCTGGCCCAAAATAAGATGCCCTCCCTCCTGGAAGCAGGTGTACCGGATGTTACAGAAGTAGCCCATAAGCACGGCTGGGTCACCACTACCAACGGTATTATGCAGACCCTGGGCGATGGCGGGATCGTCTTCTCGCCAGGTGGTGATTACGTCCTGGTGATCTTCCTCTATCACCCCCAACAATTGATCTGGAGCAATGCCTCGTACCTGGTTGGCGAGTTATCTGCGGCAATCTACAATTTTTACAATCAGAACCTGCAGTGACCATCAGGTCACTACCCGCATCAAAAACACCCGCCAGACTGCTCTGTGCGGGTGTTTTCATTTATATAGGCAGGAGCCGCGTTCATAAATCCCGATCGATAATGAACGCTCCCAGTTTTTCCAGGGCATCCCGCTCTTTCCCAGTCGGAAAGCCTGTCAGACTTTCTACTGCTTTTTCAGTGCACAGGCGGGCTTCCTCCAGCGCTTTCTGGATAGCACCGCTGTCGATGATGCGCTGGATCAGCGCATCCGCCTCTTTCTCGGATGCAGTGCCGTCCAGGCAGCCCTGCAGGACACCGTCCTGGGGATGCTCTTCACCATAATAGATGGCTGGCAAGGTTGGCACTCCCTGGCGCAGGTCGCTTCCGGTGGGCTTTCCTACTTTGGCTTGGTCTCCAGTGAAATCCAAGATATCATCCACGATCTGGAAGGCTTTCCCGATCTCTCTGCCGTAATCCTCGGCCGGTGCGATATATTTTGGGTCAGACGGGCTGATCATCGCTGGAGCCCTGGCAGAGAGCGCGAACAGGGATCCGGTCTTCTCGTAAATCCGATGGTAGTAATCCTCCCGGCTAGGAACCTGAGAGCGCCCGAACAGCTGGGACAATTCCCCATTGACGATTGTGCTCAAAGTCTCCGCGAACAAGCGCATAGCCTCGGTCGACCCCAGTTCAGCAGCCAATCCGGCGGCTTGGGCAAAGATATAGTCCCCTGTCAAAACCGTAGCAGCCGGAGTCCAGTGGGAATTGAGCGTGGGGTTGCCGCGCCGCAGCAGCGCCCCATCGATGAGATCGTCATGGACCAAGGTGGCGGTATGGAGAAGTTCGATGGAAGCGCTGAGTGAAATCAATTTACCTTCATCCGCACCCAGCAGTGACCCCATCAGTAAGGTGATGATAGGCCGGATCCTTTTTCCCCCGGCGGACATCAGATGCTCCAGCGCCGCGATCAGATCAGGATGATATCCATCTGCATGGGATACCATTTTCTTTTCTACCCTGATCAGCTGGTCCTCAAGGAAGCTTAAAAAGCCAACGTCAATCAAAATCGCACTCCCAGGTGAATAAACGTTCCGCGTTGGCGGCAGTTTGATCCGCGACCCGGGCCGCCTCCTGTCCGGTCACTTCACTTATTTTATCAACAATATAGCGAACATGGGCAGGTTCATTGCGTTTTCCCCGTTTTGCCTGGGGGGACAGGAACGGCCCATCTGTCTCAATCAGCAGCCGCTTCAGATCGGTCTGGCGGACTACCTCCCGTAGCGAGCTGGCATTCTTATAGGTCACCGGACCGGTGATCCCCAGTAAGAATCCTGCCTGGAGAGCCCGCTGACTTTCCTGAAGATTCCCTGAATAGGAATGGATCACCCCAGGTTCGACCGGGACTTTCCCCTGGTGAAGGGCTGGGGACGCCAGCCAATCTTCCAGGATATCCAAGAGATCCTCGATGCAGCTGCGGTCGGTCTCTGTCCTATTACGGACATGGAGCACAACTGGCAGATCGCTTTCCCGGGCCAGATCGAGCTGGTCCTTGAGGATCCTCTTTTGCAGATCCCGTGGTGTCCGATCCCGGTAGTAATCCAGTCCGATCTCACCGATGGCAACTACCTTCGGATGGGATGCCAATTCTATTAACACGGACAAAGCCTGGTCGTTCCAGGTGGATCCGCTGTTGGGATGGATGCCGACCGCCCCGTAGAGCAGGTCATAGCGGTCGATGAGCCTGAGCACCTCGCGGCTGGAATCCAGATCGATTGCTGGCACCAGCACCCTGCCTACACCTGCCTGGCGGGCTCGTTCGATGACTTGATCCAGATCTTCTTGATAATCCTCAAAGAATAAATGGCAGTGCGTATCCGTCAGCTTCACTGATCCTCTTCGTCAATCCCGGCTATCTTCAGCCCATCTGCGAGGATCTCCTGAACCCGGTCACCAAAGGTGGTCTCACAGTAAACGCGGATGATCGGCTCGGTTCCAGAGAATCGGATCAGCAGCCAGCCTCCGTCTTCCAGCTCGAATTTATAGCCGTCGGTCGTCACCAGGCCGGTAACCTTCAAGCCACCGATAGTCTTCGGATCCGCTGATTCGATCCTGCGGATCTTGTCAGCCCGGTCGCCCTTGAACGGAGTATCTATGCGCTCGTAATAATGGGCACCCACCTTGTCAAACAGGATCTCCAGAAGTTCGGATGGTTTTTTTCCAAGGCGGACCATGAAGTCCAGGAAGTACAAACCAGCCAGGATCCCATCGCGTTCAGGGACATTGCCCTTGAAAGCGTATCCGCCAGATTCCTCGCCGCCTATCATGGCATCGACTTCCAGCATCTTGGGCGCGACATATTTAAAGCCCACACCGGTATTGTAGACCGGCACATCATAGATCTTTCCCAGCTTATCCAGCATGGTGGTTGTGGAGAGTGTTTTCACGATCGGACCCCGCATACCGCGGACCTCCAGCAGATAATATGCCAGCAGGGCATAGACTCTTAACTGGTCAATGAACTTCCCATTTTCATCTCCGATACCCACCCGGTCGGCATCCCCGTCATTGATGATCAGGACATCCGCCTGATACTCCTTGGTCGCTGCCAGCCCAACATCCACATTGGGCGGAATCGGCTCAGGCCTGGTCATCTCGGGAAATATCGGATTGCGATCCTTGTGGATCTCAAAAACCTCGGTTTTACCGCCGCCTATCAAGCGCGGGAACCAGCCGGCACCATTCCCCCACATCGGATCCACCAACACCCGCAGCCCAGCATCCTTGAGAGGCTGAAGATCGATCAACGTTTTAATATGCGTGATGTATGCTGGAGCAGGATCGAAATACACGATGGCACCAGACTCAAGGGCTTCTTTAAGAGGTATTCGCTTGGCACCATCCTCGTCTTCCGGAATCCCGTTTTCGATCTGCTTGAGCCCCTCAGGGTCGATCGCTCCCCCGTGTTCGTCCCGGACCTTGAAACCGTTGTCAGTGTAAGGATTGTGCGAGGCAGTGATATTGATAGCTGCCGCAGCCTTTTTATCGACCACGGAATAGGAGATCACAGGAGTTGGTGTCGGTCCGTCAGTGAGATACACCTTGAATCCGTTTCCAGCCAACACTTCCGCGGCTGCTGCTGCGAAGAGCTCGCCCTGATAGCGCCGATCATGGCCTACGACCACCCAGCTGCCCTGATAGCCGTGGTCAGCCAGGTATGCAGCAAAACCCTGGGTGCAGCGCCTGACATTTGCGAATGTGTAATCTTCAGCGACGTGGCCCCGCCAGCCGTCCGTTCCAAATTTGATCCTCTGAACCATAAAACCTCCCGAATTCCAGTCTGGACAAGCCAAGGTATTATAACAAACAGCCCGTGGATTTGGGAACGCATCCGCCTTGCGGGATGTGATATGATGGGTTGGCTGTAGATTTACCAGGGTAAGAGCGGCATGCTATAATCGCTGGACAGCTATGAACTCACACACCTACCTTGATTTCGCTGCAACCACGCCAATTGACAGACGCGTGATAGAAACCATGCAGCCTTTATTCGAAGACACTTTTGGGAATCCGTCATCCCTGCATTTCTTCGGCCAGCAGGCGGAGACAATCCTTGAGGACGCCCGCCGCAGCCTGGCGGAAAATCTAGGTGCCAAGGCCCAGGAGATCATCTTCACATCCTGCGGCTCAGAGAGCGACAATCTGGCGTTACGGGGTACGGCTTTCGCCAGGAGGGAACAGGGGGGATATGATCAGATCCTGATCTCTCCAGTGGAACACCCAGCAGTCCAGGTCACAGCCCAGCAGCTAGCCGAAGTGCACGGATTTGAGCTGGTAACTTTGCCAGTCGACTCCACAGGACAAGTAGAGCTGGATCAGTTGGAAGACCACCTGGGCGATAGGACCGCCCTGGTATCAGTCATGGGCGCCAACAACGAGATCGGCACCATCAACCCCATCGCAGAGATCGGAACGCTCTGTCGCCAGCGGGGAATCCCCTTCCACTGTGACGCCCTGCAGTACGCTGCCCATTACCCCCTGCTGGTCGAGGATCTGAAGGTAGACCTCCTTTCACTGGGAGCCCATAAATTTTATGGGCCAAAAGGCGTTGGGTTGCTCTATGTCCGCCAGGGCACACCACTCGCTCCTATCCAGACCGGGGGATCTCAGGAATTCGGGCTGCGGGCCGCAACAGAAAACGTTCCCTTGATCGCAGGTATGGCCAGAGCCTACCAGCTGGTCCAGGATGAGAGCGCTCGGCGGATCGCTCACCTTGTCCCGCTCCGCGATCGAATCATATCAAATGTGCTGCAGGAGATCCCCGGCAGTCAGCTCACCGGAGCAGGACTGGAGAACCGGCTCCCAAACCATGCTAGTTTCGTCTTCGAGGATCTGGACGGCAATCTCTTGATCCAGGTGCTGGACAGCGAGGGCTTTGCCTGTTCCTCCGGTTCAGCGTGTAAAACAGGGGATCCCCGGCCCTCATCGGTATTGACAACCCTGGGGTACACCAGGGAATGGGCCCTCGGTTCACTGCGGGTGACCCTGGGTAAGGACACCACCGCGGACGAGATCAACCGCTTCTTGGATGTGCTGCCAGGATGCGTCCAGCGGACCAGGGAAGCCAGGTGATGGCACCAGCACCAGGTACCCGGATCGTTGTGGGCATGAGCGGCGGCGTGGATAGTTCCCTGGCGGCAGCACTGCTGAAAGACCAGGGTTATGATGTCATCGGCGTCATGCTCCGGCTGTGGAGTGACCCGGGCACTCTCAATCGCTGCTGCGCCCCCGACGCTGTGGTCGAAGCCAGGCAGGTTGCCGGCCAGTTGGGGATCCCCTTCTATGTCATGGATGCCAAGGAAGCTTTCTACGAGGCTGTCGTAGAGCCTTTCCTTAAGGATTACCGGGAGGGCCTCACGCCCAATCCCTGCTTGCGCTGCAACCTCTTGATCCGCTGGAAATTCCTGCTCGCGCGCGCCAAGGCATTAGGCGCCGAGGGGATTGCCACCGGACACTACGCCAGGATCCAGAAGATTCCCAACGGGGAAGTCCAGCTGCTCAGGAACCATGATACAGAAAAAGATCAATCCTATTTCCTGCACGTGCTCACCCAACAAGAGCTCCAGAGAACGCTCTTCCCTCTGGCAGAGCTCACAAAAACACAGGTCAGGCAGTTGGCCGGGGAATTGGGCTTATCTGCTGCGGACCGTCCGGACAGCCAGGATCTGTGCTTTGTCGGCCAGGGAGGTGATTACCGCGAATTCCTGCGACGGGAAGATCCTGGCTCACAATTACCAGGACCGATCCAGGATCTGGAAGGGAATAAACTCGGAGAACACAGCGGGCTGGCAGATTTCACCATCGGTCAGCGAAAGGGCTTAGGCATCTCTGGAAAAGAGCCTTATTATGTGGTCCAGAAGGATCCAGATCGCAATACCCTGGTGATCGGATTCAAAGATCAGCTCGGCAGATCCGAGTTCGCTACCAGGACAGTCAACTGGATCTCCGGGAAAGCCCCTGACAGGTCCACTCGAGTCCAGATCAAGATCCGCTATCAATCCAGACCCGTTCCCGGATGGGTGACCCCCCTGGACGATGGGGGAGCCGGTGTCCAGCTGGATGAGGTACTCCCGGATATAACACCTGGCCAAGCGGCAGTCTTCTATCAAGATGACCTGTGCTTGGGGGGTGGCATCATCCGACCGGAGAAACTATGACCGCGCCTGCTTTTATTTACAGTTTTTTGCTGGCAACCCTGTTGGGAGCAGGGTTCCACTTCTGGAAAGGTGGCAGCGGTTGGCGCCTGCTGTTTATGCTGATCCTTTCCTGGGGAGGTTTTTTTCTGGGCCACAAGCTGGGAACCGCCTGGGGCGTGGATATCCTGATGATCGGACCCGTCCAGGGAGGCTTTGGCGCGCTGGGCAGCTTGATCACCTTGTTCTTCGTCAGCTGGCTCAGCCAGCTGGACAGCTGATGGACATCCAGACTGACCGGATCCGCAAAGCCCTGGCCCTGGTCAATGAGCAGGAAAATCAAGCCTGCCCCCCGCTCCCGGGCATCGAGTCGGGCCGTAAGCTGCCCGCTGGTGTGCTCATACCCCTGCTCCAAGAGGCTGGTTCCTGGAAGATACTCTTCATCAAACGCACCCTCCAGCAGCATGACCGCCACAGCGGACAGATCGCTTTTCCAGGCGGCAGAGCCGAACCCGGCGATCAAGGACTGCTGCAAACCGCTCTCCGGGAAGCCAGCGAGGAGATCGGTCTGGCACCAGGTGACATCCGCATCCTGGGGCGCTCCTGCTCGATCACGACTGTCACCGATTATGAGGTGAGCCCGTTCGTGGGACTGCTGCCCTGGCCTTACCCCCTGATACTATCCCCCCAGGAAGTCGAGAAAACGATCCTGATCCCGCTGGACTGGCTCAACGATCCAAACAACCGCGAGATCAAAGCCTGGCAATCACCCAAGGAGCCGGGTAAGGATCTGCCAGTGATCTTCTATAATGCCTACGAAGGTGAGATCCTGTGGGGCGCGACAGCCCGCATTGTGGTCGATTTCCTGGAGATCATCCAGGGGGATTCCTGAATCAATCCCCGCTTTCAGGCAGACTGATCGCCCCTACCAGTTCTACCGCGTCGATCTCATTCCACCCCAATCCCAGCTGGGATTGATCAACCGTGATCCGGACCCGATCCGTCCTGAATTCTATACCCTCGACCGGAACGGTCAGCTGATAGGGACAGGGACGTTCGATGGGTGTGGGGTTTTTCTGGAGTACAGTATAATACCCCCCTGTTTCTGGATTGTAGACTTCCACCTTCACAACCTGATCCGGGTTGAAGCTCTCATAGATAGTGATCTCGAGGGGAAACACGCCAACCTCAAATGTCAGTTCCAGGGTTTCGATGGAATCGCTGGGCGCTGAAGCCCAGGCTAACTGGTAATCTCCGCAGCCGGGTGAATCTGGACGTCCCACTGCCTGAGCGGCACTCCACTCAGGATCGGCAAACTCAGAGCTGGCCTCAGCGCTCAGAACCCACTGCGAGATCACGCCGGAGGTTGGATATCGCTCCTGGGGAGAAAGCGTGCTCTCAGGGGTTGGCGTGAGGGTAGCTGCCAGGGATTCCCCGGCCGGACTCTCAGGCGCAGATCCGCAGCCTGCCAGCCCGGCAGCAATCACGATCGCCACTACAACCAGGGTCACTTTCTTCATCGCTTCTTTGAGTTTACCTTAATTATTAAAGGAAAAACCATCCCATCAGGTTCTCACCAACAGGGATGGTTTCCTTAGATTCAAGATGAAGTCCTAGTCCTCTTCAGGCTCTTCTGCAACGTCCTCTTCTACACCTTCCATGAGTTCAGCATCGGTGAGCTCTTCGAAGAGTTCAGCACCCTCTTCCACTTCTTCCTCGATCTCCATCAGCGTCTGGGCAGCGGCGACGTAGACAATCTCATCCGGATCGTCCAGCACGGTAACCTCTGCCGGCACTATCAGATCCTTGACCATGATGTGATCGCCGATCTCCATCAAGCTCGAGACATCGACAGTGATGGCATCCGGTAGATCCTTGGCCTTGGCTTCGATCTGGAGCTCGATCAGTCCAGGCGTCAGCACCGCGTTATACTCCTTGACTGCAGGCGCATCGCCTTCCACAGCAATCGGCACCGTAGTGGTGATCTTCTCCTCCAAGGACACTGCCTGGAAATCGATGTGCAGCAGATCCTGCATGATGACTTCACGCTGGATATCCCTCACCAGGGCGAGGTGCTCCTGCTTGCCGATCTTGACGGTCACCAGCGTATTGGCGCCAATGATTTTCAGGGTCTGGCGGACCTCTTTCCTATCCAGGGTGATCGGCTGGGGTTCGATCCCGCTGCCGTAGATCACTCCCGGGAGTTTGCCTTCCCTACGGAGAGCTTTGACTTTCTTGCCAAGGATCTCTCTCTTCTGTGCTTCCAATGCATATTCTTCCATGATTTCCTTCCTCGAAGCGCCTCTCACTTCCTTTGAAGAAGTTACCTTCGCTCCTCTAGAATTGTGTGAACATTCCTGCTTTTCAAACCTGACGGAAACCGGTAGAGCGCTTTGTCCAGACCCTGCTGTCCGACCGGTTTTTAAGCAGGGGAGATTGTATCTTGCCCGCTCTTTTTCGTCAATAGCAGGTTCTGTCCTTCCCGGTGAGCCAGCGGTCAAGCACCGTACGACCAGGACTTGCCAGGGAAACTCAAGAATGGTGCAGTTCTTGCATCCTTCTCCTCAGTCCCCCAATCAACTCTGGAAACCTACCCCAGGCTGAGAAAAGCTGGACGGCATATATCTTGCACAAATAGAAATTATCACCAAAAGGAGTCCACAATGACTATGACCGTTTTTGATATCGCCCGTGTTTTATCCGCTATGGCCTCAGGCCTTTTCTTGATCGGTTTGATCACCTTTGCAACCGGCGTTGCTATCCTGGTGATCCGATCCATCGGGAAAGAGACCCGGGCTGTCAGCAAATCGATCCTGCACATCACCGAAAAAGGTATAGCCGACGATCTCTCGGGGTTAGTCGACAATGCTTCTTCCTTGATGGCGGCAACCAGCGAGCTGATCCAGACCACAAAAGGGATTGGCGTGTTCCTGATCGTCAGCGGATCGGTCTTCATGATCCTGGGAATTTTCTTGACCCTGTATATTGGCCTCAACTAACGGAATAGCGATGGAAAAACTGGAACTTCAACGTCTCACCACCCTGAAGAATATCTTTCCTGAAGAGTCCTGGAGCTGGGCAATTACCGCCTTGCGGCGGAATCCCACGATCTGGAAAAGTCTGGACAGCGTTGATTTCTCGCAGAACTTGATAGATGAGCTGGGTCCGGATCCAGAGAACTGGTCCCCGGCCCGCATCAGCGCTGCCTGGCTTGCCAAAGAAGGCCACGAGGAGATACCGGTTCCAGTTCATTCCTTCGATGAGCTTTCCGCGGAGATCAAGGGGGAAGTGCACCGCGCCTCCCAAGACTATCAAAAAGACCTGGAAAATCCCCCGGATGTGATCGAAAGCATCCTGCTGGCCCTGGGTCTATTGGCTGAACGGGATGCCGGAAAAGGCTGGAAAGAGATCATTGACCAGTTCTCCCAGCGCGTCCCCTGGACCGGTCCTCTGGCCGTTCTATTCAGCCTGGTCGAGAACAGGACGGAGTTCCTTCAAAATCTGGAGCCTGAAGCGGCGTTGCAGGTACTGCTTGCCAACCCAATCCAACCACAAGTGCTGACTGAGATCTTGATCGAGGTTGTCTCGAAGCTGGAGATCAGCGAACTTGAGAAGTGGCTGAAGGTAATAGAGAAGGAAGTCCCTGAGCTGGCCTTCATGATCGCCCAGGCTTTATTGATCAGCCTGGATCTCAAACCAGAAACGGTGCCAGAGATCCTGGTCCTTTCCACCCTCAATCAGTTGGCCGGCAACCAGTCCAAAGCCCTGACACTGCTGGAAAAAGCCGCTGAAAAGAACCACCGCATCCAGGGAAAACTGACTGCTAACCTCAATAAGGTCAAGTCCTATCTCGACGAACCACAGATCAGCGATCCTGCCTGGCAGGAATTAAAGGGCACGCTCGGCAACCTGGACCAAATGTCGGAGAATCTGGGAGAGATCGCCGATATCATCCATGCCCTGCTGGAGAAGAAACAATATGCTGCGGTAGCTGACCTGGTCGGGAAGATACCTGATCCTCTGCCGGAGGATCCTGGATTGCTTCTTGTTCTGGGTGAGTTCGCTCAGACACAGCAGCAGCCCGTCCGGGCAGAGCAGCTGGGCCGCCAGGCACTTCAGCTCTCAGCTGGCGCTACCCCGCCAGAAAGGTTGAGCAGCCTGCTGTTCAAGCTGGGTCTGTTCGAGGAGAGCCAGCTGGCAGCCAGGGCGTACCTGGACAAATACCCCAACCACCTGGAGTCCCACCTCAATTATATTGAATCCCTTCGCAGCCTGGGCAGCTACCAGGAAGCCGCCAAAGCCGCCCAAATCCTGACCGTGCTGGTTCCCAAGGACATCAACCTGCAGCGCAAGCTGGCAGGCTACCTGGAAGATGCCCAATCCTGGACAGAAGCTCTGGAGGTACGCGCCAGCATTCTCACCAAAGGTCAGGGTTCCCCGGAAGGTGGGCTGGCATCCCATTCTGTCCTTCCTCTTGAGGATTTGCTGTCCTTTGCGGATTGCGCCTATTCCGCCGGACATTTCAACCGCACGGTTTCTGCCTGCAACCAGATCCTAGCCCAGGACATGGATAACAGCCTGGCCTTGGGGCTGAAAGGAAAATCCCTCTGCGCCTTGGATAAGTCTCAGGAGGGCTTCGCCCACCTCACCCGGGCCGTGGAGATCGATCCTGCTCTGGAAAGTTCCTGGCTCACCCTGGCAGAATGCCAGCTGGGGGCAAAATCCATCGACCAGGCGCTCCAGACGCTCAAATCCGGCCTGACCGCTGCCACGAGCAAAGCTCGCCTTTACACCCAATTGGGGCAGATCGAATTCCGGCAGCGGAATTATTCAAAAGCGCTGGAGATCTACCAGAAAGCCTCCGCTGCAGCTGAGGCGGAAGGATGTGACCAGAAGGCAGTCACTGCTATCGAATTAGGGATCAGCGAAACCTATCATCAGCTGGGGCACTATGATCAGGCCCGGACCATACTCAAGGACCTCAATCAGCGCTACCCAGCCAATCAACAGGCCAACTACCTCTACGGAAAATTACTGCTGGAAGTCCACCAGCCCGCTGAGGCGCTTCCCTACCTGGTCCAGGTTGTGGACCACAATCCAGAGGATGCCCAGGCATACCTGATGTATGCCGACGCGCTGCTCCAGCTGGGCGACAATACCAAGCGCGCTTCCGAAGCGCTCGCAAAAGCGCTGGAGCTTGATCCAGATAATGAGATCGCCCGGGTCCTGCTGGCTGAAGCCCAGGCAGCTGAAGGAAATTACAAGAAATCCGTCCTGTCATTCCAGCGAGTTCGGGAAAGCGGTCTGATGATCGACCCGGTCTGGTCCCCGCGGATCAGCGTTGGTTTGGGAAACGCAGCGTTGAAATTGGGCGAGATCGAAACAGCCATCGCTGCCTTGAAAGACGGACAGGATAGATTCCCTTCCGATCTGGGTTTGATCCGCAACCTTGCCAAAGCCTACCAGGCTGCTGATTTGATCGACAATGCTGTGGATACTGCCCGCCGGGCTGCCGAGATCGCTCCCCAAGATCCCGAGAACCTGTCCTGGATCGCAGAGTTCACACTGGAACTTGGCTGTCCTGAAGAGGGGATCAGCGCTATCAAGAACCTCATCCTGGTCAATCCTGACCTGCCCGCAGCTTACCTCCACCTGGGCAGAGCGCAGGCATCCGCAGGCAATCTTAAGGAATCCGCCGCTGCCTTCTCGACCCTGGCCAGTTTTGAAGATATCCAGCCTGAGGATCTACTGTCCGCCGGCCGGGAATTGATCAAGTTGGGAGAGCTGGAGATCGGCCTGGAAAGCCTATCAAAAGCCATCACTATCTGCGAGGCGAACCCAGAACCTTCCCCCCTGCTCCCCAAGATCTGGTCTCTCCAAGCAGCCGGCTATGAACAGGTTGAGGATTATCAAAAAGCGCTCGATTTGCTGGACCAAGCCATCAGCGCTGAGCTGGATGAACCGGAATGGCGCATCCAAAAAGCTGATCTATTGATCAAAAGCGGCAGGAACCAGGCAGCGATCGCCAGTCTGGAAAATGCCCTGGAGTTGGTCCCCGGCGAATCTGCTCTGCAAGCCAAGTTAGCCAGGGTTCAGCGCCAGACAGGAGCATATGAAGACGCTTTTTATCACGCCCAGGAAGCACTTACAGCCATCCAGAGCCAGGAGCCCCCACAGGAGAGCTCCGATGTCCTCGCTCTGGCTGCGGACCTGGCCCTGGCGACCTTGCGGGGGGAAACCGCCTCGGACCTGCTTATCAACCTGGATGTCGCGGATATCACCCAGGCAGAGACCCTTTCCGAAGGAGAATTGATCGCCTTCTGCATGGCCGCAGAGACGGCTCTTGACCAAGGAGAAGAAATCAAAGCAGCCGAGATCAGCAACCAGTTGGTCCTCCTCCAAGCTGGCCATCCCAGGGTCGGCGCGCTGCAAGCCCGGATCCTCAACCGCCAGGGACTTCTGGAGGAATCCCGGAACCGCTATTACGAGGCCCTTGATAATTGGAAGAAGACACCACTTGCTGACCGGATTTTCCCCACCGGCATGGAGATCGCCCTGGGAAAGACTGCCCTTGAGATCCTCTGCTGGGATGAGGCAGCAGCCCATCTGCAGCATGCGGTGGATACATCGCCAAAAGAGAAGCGCGCCTTATACGAACTGGCAGCTGGCTATATAGAGCTGGCAGAGACCAGACGTTTTTACGAGACCTTTAAAGTCATCCACAACGCACCCGGCACGATCTGCCTCTCGAATGAGGTATATAAAAACTTCCAGGCTTGCTTGAAAGCCCTCGAGGCCCTTGACGCAGACACTGACCTGGTTCGACATTTATCAGCCCGGGGCAATGCCGTGTTCACGCCCACCCAGGACCATGCAGAGATACTCCAAGCTTTGGCGGAAAGTCCCCGGGATCGGGCTGCTGCGATTGCCGCCTACCGGCACAGCAGACAGAAGGTATTCGCTGCCCAGGCAGCTGAGAAAGGGTTCTCTGATCTTGGCCAGGATCCCCAGCTTGACGCCCAGATCAGTCTGGCTCTTTTGAAAATCCAGCCGGACAAGGCATATAAAGCAGCCCACTCCGCCCTGGAAGCCAGCAAACGCTCCGCCCTCGGCCAGGTTCCTATCTTCTATGTCCTGTTAGCTCAAGCGGCCCGTGATGTGGACGATCTGGCCGGAGCGGAACAAGCCATGGAAAAAGCTCTCCAGACCTGGGACGCGGAACCCCGCTGGTTTGCCCAGGCAGCTGAGATCTCCCAGGAGTATACCCAGGCTGTTGATCACTACCAGAAGGCTATCGATCTTGAACCGGAATACACAGGTCATTACCTTGCCCTGGGAACCATCCACCTCAATGCCAAACAGACCTTACCGGCAGTGAAGTGCTTCGAAAAAGCCCTGGAGATCAATCCTGAGTTGGCGGATGCCTGGATCCAGCGGGCCCTTGCCAAACGAGCCCAGCAGCGCATGCCGGAAGCTTTGGCAAGCATCAATCAAGCCTTATCCCTGGCACCAGAGCACAAGGAAGCCAGGAAGACAGCGGCTTTGCTGAATTTCGAGAATGGGAAATACAGAGAATCCGAAAAGCACTTGGTGGCACTCCTGGGACAAGAACCCAATGATACCGAGCTCTTGGCGCTGTTTGCCCGGACCCTGACTGCCCAGAAACAAAGCGATCAGGCAATGCGGGTGATCGAAAAAGCCATCAATCTCGAAGAGGATTCCCTGTCCCTGAAATTAGAGCGGGCAGCAATGATCAAGCAGATCGAGGGTCCTCACGCAGCAGTCGACCAACTGCGCATCATCAGCAGCAGCTACCCCGACCGCTACCCCTTGATCATCGATTTAGTGAGCACCCTGGCTGAAGCAGGTGAACTGGACGAGGCGATCCGGACCGCGCTGGAAGCACTGGGCAGAGATGACATCGGGCATACCAATGAACAGAAAGCCCACCTTTATCTGATCACTGGCAAGCTGCTGCGGAACAACGGGCAGCTTGACCAGGCTGTCCACCACCTTTACCAAGCCAAGAAACTGGTTGAGCCGAATTACGATGCCATCCTCGAACTGGGCCGGGTCCATTATGACCGAAGGCAGTATGACATGGCCCTCAGCCGGATCCAGGAAGCTATCGAGATCGAGCCGGATGAAGCGGAAGCCTACTACCAGGCAGGCAAGGTTCTCAAAGAACTCAAAAAGTACAGCCAAGCTGAGAAAATGCTCCGGAAAGCCAGCAAGCTGGCGCCCAATGACCTCAAGATCCACCGCCAGCTGGGTGTGCTGGTGACCTTGAACCTGGTCCATGGCGAAAACAATAAACATGAAGTTCCAGTCTAAAAGGATAAGCAACTGGGATCAGATGTGAGAAAGCCCTTAACAATGCGGAAGACAAGCTTATGACCACAACTCCCTTCTCCCTCCCCCATCAGGGTGAACCCTGGCAGCGGACAAAGCTGCTTGACCTCCTGGGCGTAGCCGCCTCGGTAAACGAGTACAGCTTCATCAGGAAAACCGCCTTGAGCTGGCTGGCAGTTTTTCCCGGCGACCTTCCTGTACAGCTGATCCATGCCCAGGCGGTCTCCAAGACACTCAACACCGGGCAGGCCGGTGAGCTCTTGGAAAGGATCTGCCAAGCGGATCCAGCGTATGCTGAAGCCCAGCTGCTGCGGTATGAGGTCACTACCGAGAAGGACAGGAGAGGAAAGATCTCCGGAGAGCTGTTCGCAATTGCGCCCAACCAGCGGGCTTTCAGGGATAAATCTGTAAGGAGCATGCTTCCCTTGTGGGCTGAACCGCTGGCAGCATTGCGCTCCGAGCTCTCGCAAGGCAACCTGGAAGCTGCTGCAGGATCCCTGCCAGGGGTATTGGCAAAGGACCCCGCTTCCCCCCTGGCAGCCGTCAGCCACCTGGAATTGATGGCGGCGGATCCAGAGACACCCGATCTGGCTCTGCGCCAGATGGCAGAACACTACCATAACAAATATCCTGACGCTCTGCTGCCCCTGCTTCTCCAGGCAGATGCCCTGATCAAGGGAGGCCAGAGTGATAAAGGTGTAGGTTTGATCCATCGGGCCGCTTCCCGCGACATCAGCGGCCAGGTAGCTCAGCGCTTGTGGGGTCCCCATCACGCGTACCAGAACCTGTGGCCGAACGATCTTCAAGCAGTCCTGGACATTCGCCTTCCAGCCGCTGTTAGCGGAGCCTTAGGCTGGAACCAGCTGCCCGCAGGCATCCCGGACAGGGAAGATAACGGCAAAGAGTATTTCAGCTACAGCGAGACCGTAGAGTCCAAGGATCTACCAGGCGCAGAGCATTTGATCGAGATCGATGATGATCTGGATCTGGAAACCGGACCTCGCGGAAAGCGGGCTTCCGGGAATTTTCCCATGTACATTGTTTTTTCCACCCGGAAAGGGTTGGAGAAGAAGTACGGCCCAGAGACAGCGGCCATCATCATCGAGGAGATGAAAAAGACCACTTACGCAGTGCGTCTCAAGCCAGGTTGGGGCGCAGTGATGCTGCTGGCGGATGATCCTTCCAGCATGGCGAACTTCGGGTTGAAACCCACGGTAGCGGACGATCCCTGGGCTTTGAAACTGGCCCTGGCGGATCTGGAACAGGTCCTGGCCAGTAAAGGATTGATGATCGGCGCCCTGCTGATCGTTGGCGGACCGGATGTGGTACCCTACCATAATCTGCCTAACCCCGTGGCTGACGTCGATCCCGAGGTCCCCTCAGATAATCCCTACGGCACACTGGATGAAAATTATTTCATCCCTGAATGGCCGGTCGGCCGGCTCCCAGGAGGAGCGGGAAGCGATCCCGGACTCCTGCTGGACCTTCTGCGCCACGTTAGTGAGCACCACATGGGTGTTAGCGAAAAGCGGAAGTCGATCTGGCAGCTTTTCCTGGAATGGCTTGCCAAGCTGTTCGCCGGGCCCTCCACTGAGAATCAGAGCTTTGGTTATGCGGCTGAAGCCTGGAAGATCGCTTCTTTAGAGGTCTTCAAGATCATCCGGGAGCGGGGAGAACTGGTCACATCACCGCCTTTTAGCAAGGAAACAGAGATTCCAGTTCCCATCACGCGCTATGGGTACTTCAATCTGCATGGTGTAGAGGATTCCCCGGACTGGTACGGGCAGCGGGACTTCACAAACAGCAGTCCCGGTCCGGATTACCCGGTCGCGCTGCGGCCCCAGGATATCAATGCCTATGAGGATGCCCCATTATTCGTCTTCTCCGAAGCCTGTTATGGGGTCCATCTCAAAGGTCGGGAGATCGAGGATTCCATTTCCCTCAAATATCTCTCGCGGGGTTCGCATGCCGTGGTAGGCTCTTCGGTGACTGCTTACGGTTCGGTTGCTCCGCCCTTGATCGCTGCTGACCTGCTGGCAGGTTACTACTGGAAATTCATCAGCCAGGGTATTTACAGCGGTATAGCTCTGCAGAAAGCCAAGATCGAATTAGCCCGAGAGATGAATGCCAGGCAGGGCTATCTGGACGGAGAGGACCAGAAGACCCTGATCTCCTTCATGCACTTCGGGGATCCCCTGGCAAGCCCGGAAACGGCTGAACGCAAAGAATCCAAAGCAGCGGTTGAGCCTCGCTATACTCCAGCGGAGGTGAAAACCGTCTGCGATCGCTCGAACCTGACCACGGATATCCCCTCTGCCACATTGATGCATGTGAAACATGTCGTCAAACGCTATCTACCAGGCATGGAAGATGCAGAGATGGTACTCAGCATGGAAAAGGATGTCTGCAGCGGAGAAGGTCATCAATGTGCGACAGCCCGCTTCGGAAGCAAGGTTCACCAAGAGACTCTCGGGCAGCGCCATGTCGTCACCTTGAGCAAGCAGTATGAGATCCCCCAGAACAGCGGCAAGACCATCCACCGCCACTATGCTCGGGTGACATTCGATAAATCAGGAAAAATGGTCAAGCTTGCCATCTCCAGGTAGTCCTGCCCAGAACAACTGAGCAGCACAAATAAAAATCCCGCATCCGATATAATTGATGCGGGATTCTCTTGTAACACTCGTTCTCATTCCTGGAGTTTTTGCAGACCTTTCCAATCTTCGGCGGCTGCCAGGGCAGCTTGCTTTTGCCAGAAATCGATCCCCCTCGCCGACAGATTATGATCCTTCAAGATACCTGCCAATTTATCGCGATCCATTAAGGCCAGCTGCTCAAAGGAATAAACACGGGCCTGATACAACACACCTGCAGTCTTGGGGCCAATCCCCTTCAGACGCTGGAAATCATCTTTCTTTACCGGCTGTCTGACGACCCGAGCCCGAGGAGCTTCTATCTCCACTGAGGAAGTCCGCTTATAGCTGGGGAGAAAGAACCAACGCAAGAACCACCAAGCCATCAAGCCCAGCGGCAGGCAAACAAATAAGGTCCAGAACCACCTGGGAATCAGCCTGCCATTACTATCAGTTTCACAAGACACTTTGTCCCTCCTTTCGGTCATGATCATCTGAACGGCTTAATCCCATTATAACATCACCCGCTGGAGGCCTTGAACGCCCTTCTATCCATCCTCGGACATCATGATGAAGAGGGGCTTCATGGCAAACTTCTTGTAATGTGGACGGAGCCGTTCCTTGTTGTAAAAGCGCTCGACATCCACGGTCTTGGATTTCCCGGTCAACACTTCGATCGGCAGATTGTCATAGCGGCCATTCCTGAGCACAACCAGCCGTCCGTGGACACCCTCCAGGACCAGGTCCAGGGCTAGGTTGCCGTAAGCCATGGGAACGATGGAATCGATCGCGTCCGGACTGCCTCCCCGAACCATATAGGCCAGTTTCTGGTTGACAACATTGATCTTCTTGCCATCATTGTATTTGGCAGAGCGCTCTTTGAGCTCCTCTGAGACCAGATCCCCGATGCCGCCCAGCTTTTTATGTCCGTACGCGTCAGCTTTGTTATCGGCAAAGACCATTTCACCACCCTTGAACATAGCCCCCTCAGATACCAAGACGATGGAATAGCGGCTGGGATTCTTATAGCGGTCCTCCGACATCAGCTGCGCCAGCAGATCGATGTCGAACTTGTATTCCGGGATCACGCAGCGATTAGCAGCCCCAGCCATCGTGGGCAGCATCGCAGTGAAACCTGCGTACCGGCCGAACACCTCCAACACCAGGAAACGCTCGTGGGAACCTGCCGTGGTCCGGAGGTTGTTGACAATCTCGATCGTTCGGGTGACGGCAGTGCTGAAACCGATGCAGTAATCCGTACCCGGGACGTCATTGTCCATCGTCTTGGGAATGCAGACCACTTTGACGCCTTTCTGGTACAGCTCTACCGCGTAGCTGAGCGTGTCATCCCCGCCAATCGGGATCAGGTAATCGATCCCCAGGTGATCCAGATTGGCGATCACTTCCGGAGTAAGATCGTTGACTTCCTGGTTGTATTTATCTCGCAGGTGGACCGGAACATCCGCTTTCTTGACCTTGCTGGGCCGGGTCCGCGAGGTGTGCAAAAAGGTGCCCCCAGTGCGTCCCATCTTGTTTACCAGCGTTTCTGTCAGCACCTCATAGTTAAATTGATTATCCGCATCCTTCTCTTTTTTCAGCTCCATGATGCCTGCCCAGCCGCGCCGCAGACCGATCACCTGGTAGCCTTCCCGCAAAGCCCTGATGGTAACTGCCCGGATGGCTGGATTCAATCCTGGGACATCACCGCCGCCGGTGAGGATTCCGATCACTCCTCGGGTTTTCTTGACTACTGCCATACCTCTTCCTCCCAAATTATCAAAATTGCCTGCTAAATCACATCCATTATAGACGAGTTTATCCGGTTGTGAACCTCAATTTGCTGTACCGGGAAGCTCCGCTACCACCCTGCCCATCTGCGAGACATCATATCCGGGGCGTTCGCTGACCGCTTTTTTGAAAGAATCATCCTCCAACAGAGCCAGCAGAGGCGCCAGCAGATCCGAGTCGGCAAATTCCAGAGGAATGATCAAATCGTAGCGCTCCGTGAACAGGGGCAGGAAATCCAGCTCCAGGGCAAAGGCGGCCGCTTCGATCCCCAAGGCACAATCCACTCTGCCAGATCTCACCAGAGCCGCCGCTGCCAGATGCGTGAACTCCTCGTGATCGTAGCCCTGGACAGCTTCCGGGGGGATACCTGCCTGCTCCAGGTGATAATCCAACAGCAGCCGGGTTCCTGATCCACGCTGGCGGTTCACAAAGGAGATCCCAGCTCGACCCAGATCCTCCAATCCCGCGATCCTCTTGGGGTTGCCAGGCGCCAGGAACAAACCCTGGGACCTGCCAACCAAAGTGACTACGCGCAATGGGAGGCCGGGCACATACTGCTCCAGATAAGCGAGATTGTATTCCCCGGTCGCTGGGTCCAGCAAATGAGAGCCTGCCAGGTGTGTCTCTCCCCGCTTCAAGGCCAGGATCCCACCCAGACTGCCCACATTGACCGACGTCAACCGCCGCTGGCGGGCTGCCAGGAACTGGGCCATGAGATCGAGCGTGAGATCATGGGATCCAATCGCGAAGATCGTCCGCTCCAGCACCTCCCTGGGGCGGTAGAGTTCGACAGTGACCGGATCCCCCGCCTGCAGGCCCTGGACGCCGCGGGGAATGATCACCAGTCCATCTGCCCGTACCAGTGAGGTGATCACACCAGACCCCCGCGACAGCGGGGCTGCCAGCGCTTTCTCACCCAGGTACCCTACCGCGACTCGCATATATTCATCATCGCCCGCCCTGGAGTTGACCTTACGAGTGATCCTGGCCTCGATCCGCTCTGGACGGGAGGGGGTTTTTCCAAGCCAGGTTTCCAGCACAGGCTGGATGAAGATCTCCGCCGTTAATGCCGCAGAGACCGGGAAACCCGGGACACCGACGATCGGGATCGACCTATCCGGGAGATCGATCATACCCAGGATCACCGGATGACCCGGCCGCACAGCCACACCATGCACCAGCAGCCGCCCCAGGTCCTCCACGATGCGAGCGGAATAATCCTCAGAGCCCGCTGAAGAACCTGCGATGAGCAGCACCAGGTCATTGTCCTCGGCCGCTTTCAGCACCTGACTCCTGATCTTCTGGAAATCATCTGGGGTTTTCTCCAGGCGGGTCGGTATACCCCCCCACTCCCGGATCTGGGCTGCCAGGACAATGGCATTGTATTCGATGACATCCCCGGGATTCAAAGGCTCTCCCGGGTAGACAAGCTCGGTTCCCGTAGGAATGACTGCGACCCTGGGTTTGCGGGCCACGACCAACGCATCGTAGCCGCAGCCGGCTGCGGCTCCCAGGTCAACGGGCCTGATCTCTTCTCCGCTGGGCAGCACTAATTGAGTGGCTACCATGTCCTCCCCCATCTCCCTGATATGAGTCCAGGGAGAGACAGAAGCCCGGATCCGCAGCTGAGCAGGCTTCCTGGGATCAGCAGCGACCTTCCCTGTCTTGTCCAGGGGTTCGATGTTCTCAATCGGGATCACAGCATCAGCCCAGTCGGGTAGCGGGTCGCCAGTATCCAGATACACAGCGTCCCTGCCATATTCAAGGTCAAGGGGGACCGTTTCCAGCGCCCCATGGGTGCTCCCAGACCGCACAGCAAATCCATCCATGGCCGAAGCGTGGTAGTGAGGAGAACTGATCCGAGCCCAGACTGTTTCCGCCAAGACGCGTCCGAGCAAGTCATCGCTGAGCGGCAGGCTCTCGGTACCCAGCACATCCCCCATCCCAGCATCCTGGACCGCTGAACGGAAACGCGCTTGAGCCTCCTCAAGAGGTATGTCTTCCAGATATATTTTCGCCATGGGTTAATCTTACCTTAATGAAGGGTGCGAGCGTAGTAGCTGATATCATCAGCTTCTTGGTCTTCCCCCTGCTCCCGGGCTTGCTCAGCTGCCGCAGTATAGTAAGCTTGAGCCTGGTCCAGAATCCCAGCCTGTTCAAAATGGTGGGCAACACAAATGCTTCTCTCGGGTCCCACCCGCTCGGCCAGCCAATAAGCGACCGCCCGGTGGCATTCAACCTTCAATTCCTCTGGCAGGCGCCGGTAGGCGACTTCCTGAAGCAGTCCGTGCTTGAAGATGTACTCCCTGTCTCCCGAAAAAGCGCTGCCTACACGCAGGAATGCCAATTCTTTTTCCATCATCTCATCCAGGGCTTTAGCTACTTTTCCAACCAGATTGAGGCTGGAGACATCCAGCACCTGAGTCACTCCAGGAGCTCCCCGGAAGGCTGCTAGCACCGAGCCTTTCCAGAACACACGCCCGGAAACAGCCGCAAAATAGGCTGTCGCCCTCCCCTCCAGGGAAAGGGTATCCAGCCTCATTTGCAACAGTGCTTCCAGGGTCTCTGGGAGCTTTTTCACCCGCCGCTGATCCACTTCTCCATCCATGACCACGTTCTTGACCATCTCTTCCAGGAAGTAGGGATTGCCCTTGGAGCGCTCGATCAACAGTCTCAGCAGGTCCTCCGATTCCTTCCTTAATACAGGATAAGCGTCCCTGACCAATCCGGGATCGATGGGCAGCGGACCCAGGTCGATCACATCCGCATCCCGGAAACTGCCGATCCCACGGGCTAGGAAGTCCGGCCGGGCGCTGGCCAGGATCAGTAAAGGCATTTCCCGCTCCCGGGACTTCCAGATGTGCTCGATCAATGCCAAGCTGCCGCTGTCTGCCCAGTGCAGGTCATCCAGGATGAGCACCACCGGCCCCCGCTGAGAGGCTCTATAGAATAATTCTTCCAACATGAGGTACGTGCGCTGAACCCGATCTTTTGGTTTGCCCTGATAGGGGGACAGATAAGGGCTCTTCTGCCATTTGATTCCGATCATCCGGCCCAGGAAATGGGCCACTTCCACAGAGGTAATCTCCCCTAAAGCCCTGCCCCAGAAAGCCCGCACACCTTCGATGGTCTTCTTTTGAGCGACATCGGCAGAGTCATCCTCGTTAAGGGCAAACCGATTTGCCCACAGTTCTTTCCAAAGATAATAGGGGATGCGGGAAGTCTGCTCCAGGGCACGGCTGGACATTACGGTCAAGTATGGATTCTGGGTCTCTAGCCTGCCGGTCAATTCAAAGAGCAAGCGGGATTTACCGATGCCCACATCGCCGACCACCAGGGCCATCTGGGGTTGATTCTCAGCCAGGGTCTTTTCAAAAAGGGCTGTCAGCTCCTGCATTTCAAGGTCCCTGCCCACCAGATTGGTTTCCAGACCGCCTTTACTGCGGTAGCGCAGCTTGGTAGGTTGGGGAAGCTCTTCCAGGATCTCAAAGATATTCATCAGCGCCCGCGTACCTCTCAATTGGATCGGCGTCAGTCTTTTAACCTGGAAGGCGCCCCGGATGGTCTGGTAGGTCGCTTCACTGATGATGATCTCACCTGGATCCGCCGAATCCTCCAGCAGTCTGGCAACGGATACGGTATCCCCCAGAACGGTATACTCTCCGCGCACACCCAGGTCACCCGCTAGGACCAAACCTGTGTGGATCCCAATTCGCAGCCGCAGCGCTCTGGCTGCCAAGTGGTCTGTCTTCTCTTTGAATCGGGCCAAAGCTCTAAGCAGCTCCAGGCTGGCGGAGACCGCCCGCTCAGCATCATCCTCTTGTGGTTCTGGCGCACCCCACACCAACACCAGCGAGTCCCCCAACTGGTCTGCAGCCAGGCCTCCGTATTCCATGATCACCTGATTCAATTCCGTCCAGAACACTCCCGCCACCGATTCATAATCATCAGGTTCCAACTGATCGATCAGTGTGGAATAGCCAATGATCTCCGCAAAAAGGATTGTGACCAGCAGACGTTCACGTTCAGGTTTGGCAACAGATTCAGCTGCCATGCTCACTCCAGGGTTGATTTCTGACAATCATTGGTATTCTACCAATCTTTAACCAGGCCGCGATTAATGAAAATGTAAGTATTTCTCGAAACCGCCTTGCAATGTTGAATAGCGTACTTGACTATGCTATGATGAGAACAAGTCAGTGAATCCTTATTCTAAGAGCCCTTATTTTCATATCTATTGATTAATACAAGTACCTGGAATCAACCTGGAGAAACTGGAGGGAAAGGTGTCGATATGAAACCTAACAGTCAACAAATCCGGTCTGAGACTGTATTGGAAGGTCTGCTTCCAGCCCTGGTCATTCTGCTTGGGCTGCAGATGCTGCGCAGCATCATTCCTGGTTTAGCTTGGTATCTGAAGGATACCCGGGGTGCAAGCACCCTGGACCTGCTCCCCTATGCCTTCGGGACCTTTTTCCTGGGATTCCTGGCGGCCCCTCTGGTCCGCCTGCTGGGCGGCAGGCTGGCCATCTGGATCACAGCTGGCGGCCTGGCAGTCCTCAGGATCATAGAACAGATCAGCTTCAGTCCCGGCCTTGATTTCTACCTGGCGATCGCAGGGACTGGTTTATTCCTGAATTTCCTGCCGATCTATATCGGCTGGCGCCGGGAAAGTCCTGAACCAGAAACTGCCCTGTGGACTTACGGTCTGGTTGTAGGATTTGCGCTGGATATCACCCTAAGGGGTGTCTTTGGTTTTCGTGATCTAAGCACGATCCACGGTTGGGCTGCCTTGATCGTGGTCTGTGCCCTGTCCGCGCTGATCCTGTGGCGGTTATGGATGGAAGCAAGGCCTGGGCCGATCCTTGTCGGAGAAGCCAGGTGCAAAGGCTCTGCCTTGCTGCTGGCAGTTGGTCCATTCTTCGTGCTCCAAATGCTGTTCCTGCAGAGCCCTGGCTGGCTGGAAGAGGTCGCTGGCTTGGGCTTTCCGGGGGGCTTCATCCTGGTAGGTGTGGGCTTTGCAGTTGCTGCGTTAGGATTGGCTCTGGGTTTTGCCCGACCGCTCCGGCAGCATCCGTCCCTGGCTTTGGGGCTGGGCCTCCTATTGGTATATGGGACCTATTATGCGGATCAACTTGGAAAAGCTGCGATCGCCCTGATCCTGGTTGGACAGTTCACCCTGGGCTGGGGTCTGGCGGCTATTGGAAGCGCCACCCGCCAGCGCGGCAGGAAATCGCTCTGGCGCACAACCCTGTTCGTAAACAGCAGCATGCTGATCTTCCTGATCCTATCCTTTGCTTTCTATGCCGCCCAGGACATCGCCCTGCCGATCAGCAGGGCCAGCTTTCCCGCCTTTGCGGCCGGCCTGCTGGTAGCCGCGATCATCTGGGCCACTTTCCAAATCCGTTCCCAACCTCCAGCATCCGGGGATTATTCCGCGGTCCTCGCTACCGGAATCCTGCTCTCCATCCCCTTGATGTGTTGGGCTGTGTGGGGAACACCAGCTAGTCAGCCAGCTGCTTCCGGGCTGCCGGTCACGGTGATGAATTACAACATCCATTCCGCGTTCGATACCTCAGGACGCCAGGACCTGGAAGCCATTGCCCAAGTGATCGAGAGGTCAGGAGCAGATATCATCGGTTTCGAGGAAATCTCCCGCACGCGGCTGATGGACGGTGGGACGGATATGCCCACCTGGCTGGCCCGCAGGTTGGAGATGAACTACCTCTTCCAGGGCACAGAAGAGCCCACCTGGGGCAACGCCATCCTCACCCGCTATCCTATTCTGGACAGCGGCCAGGGAACACTTCCCCGGGAAGGGACCCTGATCGGCCGCGGGTATCTCTGGGCCCTGTTGGATATTGGAGAGGATGATCCTCTACTGGTGATCACCACTCATCTGCATCATCTGGAGGATGAAGGCCAGGTACGTCAGGTCCAGGTCCCGGTGATCCTGGAGTTCTGGGATGGGCGGGACCCAGCTATCCTGCTGGGCGACTTCAACGCCGAGCCCGGCTCTCCCGAAATGGATCTGATCGCCGCTGCCGGCTTGCATGATGCCTGGGGCGAGGCAGGGACGGGACCGGGTTATACCTGGCCAGCCCAGGATCCTTACCAGCGCATTGACTGGCTCTGGCTCAGTCCAAGCCTGCAGGCCCTGGACACCGAGGTCCTCCAGACCGAGGCGTCCGACCACCGGCCAGTCATCGCAGAGATCACCTACCAGTAGGGCACGCCTGGCAGCACTGTCTAATCAAATCGCTTCCCGGTAGGCGGCACCTATTACAAAACCAGCCTTCCGTGACCATCCAGATACATCGATTCCTAACGCCCCTTCAATCAAATCGTATTCTGTCCATAATCCCTTCCGGAGATCTATCCGGAAGGGATTTTCATTTTGACCTATTTATTAATCCATCGACTTATCTGCGTGAAATTCATGCACCAATCAAGTTATTTTTCGACAAATGCAGTACTCATCCAGTCAATTTCTTGATTAACTCATATCGGTTTGGTAAAATAACCCTCGCTGTTCACCAGCGGGTGTGGCCAAGTGGTAAGGCATCAGCTTCCCAAGCTGACATTCACGGGTTCGAATCCCGTCACCCGCTCTCCATCCCCCTGAGATCCTAGGATCTCAGGGTTTCATTTTTCCCTGCCGAACAAACAACCCTGATAGCTCAACATTGCCCTGGACCGTTTCCCAAGAGGGCAGTTTACAGTCCTGTTAGAAGGCCTTATACCCCCTTCGAATTGTGTTATCGTTCTTGCGTGTGAAAAAAAATACATAATAATCTATTCTTTTTCTGAGGTGAAAATCCATGACTGATCCCAAGACTTATAAAGTTTTCCTGATCCTAGTCAGTATTGCCCTCCTGGCCAGCGCCTGCGGCAGCCCGGCACAGGCCAAGGCTCCCGCCGCCGCCCTGGAACCTACACCGACCCTGGTGGCTGTGGGGGCAGCTATCGACAAACCAGTCCCCTATGGGTACGATATCATCCTCCAGGAGATCGTCCTGCGGATTGACGAGATCATCCGCTCTGACAGCACTATCCTGACAGACCAGGATGGCAATTCGGTCCTGGATAATGGTCAGGAGTTCCTGCTGCTCCGCATCACCAGCCAGTGCGTCAAACCCGGCCAGGACCTGTGCTTTGTCAGCCCTGCTGACTACCAAATCTTTGACTCCTCCGGCAACCCTTTGACCGCAGAAAGCGGTCTGACCGGCCTGAATGAGCTCTATACCACGGCTGAGTTTGGAAGCGGCACCTCGAAGAAGGGCCTGCTGGCTTTCAAGGTCCAGAAGGGTGATGAATATCCGATCCTGAGCTACACCCAGTTCAACGGCAGCCAGGTCTTCCTCTCCTTATCATATTAAGTTCAAGCTGGACCTGACTCCAGGGTAAACGCAAGATAAAAAGATCCCCCCTCCAAATAGGAGGGGGGATCTTAATGTTAAACAGGACATATTTCAAGCAGGATCGAAACTGTAGCCGGTTCCCCGGACATTGCTGACCCATCCAGCCGTTCCCGGGAAAGCAGCGAATTTCTTGCGCAGGCGGCTGATCATGGGGCGGAGTATCTCCGGCGCCTCGTTCTCGTCCACCCGGATCCCCTGCACCAGGAAGACCAGCTCGCTGTGGGTCAGCACCCGGTTGCGGTTTTCCAGGAAGATACCCAGCAAGTTGCTCTCGGTGGGTGTCAAGCTGACCCGTTCATTTCCCCGCCAGATCTCCCGCCTCTCCAGGTCAACCAGGATCCCTCCCGGCAGATTGACAACCCTGCGCGCAGGCAGGGATTCGGTGCGGATGCCTTCCAGGTCTTTAAGCTGCTCCAGGGAGGACTCCAGCTGTTCCAGAAGGATCCCTTTCCGAGCCTTCTCCTCCTTTTCCTGCAGCACACGGCAGATCGCATCCAGCAGATCCTCAATGGCATAGGGCTTGATGAAATAATCCTTAACGCCCAATCGAAGAGCCAAGATAGCGGATTCCAGCGATCCGTAGCCGGATATGATGATCACGTTGGTGTTCGGGCGCTGTTTGCGGATCTGCTCCATCACCACCTCCCCATCCACGCCAGGAAGGCGGATATCCAGCAGGGCAAGGTCGTATTCGCTGGTCTTCACAGCGGATAAGCCCTCTTCCCCGCTGGAAGCCGCGTCCACCTGGTATCCTTCTGAGCGCAATAATTCCCCCAGCGATTCCCGCACACCAGGATCGTCATCGATTACCAGAATATTCGCGGTCATATTGACCTCCGAATCCAAGGGGTTCTGAAGGCTGAATCAAGCTCCCGCTTGAAGATACATAATTATCATAACATAATCCCTGGGGCGGCGAGGTCCGGGCACAGAAGCCCGCCTCCGCCTGGAAATGGGCAGACAGCCCGGGATCGCTATGATCGTCCTGGCAGCGGGTCCTGAAAATCCTTAAAGAACCCTCTCATGTTATACTTCACTTGAGGTATCCCAATCGCACAGGAGAGATGATGAAAGATTTCTTAGCCATTGCTGACTACTCCCCCCCTGAACTGCAGGAACTGCTTGACAGTGCTGTTGCGCTGAAAAAGGAATGGCAGGAGGGAGGGAATCCTCCCCTGCTCAAGAACAAGGTGCTGGCGATGATCTTCCAGAAGCCCAGCTTGCGCACCCGGGTCTCTTTCGATATGGCCATGCGCCACCTGGGTGGGGATGCGCTTTACCTCTCCCCGGCAGAGATCGGGCTTGGCAAACGCGAATCCATTGCAGATGTTGCCCGGGTGTTATCCGGTTATGTGGATGCCATCATGGCCCGCGTCTTCGATCACGCCCATGTCCTGGAGCTGGCAAAATGGGCAGACATCCCGGTCATTAACGGTTTGAGCGATTACAATCACCCCTGCCAGGCTGCAGCGGATGCGCTGACCATCCAGGAGAATTTTGGCAACTTGAAAGGCCTCAAGGTCACTTTCATCGGGGACGGTAACAATGTAGCTGTTTCCTTGATGCATTTCTGCGCCAAACTGGGCGCCGACTTCACTATTGGCCATCCCCAAGGATACGGACTGGACCCCGATGCGGTCGCCCTGGCGGAAAGCTTTGCAGCAGCCAGCGGGAGCGAGATCCATCAGATCATAGATCCGGTAGCAGCGGTCAAAGGTGCCCAGGTCATCTATACCGATACCTGGGTTTCCATGGGGCAAGACGATGAGTCTGCCAAGCGGAAATCGGTCTTCCCGCCTTACCAGGTCAATCAGGCTCTGCTGAAGAAGGCAGCCAAAGATGCCATTGTCATGCACTGCCTGCCAGCCCACCGGGGCGAGGAGATCACTGATGAGGTGGCAGACGGTCCCCAGAGCCGGCTCTTCCCCCAGGCCCATAACCGACTGCACGCCCAGAAAGCCATCCTGGTCAAACTATTAGCATAAGAAAAACGCTGAGGTGCGATCCATGAACATCTGCATTCCAAAAGAACGCCGTGATTCTGAATACCGGGTGGGCTTGACCCCAGCAGGGATAGAGCTGCTCACCCAGCAGGGCCATACCTGCTTTGTGGAAAAAGACGCTGGTCTGGGCAGCGGCTTTCCCGATCATACTTACCAGAAAGCCGGCGCGACCATTGTCTACAGCGGAGAAGAGATCTATAAACGGGCGGACCTGATCCTGAAAGTCTCACGCCCGGTTAAAGAAGAGTACAGTTGGATGCCGGAAGGCCTGACCATCATGGGTTTCCTGCATCTTTCGGCTGGCTGGGTCAACAAGGTCGACGCTTTGCTTGAAAAGAAGATCACCGCGATCGGCTACGAGATCATCCAGGAGCCTGACGGCAGCCTCCCGGTGCTGACGCCCCTCAGCCACCTGGCAGGGCGGATGATCCCCCAGGTCGCCGCTATGTTCGCCCAGAACAATTACGGAGGCATCGGATTCGCCCTTTCCGGCGTGCCTGGCATCCCTCCCGCAGATGTGGTCATCCTCGGTGCCGGCACGGTTGGGCGCAGCGCAGCCCGGGCTTTCCTGGGATTGGGCGCCAATGTGCATATGCTGGATAATTCCCTCAAAGTCCTGCAGCAGATCGATCAGGAATTCGGCGGACGGGTGAACACCCTGGTATCCTATCCCTTCAACATCAAGAGGGTCTGCTCCTTCGCGGACGTTTTTGTCGGCGCTGTGCTGGTACCGGGAGCCCCCTCCCCTGTGGTCGTCTCCCGCGATATGGTCAAAGAGCTGCACAGCCACGCCATCATCATCGATTGTTCCATCGACCAGGGTGGGTGCATCGAGACCAGCCGACCTACTACCCACAGCAACCCCACCTACCTGGAAGAGGACGTCATCCACTATTGTGTACCGAATATGACCGGCGTACTGGGGCGGACTGCCACTCATGTGATGAGCAACGCTATCTGGCCTCTTGTCTCCCAGGTTGCGGAACTCGGCATCGAAAAAGCCATCCAGGAGAATCCGGCGCTGCAGAATGCCGTATACACCACCAAAGGCAAGATCGTCAACCCGGTTTATCAAGCCGCTTTGGAGGGTAGGAAATAGCCATGAGCTGGACAGAACAATATCAAAGTAAAGTTGTCACCGCGGCAGAAGCAGTCAAGGCGGTCAAATCCGGCGACAGGATCTTCTTGACCGGGAATTGCTCTGTACCCAAGACCATCCTGGCCGCATTGGTGGACCGAGCCCAGGAGTTGGAAAACGTCGAGATCAACCAAGCACTCACCGTGGGATCGGCGGATTATGTCAGCCCGGAAATGGAGGGCCATTTGCGGGTGAACACCATGTTCATCAGCCACAACACCCGCGAGGCGGTCCACGCAGGAAGGGCGGATTTCACGCCTGTGCTGCTCTCGGAATTTCCCCTGCTCTTCAAAGACAAGATCCTCCCGGTGAATGTGGCCTTCGTGCACCTTTCGCCCCCTGACCCGCACGGCTACTGCAGCTTTGGGGTCGAGGTGGGATTGAGCAAAAGCCCGGCAGAATCGGCTGAGATCATCATCGCTGAGGTCAATGACCAGATGCCCCGGACGCTGGGAGATACCTTCATTCATGTCAGCGATATCGATTACATCGTCCCGGTCGATTACCCCCTGCCAGAACTACCCATGGGAGATGGAGCACCTTCCGAAAAGGTCGAGAAGATCGCTAAATACATCGCTGACCTGATCCCGGACGAAGCCACCATGCAGATGGGCATCGGCGCTGTCCCGGATGCAGTACTCAAGTATCTTTATGACCGCAAAGACCTCGGGATCCACACCGAGCTGTTCTCAGATGGCGTGATCGACCTAGTGGAAGCCGGGGTGATCACCAACGCCAAGAAGACCCTCCATCCCGGAAAGATCATCGCTGGATTCATCCTGGGCACCAAGCGGCTTTATGAATGGGTCCATAACAACCCGCTGATCGAATTCCTGCGGACAGAATATGTCAATGACCCCTTTGTGGTCTCGCGGAATCACCGCATGGTAGCCATCAATTCCGCGATCGAGGTTGACCTCACTGGACAGATCTGCGCGGACAGCATCGGCACCAAGCTCTACAGTGGAGTTGGGGGGCAGCTGGATTTCATCTACGGAGCCTCACGTTCCAAGGGCGGCGTTCCCATCATCGCTCTGCCCAGCACAGCCAAGGATTTCAGCCGCATCGTTCCCACCTTGAAAGAAGGGGCAGGAGTGATCACCACGCGCAACCATGTGCATTATGTGGTGACTGAGTACGGCTCCGCTGCCTTGTATGGAAAGACCATCCGGGAGCGTGCCCAGGCACTGATCGATATCGCCCATCCCCAATTCAGGGAAGAGCTCACCAAGCAAGCCCAAGACCTGAACTATATCTAAGACAACAGACACAACCAGGAAAAGCTCCTCATGAAAAACCGGGCAAAGATCATCGCCACCATCGGTCCTGCCAGCCAGGAAAAAGACATCATCAAACAGCTCCTGGAAGCTGGCATGGACGTGGCCCGGCTGAACTTCTCACACGGTACACACCAGGAGCATTCCCAGGTGATCGCCAATTTGCGGAAGGCTGCTGCAGAGCTGGACCGGCCGGTGACCATCCTCCAGGACCTATCGGGCCCCAAGATCCGCACCGGCGAGATGAAGGACGGACCCGTTGAACTCATCCAGGGCAGGGAAATGATCCTGACCACCCGGGATGTACCCGGAACCGCGGAGATGGTGCATGTCAACTTCCCTGCCCTTCCCAAGAGCGTGTCCCCTGGAGGCAGGATCCTGCTCGATGATGGCAAGCTGGAGCTGAAGGTCAAAAGCACCCAGGATCCTGACGTGGTCACCGAGGTCATTCAAGGGGGGATCCTGAAAGCCCACAAGGGGGTCAATCTCCCTGGAACCCATCTGCAGATCAGCTCACTCACGGAAAAGGATCGGGAGGACCTTGCTTTTGGACTGGAAAAGGATGTCGATGTCCTGGCCCTGTCATTTGTCCGCAGCGCCGACGACATCCATCAGCTGCGGGAAGCCATCCAATCCATACGGCCTGAGAGAGCGGATATCCCGGTGATCGCCAAGCTCGAGCATCCGGATGCCATCAAGAACCTGGACGAGATCATCCATGCCGCGGACGGAGTGATGGTTGCCCGGGGAGACCTGGGAATCGAGATGCCCCCGGAATCAGTACCCATCGAACAAAAACAGATCATCGCCACGGCGAACAAGCACCTGTGTTTTGTGATCACTGCCACCCAGATGCTGGAATCGATGATCTCCAACCCCCGCCCCACCCGGGCTGAGGCCTCGGATGTCGCCAATGCGGTGCTGGACGGCAGCGATGCGGTGATGCTCTCAGGAGAGACCGCTGTTGGTGAATTCCCGGTCAAAGCGGTCCAGATGATGGCTTCCATCATCTGCCAGAGCGAGGAGCACAGCGAGCAGTGGGGACGCATGACCCTGGACTATACCTTGGACATGGCCCATGATGACGCGATCTCCATCACCCGGGCCGCCCGGGAACTCGCCCAGGATCGGGCAGTCTCCGCGGTGGCTGTCTTCACTCAATCCGGCCGCACTGCCCGGCTGATGTCCAAGGCCAGGCCGAATGTGCCGATCCTGGCCTTCACCCCTGAAGAACGGACGTACCGATACCTGTCCATGCTCTGGGGAACCACACCGTACCTGATACCTCATGCCGATTCGATCGAAGGGATGATCTCCCATGTCGACAAGGCTGTGATCGAGGGAACCCCTGTCCAGCCAGGCCAGGAGATCGTCCTCATCGCCGGTTTCCCGATCCACAAGATGGTTCCGCCCAATCTGGCGCTGCTTCACACCGTCTCTTCCCATTAAAGCCAGGCTGCACGCCGGACCCGATTTCAAACCCTGTCATATCTCCAGCGTTGACAGCCGGTGGTTTCAATGAACGATCAGCCTTACATCTCCGGTGAAAAGTCTTCCCGGGTCTATCCCCTGCAGGATTATTTGCCCGCCTATCAGGCCGGGATCGCTGCCAGCTGGGTCGGTGATACCATCCCCCCGGCAGGATGGATCCTTTGTCCTTTTGGCAGTTCGCCCCAGATCGCCCTGGAAGCTGCCCAGGCAGGATACCGGGTTCTGCTGCCAGTTCACAATCCCATCCTGCGTTTCCTGATCGAGAATTTGGCTTCTCCCCCAACTTGGGAGGAGCTGAACAGCGCTTTAGCGGCACTGGCGTCCAGCTACAAGGGCAAAGAACGTCTAAAACCCTTCATTTTATCGCTATACGAAACAAATTGTCCTCAGTGCGGTGCGAAAACCTCAGCAGACTCTTTCCGCTGGTCCAGGAATACCCGGGAGCTGCTCAGCAAGACCTGCCGCTGTGAAGCCTGCGGAGAAGAAACCCGAACCCCAGCCACGGCCGAGGATCTCGCCAAAGCCCGCGAATTCAGTGATCGCAGTCCCATCCATGCCCGGGCTCTTACCAGGGTCAGCTCACCTACCGATCCGATCCGGGTCCACGTTGAGAACGCCCTGGGATCATATCCTCCCCGATCGGTCTACGCCCTGTTCTCGGTCCTCAATAAGCTGACAGGCTCCGACCTCCCTCAAGAGGAACGCACCCTGCTTGAGATCTTGCTGCTGCATGCCTTTTACCGCTGCAGCCACGCTTTACCGGGAGCACCCAAGAAATCCCAAAAAGCCCTCGATCCTGAGGAAGACCCCATCATAGAGCGGAATGTCTGGTTCGCTCTCGAGGATGCCCTGGAGTACTGGCCAGGTCAGCCCGATCAAGCCGCAACCACCCTTTGGCCGGAAGCTCCACCCCAGGAGGGAGGCATCTGCCTCTTTCCAGGGCGGGTCAAAGAGCTCATCCCCCAATTAGGGGGCAGTCCCATTGCAGGGATGCTGATGGTATTCCCCAAGCCCACCCCATCCTTCTGGGGTCTTTCAGCACTGTGGACTGGCTGGCTGTGGGGACAGGAAGCAGCCGCACCTTTGCGGGGTGTGCTCAGCGTCCGCAACTATGACTGGAATTGGATGACCCGGGCGGTCGAGAGCACATTGGCCGAACTGAAGACAGTCCTACCAGACAGCTTACCGATCCTGGGATTGATACCAGAAGCGGACAGCAGGCACCTGGTATCAGCTGCCAGTGCAGGTTTGTCTGCCGGACTGAAACTCGAAAATATCGCCCTCGATCCTGATCAAGGTCTGGTCCAGACCCAATGGGAAACACAATCCAGGATACCTCCTGTGGAAAACAGAACGACCAGGGAGCTGATCAGGAAAGCCGCTTTCGAGTCTCTCCGAGAAGCCGGCGAGCCCCTCCACGATCTACTGCTCCATGCCGCTGGCATGTCCGACCTGGCCCAAGCAGGCTACCCGCACAGCGACCCCGCAGTGGGTTCTGAGGATTATTTCCCACGCCTGGAGCTGGATTTTGAAGAAAATATCGCCTACCGCCAGGGGTTCCTACACTATCCCGAGGTGGAATGCTGGTGGCATCTGGAATTGGAGCTGGACCCGCTGCCTCTCTGTGACAGGATCGAGATCTCCCTGGTCACCTTGCTCATCAAGGCAGAAGGCAGTCTGCCGGAAAAGGAAATCCTGGGCAACCTCTACCAGCAGTATCCTGGCCTCTCAACACCCCGATCGGGGATCATCCAGGCCTGCCTGAGATCCTATGCTGACCAGAACAGCAGGCAGCCGCTCATCTGGGCCCTGAAATCAAATGACCAGCCTGTCAGCCGGATCCGGGATTTGCAAGAAATGGAACAGGTGCTCAGGAAGATCGGGGATGAGTTGGGTTATAGGACTGGGGAGGCTCCCGCGCCGGATAACACAGTTCACCTGATTTGGCAGGAAGGGAAAACGGTCCGGGACAGCTTCTTCATTTCTGCCTCAGGGCTGCTGCACAAGGTCATCACTGCCAGCGGAGTCGCAGGGGAAAGAAAATGGATCATCCTCCCGGGCAGCCGCGCTCCTCTGATCGATTACAAGATGAACCACAATCCGCTGCTGGCGGAAAGGATCCGGGCGGAATGGCACCTGGTCAAATTCCGCCACCTGCGCAGGTTGGCAGAACAGGGGGACCTGACTCGCGAGAATTTCCAGGAAAGATTCGATCTCGATCCTTTCACATCCGATTCCCGGCAGCTGCTGCTGATCTGATTTCGATCAGGGAGTAGGTGTCGGGGTAGCCGTTGCCGTTGATGTGGGCGTAGAGCTCGGCGCAGGTGTCAGCGTCATTGTAGGTGTCGCGCTGGCTGTCGGTGTTGGAGTCGCAGTGGAGGTCGGTGTCGGCGTCGGTGTAGGCACCTGAATGTCAATTTGAACGCTCCGTTCCGCGTATCCCCCACTTGTGCTGGTCATATAGAGTCGCAGCGTCACCCAGCCGGAGGGAATATCACTGATATCCCAGGACAGCAGTTCTGTCATGTTGGTGACCGGTTCATCGATCGCCTGCAGGACCTCCCATTGAACCGGGTCTTTACCCGGGCCGTATTCCAAGCGGGCAGATTCAAATCCACTGGTGGCATCCACACGCACATAGATGTCCAGGGGGCTGGTCACTACCGTGGTCTCATCTGGGGGAGACCCGAACTCCAACAGCGGGCGCGAATCGGTGATCAAGCACACCTTGTCCTCATCGATAATGTAGGGTTTCTTGGTCAAGCCCATGTCCTTTGCCCAGGCTTTGCCGTCCGGATCGTTCTTAAGCCATTTCTTCGCCCAGGGATCCTCGACATGGATGCCCAGTACTTCCGTGGAGTACCCGGCACATTCCGTGGAATAGAGCTTATTTGTCCAGGTATCCACCACCACTTCTTCCCACAGATCCTGGTCAGCTGGCAGAGGTGGCTGGTCTGCCGCAAAATACTCGCTTCGCTGGCTGGGACAATATTTCGAGGGTTCAGTGCCTGAGACTGAGCAGATGACCCGCTCGATGATCCCGGCTGGCCGTGAGAAGCCGGTCGGATTCCCCCCCGTGAGCTTTTGGATTCCCTGCTGCATGAATTGGGCCCAGATGGGAGCAGCTCCGGTCAACCCGCTGGTATTCTGCATAGGAGTGTAGTCGGCATTACCCACCCAGACACCGACCGTCAGGTCGGGAGTGAAACCCAGGGTCCAGTTATCCCGGAAATCGTTGGTCGTCCCGGTCTTGGCTGCCACTCTAAAAGGCAGATTGATGACAGGATTGGTTCCAAAGCCCGGGATACGAGCTTGAGTATCCGAGAGGATGGACGAGATCAGATAGGCGTGCTCAGGACGGATGACCTGTTCCCCGGGGGGCTGCTGGTACTCGTACACCAGGTTGCCCTGGAAATCCTCAATACGGGTGATAGCCACCGGAGGGACCTGCCTGCCGCCATTGGCCATGGTCGCGTATGCGCCAGTCAGCTCCAGGAGGGTGACCTCTCCCCCACCCAGGGTCAGCGCCAAGCCGTAATCATTGCGGGTCAGAGTAGTGATGCCCATACGCTGGGCAAAGGCGATCAACCCTTCTTCCTCCTCGGTGGCAGGGTCGTCATAGATACCCACGAAATCGAGGGTCTTGACAGCGGGCACATTATAGGAGTTGGCCAATGCGGTCCGCACGGTAACCGGACCGTGGTATTTCTCATCGTAGTTGACGGGCTTATAAGGATCCCGGGGATCATTGGGATCGCCTGAGGGAGGGAACTCCGAGGGCACATCCCAGATCAAGGTGGCTGGTGTCCAGCCTTTCTCGAAAGCGGCCAGATAGGTCAAAGGCTTGATCGAGGATCCAGGCTGGCGGGGGATGATCGACATATTGATCTCCCCCTGGATGTCCTTGTTCTCAAAATCCGCCGAGCCGACCATGGCCAGGATCTCTCCCGTGCTGGGTTTGAGGGCGATCAAGGCCCCATTGCTGACGTGCTTGGCCTGCAGGGCATCCACCTGCTCCTTGACGATGTTCTGAGCCAGGTCCTGGAGCTCAGGATCCAGGGTGGTGTGAACCGTGAATCCCGAACGGTAAATTGTCTGGGGATCATATTGGTTTTCCAGCAAGGAGCGGATGTAAAAGACCCAATGGGGATAGCGCAGCGTAGAGGATGGAGGTCGGAAATCGTAGGCACGGATCTCCTCCGCCGCTGCCATGGCTTCCCCTGGGCCAACACAAATAGGCTCGGGATTGTTGGAGACCTGGATACAGCCCTGCTCCTGGCTGGCCTGGTACATCAGAACCAGCACACTCTCTTGGCGATTGAGGGTGACATCGCGGTTGGTATAGATATCATAGATGGCCGGCAGCTGGGGCAGACCGGCCAGGAAGGAAGCCTGACCCAGGTCAAGATTCTTGGCCGAGGTGTTGAAATAGGTTTGGGCGGCTGCTTCCACACCGTAGGCCAGGTTGCCGAAATTGATCTCGTTCAGGTAAAGCTCGAGGATCTCGTCTTTCGTGTACTGACGGGTGATCTCCGCCGCCAGGATCGCTTCTTTAAGCTTCCTGGTGTATTTACGGCTGACCTGCTCTTCAGGAGAGAGCAAGAGCAGTTTCGTTAGCTGCTGAGTGATGGTTGATGCGCCAGAGACGATCTCATCACTGACCAGGTTGTAATAGAAAGAGCGGGCGATCGCCATCAAGTCATAGCCCGGATGGCTGTAGAAATGGGAATCTTCGGTAGCGATCACAGCAGCCACCATGTAGGGAGAGACCTCGTCCAGGGTAACGTATGTCCTGCGGCCCGCATTGGGATCCAGCAGTTCATACAGGATATTGCCTTCCCGGTCCAGGATCCGGGTCGTTTCGAATTGGGCAGCCCGTTCCTTCAGGTCCTGGACATCAGGGAGGGTCGAGGCAATGCGGTTGTAATAGTAGATCGCAAAGGAACCTCCAATGATCGCCAGCACGACAGCGCCAAATACGGCGATCACCAGCATGCGCAGGACGCACCCAAAGCTCTTCCCGCGAGACCATCCTCCGGGCCCTTTTGATTTCCACCAGGCCGCAAATTTCGAGCTTGGCTGCTGGGGGCCGGTCTGGCGCCCAGCCCCTGGTTGGGTGCGCGATACTGAGGGAGGGGACGTATAACCCCGCTTAGCCGGTTCGTCCAGCCTGCGCGGCAAAGGCATTCCCCGCTCATCCAGGGCGGGCGGAGGCGTGTGTGGTGTCTCACCCAGAGAGGGCGGGGGTGTGTCGTCCAGAGGGGACTTCGCTTTGGGTGGCTTCTCTTCGTCCAGGACCTCCGTGGGCTCCAGATCGGCATCCAGGTCCTTCAAGAAATCCGGCTGGCTGGCCCGGTCTGGCCGGGGCGTCCGGCGTGTCTGTCCTCTGTCTCCATCAGCCTGATCCTTGGAAACAGGCTCGGGGGCCTGATCCTCATCGGAAAAATCCAAGGGTTTCACTTTAGGGAAAGATCGGCGAAGATCGGGATCTTTCTTCCCTTCGTCCTGGCTGCGGTCTTCTGGGTTTCGAGACGGAGTCTCGGGGTTCTTTGAGTCTGCCATAGGTTTTTTTTCGGGTTTCGATCTCCCGGGAACCTCATTGATTCTTGATAAATTCTAGCATAGTTTTCCCATTCAGACCCTTTCATCCCAGGCCGGCAGGGACCTACCAGCTGATTGACCCACAGGTTGGGGGAATTTACAATGGATGTATGGCTCGCAGCTTTCTGTACCATCCCTTGCCACGTAAAGTGCCTCTAAGCGGAATCTTACGCTTTCCTGCGTCGCTTGATGTTCAGCCCCGTACCTGGTTCTTGAGGTCCGGCGAGGGTCTTTTCCCCTTCCTGGAAATGGGAACTGACAATCTCCCCTTCCAGGAAGGTCTGAGGATCACACCAGGCTTCCGGGAAGGGAAGATCACCAGGGTCAAACCCGAAACAAAGGAGGAGCAAGCCCTGCTGATCGACTTCGACTGGGATTGGGTGGAATATCGTTTTCGTCCTCTGCAGGATCTGCTGATCCAAGCCGTCCACTGGTCCCCTGATGCCCATGCGGTCTGCGGATCCTATCACCTTAGCAATGCGTCTTCCAGGGCGCGGAAAATCGATGTTTTCTTCCGATCCCAGTCGGAAGATCGGGGCGCCTCCGGTGGACTTTCTCCCAGCAGATTCAAAGGTCGCATGATCCTCTCCGGCATTTTCGGCGGCACCTGGGCCGGATTCCTGCTGGCAGAGGGAGAGCTTGAGGGGAACGGCGTCCCCACCCTGGCTGCCAGAACTATCGTCCAGGGAGGAGAGAATTCTGAGGTCCGCTGGGTATTTGCTTCTGGCAACTCGAGAGCTGAGCTCGAAGATCGCCTGGAACAGACCCTGAGACTGGATTGGGAGGGAGAACTGGCCCGGAAAAAGGTCGCCCACGAAAGCAGGCTGAGAATTGAAACCGGCGATCCTGACCGGGACCTGCTGCTGGCATCCAACCAGAATATGTCCCGCAGGATCTTCGAAAATCTCACCCGGGAAGCCAGGAAAAGCGCAATCCACTCACCAGCCCTCAGCCCGCTGCAAGCCTGGCAGCTCTACCTGTCCCTGGTCCCGATCAGCAGTACAGAACTGGGAAAATTCCTCAGCCTGGTATTTCCTGCTCGCGAGGGACCGGAAGCCAACCCCAGAGGATCCCGCTCGACCGGGTCCGAGCTGCCCCTGAAAGCGGCATTGCTATGGAAGGTATCCCTCGCTGGACATCCTGCTGAGCTATGGGGGGACTTCCTTTCTATCATCGAGTCTGAACTGGAACGCTGGTTCGATCCGGTTAAGGACCAGGATGGCGATGGTATTCCAGCCATCCTTTACCCGGGACCCTTCCAGGACGATTCGGCAGGTTCAGAGTCTGGAAAAACCTCTGTTCTTGGGCAGGGAGTGTGTTTGCTGGAGCATCCCGGGCTGGCTGCACTTCTGGCAAACGAGATCTGCAAATTGGCTGCCCTGGGGGAAATTACTGGCAGGGAACCGCTGCCGGCGATCTGGGAATCCCGGAGAAAGCGCCTGGCTGATTTCATCAGTCAATCCTGGCATCCGGCTGAATGCCGCTTCCAAAGCCGGGAAGCTGAGACACATATTGCCTGCCAGGGGAGAATTCTCACCACGGCGCTGGATAACGGTTGGCATTCCCTGCAAATGGAGCTTCCCCAACCCAGCCGGATCATGGTCCAGTACCTGGAACTCCCTGCCAACCTGGGGCTTGCAACTACCCGGATCATCCTGCACGGGAAGGACTGGAACGGAAACTACCGGGTGGAGGAGATCAGCCGCCCGCTGATCGACTGGGACCAGAGACAAGGGGCGGCAGTAACGGATTGTGTCTACTCCCGCCTTGATTACCTTTCAATCACTGGACTGGACCCTAAAAGTCGGATAGTTCTCCAGGTACCCACAAGTGATCCCCGGGACATCCACCATCTGCTGCCATTCTGGCTCTCAGATCTGCATTTCAAGGAACTGACCGGCCAGGAAACAATATCCCCCGGCTGCCTGGATGAGCTTATATCCGATCTGGGTTTGAGATCCTACTCAGGGCCTGGAACAAATCCTGTTCAGCTCACCTGGAACATCCTAGCCGTCCAGGGACTGCTCCAGCAGGGCCAAAATTCCTTGGCGGAGCGGATCTGCAGCAGCTGGTTCCAGGTGCTTGAGGAGAATTTCCAATCCAGCGCGTCTCACCTTTCTGCCTGGGAATGTCAGTCCGGAAAGAGGTTGGGGAGAACAGATTCGGTTGAAAGTTCCTATCCGGTCCAGCTCCTGCTGGAATTGGCAGGATTATCGCTGGGGAGTGACGGGTCGCTGGTTTGTGAACCTCAGGGATCTAGCGGCGGAGAGCTGTGCCTGGTCTATCGGGGAATAGAGATCAGGCTTTCACCGGACCAGCTGAGCGTCAGCCGTCCTGGAGAGGTACCGATCACCTATTCGAGGGACAGCAGGCAGGTCATTCAGCTGAGCACTTCCCCCTCTGTGAACATCTCCACCTGATAGGTCTCAACCTCCATAAGGTAGTGTCTCCAGGCACCGGCTTCCAACCCCATCTTCTGGCACAGCCTTCCCAGGAAGACCTCTGGTTCGGGTAGTTTTTCCCAGACCTGGGGGAGAAAGGTTGCCCGCCGGAATTGGTAGGTCAGGATCACTCCGTCCACACCAGGGCGCAGCAGCCCGGGCAAGTCAGCTGGATCATGATACTGGAGCCTCTCAGGTGGGGTAAGGATGGAGATTTCGATCTCGAGCTCGCTCAGCTCCCGCGGAGATAGCGGCGGGAAGCGGGGATCCTCAAAAGCCGCTGCCAGAGAGCGGTCACGGACATCGAGGACCAGGGGCTGGGAGGCCTCGATCGAACCCACACAACCCCGCAGCTCTCCCTTTCTTGTTAACGTCACGAAACAAGCCCCAATTTCCCTGAGATGGGGTGGATACTCCTTGGGGTCCAGGCGCTGCCGGCCCTCCCCCTGCAGGGCTCTTTGAATGGCATCCCGGGCGATCTGAAGCAAAAGTCTTTTTTCAGTGTGGGTCAGTTCTCTGGTCATATTCTTGCACCTTAGTGAATAACCTATTCAAGGGGTGCCCGGGAGGTGGGATCGAGATCGATTTTTCCCTCCTGGAAGGCTGATTTTAAGCCGTTTTTTCCTGTTTCAGGACCTGAAAGCGGTCCCGGGAACGATTTTTATGTTTCTATACGAAAAATACGGTAAAATTAAGCCAGATTCCGGGTTACCTTTATCAGTTGTATTATAACGGAATGACTACATCACAGCATAAATTAGGAAAGCAGCCCAAACCGGATCTGCTGAACAAGACCATGAAAGGTCTCTTCAACGTTCTCTTGGCTGCTGTCCTCTCCGCAACCCTATTCACTGCCATCCCTGCCACAGGCATGGGCTTCAGCGCCTCCCTCTTCCAGGGGGGATCTGCCAATGGGAGCGCGTCTGGTGAAGCCACTCCTGTTCCTGACCTGCATGTTGGTCTGGTGGTAGGCCACTGGGGCCACGATACCGGCGCCATTTGTCCTCCCAGCCTGGGAGGCTTCCTGGAGGTTGATCTCAATTACACCATTGCCGACCTCACCCGCCAATACCTGGAAGCCGAGGGGGTCCAGGTCGATCTCCTGAAAGAGTTCGACGACCATCTCGAGGGCTACCAGAGCAATGCCCTGATCTCCATCCACGCTGATACCTGCGAATATATCCCTGACTTGGGGACCGGATTCAAGATCGCCGAAGCAGCTGATAACAAGCGCCCCGAGCAGGCTGCCCGTCTAATGGCCTGCCTTCAGAATAGATACGCAGCTGCCACTGGCCTGCGCTACGACCACCGCATCACCGAGGATATGACCAGCTACCACGCTTTTGGTGAGATCAATCCCAATACCCCGGCGGTGATCATCGAGACCGGCTTCATGAACCAGGACCGTGAGCTGCTGACCAAGAATCCTTCCCTGGTCGCCAAGGGGATCACCGCTGGCATCATGTGCTACCTGAACCGCGAGGAGATCTCACCAGAGTAACCATGGCCACTCCACTGCCGGAATCCGCGTACGAGGCGCTCAATAGAGCCAAGGAGGCCCTCAATAAGGGTGAATTGCAGCGCGCCAGGCGGCTGGCCCTGCGCGCAGTCAGGTTGGCTCCGGACCACGAGGAACCCTGGCTGTATCTGGCTTCGGTCTCTTCCCCGGAAGCCAGCATCTCCTATCTCAAAAAAGCCCTCGAGATCAATCCCTCCAGCGTCCAGGCCAAGAAGGGCATGCACTGGGCCATCCAGCGCTTCCGGAAAGCCCACCCTGGGCAGGAACCGAAAAAGATCCGCCTGCCGATCTCGATCGCCGAAAAAGCCCTGGTGTCCACCAAGCCATCCCTGCTGTCCTGGTCCACTGCTATTGTCATCCTGGCTGGGGTATTGATGTTCTGGCTCTGGACTCCAGATTTCTCGTTCGCACTGCCGGATTTCCAGTCCACGCCTCAAACCACGCTGGCAGCTGATGAAAACGTTCGCAAGGTCACCTTTACTCCCACACCCACCAACACACCCACGGCAACACCGACACCGACCAACACACCTACTCCTACCATCACCCCCACTCCCAAGCCTACCAAGGTGCCCAAGACCTATCCCAATTACATCCGGTCGGTACTGCCAAATGGGGTCTATCCGGACGAACGCTGGTTCGATGTCAACCTTTCCACCCAGCGGATGTATGCCTATGATGGGGATAAGCTCATCAAGACCTTTGTGGTCTCCACGGGCCTGCCAGGGACTCCTACCGTGACTGGCAGATTCCGGATCTATGTCAAATACACTGCGACTTTGATGACCGGCCCTGGCTACTATCTGCCCAACGTCCCCTGGACGATGTACTTCTACAACGGCTACGGCATACACGGCACTTATTGGCATAACAATTTCGGGAATCCTATGAGCCACGGCTGCATCAACATGCGCAACCAGGATGCTGAATGGGCTTTCGGGTTCGCCAGCGTCGGCACATTGGTCAATATCCATTATTAACTATGAAAGCTAAGCTTACCCGGAAGGACTTCCTGAATCTCAGCGGACTGGGGCTGGCCAGCTTGGTGGGCAGCCAATTCAAGCCGGCTCTGAGCATCTACAACGGCCAGCAGGGACGGGTCATCTACGAGACCATTTACAGCTATCGAGAACCGGACCTGGAGAGCGAGAAGGTCCGCCTGTACTGGAAGGATGCTGTTTTCCCGATCACCAATGTGGTGCTGGGCACGGGGGAGCCGTCGCACAACCGCATCTGGTACCAGTTTGGTGCGGAAGGGTATGTCCATTCGGGCGGCATCCAGCCGGTCCGGACGGAAACCAACCCGGTGGTCAGCGAAATTCCCCCCAGCGGGCTGCTGGCGGAGGTCACAGTCCCCTACACCGACGCGCTGTGGACGCCCGGGGAGCGCTACCATGTGGCTTACCGCTTCTACTATGAGACCACCCACTGGATCCAGGGCTTGGAAAATGGGCCGGATGGGGTCCCTTACTACCACATCCTGGAAGACAAGTGGGATCTGGACTATTATGTTCCCGCCGCTCACCTGCGGGTCATTCCCCCGGAGGAATTGACCACCATTTCCCCTGAAGTGCCCTCTTATGCCAAGCGCATCGAGGTGCTCACCAAGACCCAGACCGTGGTCGCCTACGAATTCAACCGCCCGGTCTACATGGTCAAAGCCTCCACAGGCGCTGATTTCAGCAACGGCAAGTTCGCCACGCCTACCGGCCACCACATCACCAATTACAAGCGTCCTTCTCGGCACATGGCTGCCGGAAACCTGGCCTACAACGGCTACGACCTGCCGGGAGTGCCCTGGATCAGCTACATCACTGAGAGCGGCATCGCTTTCCACGGGACCTACTGGCACAACGATTTCGGGATCGCCCGCAGCCACGGCTGCATCAACCTGCCTTCCAAGGCCGCCAAATGGCTCTACCGCTGGACCCTGCCTTTCGTGCCCTATAACGAGCAGTCGACCTACAACGTCTCCGGCACCCACGTAGACGTCTATTGATCTGCCCCCTTCCTCTTCCAGCCGCCCGGGGAATTTTAATAGAACTCTTATTGTCAAGCCCAGTTGAGCGGATACAATTAAGGAAGCAGGAAATTTTATTGGTTAGTAAGGGAGTAGGATCCATATGAATGCTGGACCGCTTTTCGCCGGTCTGGTATATGACAAAGAAGACCAGCTGGTGGAAACAACCTATATCGGTGAGGAACCCTGCTATGTGGTCGATGATGCCGGATTCAAGCGCCACATACCATCCGCGGACGTCGATCGCCAGGTTCTGCAGTTCCTGGGGCGCCAGATCGAAGGCCACGAGGAGATTCTCAGCGAGCAAGCTGCCAAAATGTCCGGGCAGGATGACATCTTCTCCCGGGCGGTATTCCTAGAACAGTTCAAGAACATCGAAAACCAGTTCGACCAGATCATCCAGGAAGGCCTTCCGGAAGAGGGCCGGGCCTACATGGGCATGGCCGGCTTCAAGGTGATCATAGACCACCATGGCGACCTGGTGGACGTGGAGCAGCCGGGCCTGATCTCTGAAGAAGACTGAAGGACAGGGCGTGGACCAACCGGACATCATCACTGCCGACGAGAGTAATTTCGATCTCCAGGTGCTGGAATATTCCCAGCACCTGCCTGTGGTGGTCCATTTTTGGGCCAAATGGTGCCGGGACTGCCCGGACACGGCCCAACAGCTGGAAAGCCTGGCAGCCAAACATGCCGGCCATTTCCGGTTGGCGCAGGTCAATGTGGATGACAGCCCTCAGCTGGCGCAGGATTACCAGGTCCATACCGTACCCACCCTGAAGACCTTTGAGAACGGGGCGGTGTCCTCCCAGATGGAGGGGACGCGCACCGGCCTGCAGATCCATGACTATCTCAAGAAGATCATCCCCGGCCCGGAGAAGCTGCTTCTGGAAAGAGCTGCCAGCCTGCTGGTGGACGGCAAATATCGGGCTGTGGAGGACACCTGCCTGGAAGCCCTGGAGATCGATCCCGGGAATCCGGCTGCCAAGCTGCTGCTGGCCAAGAGCCTGATGTGGCAG
>JBGCVQ010000068.1:0-28790 GCA_045888315.1 Anaerolineales bacterium | reverse complement strand
GCTGCTTCTGCACCAGGCAGAGTGGGGATCTCACCAGAGATGATGCCTGGGATCAGGGCATCCACCTCAGCCCTGAGGTCAGCGGGAATATCCACGCCGCCCCATGCAATGCCCACACCACCATTCTCGAGGGTGCCGGTGAAGTTGCCAGACTCGAAGGCACCGTTCATGGTGGCTTCGATCAGCTTATAGACATAGACGTCCATGTTCTTCATCACACTGCCTATGATGTAATCCGGGTTGTATGACAAGGACCAGTCATTGTCAACGCCGATCAAGTAGCCAGTGTCGCGCTCTTCCAGGACCGCCAGGGTGCCAGCGCCCACAGGGCCTGCCACCGGCATGATGATGTCCGCGCCTTCGTCCAGCAGGGACTCACCCAGGGTGCGGCCGTCATCGGTGCTCTCGAAGTTGCCTACGAAGAGACCGTCCTGGGCCGCGACATCCCAGCCCAGCACCTGCACATCAGTGCCCTTGACCTCATTGTAGTACTGGACACCCAGCACGAAGCCGTCCATGAAGGCGGTCACTGGCGGGATATTGATTCCACCAAAGGTGGCGACCACGCCGGTCTCGGTCATGCCGGCAGCCAGGTACCCCATCAAGAAGGCGGACTCGTTTACGGCATAGCCAGAGCCGTAAATGTTCGGGGCTTCGAGATAGTTGACATCAACGATGCCAAACAGCTGATCTGGATTGGCTTCTGCGGCTGCCAGGGTGTCGTCACCCAGCAGGAAGCCGACAGTAATGATCAGGTCGCAGTCTTCCTCGATGAAAGCGTTGATGTTGGCTGCGTAATCGGTCTGCTGCTGGGACTCGAGGTATTTGGCCTCAATGCCAAAGGCATCCACGGCATCTTCCATGCCTTTCCAGGCGGTGGCGTTGAAGGATTTGTCGTCAATGCCGCCGACGTCCGTTACCTGGCAGGCCAGGAACTGCTTGGCGGTTTCTTCTGCCGGGGCCTGTTCCTCTTCAGCTGGGGCGGGTGTGGCTTGCTGTCCGCCGCAGGCGCCGAGCAGAAGCCCGGTAATCAAGAGAAGTACCAATGCTACAGAAAGCTTCTTCATTCTTTTTCCTCCTTGGATAGAGTGGATGGGGTTAAAACTATCTCTATTATATACTAGTTTCCTCTTGAATTTACTTTGATTGCAATCACCTCCTTTTCTGCAGCAATTAACAAAAAACCCCGGGGTACCGGGGAGATTTAGGTCTTGGTGATATTGAGTACACGTCCGCGTATCGCCTCCGGTCAGGGGGATGTCTTTGCTGGCATAGGGCGATGGTGTGTGCGGCTTTCAGACATACAGTGTATCCTAACATCCTTGGGAAAACCTGTCAATCACAGGTGCGATTGGCGACTATCAGGAAAACTTATCGCACAGGAAATCGACAACTTTCTGGTCGATGACTTTCTCGTCGCCGTTCCAACGTTCTTCCAGGTTTTCCTCCCCCACCAACGCCCGCAGCGCTGTCAGGGATTCCGGGTCCACTTTGCCCGATGATTTTCCCTTGAGGTGCCCTGTTTTGAGCATGACGCTTTGGAGTTCTCCAATGACGCTGTGAAGCGGTACCAGGTCAGCTGGATCTACCTCGCCGAAAAATAGGTGGTGATTATCGACCAGCTGCTTGAGTTTCAGGATCGGGTAAGGATGGTCGTCAACCCGCAGATCCAGATAGCGGTCGTTATCCCCTCCGTATCCTCCCCCCTGCCTGACAACCAGCACGCCTGCTGCCTGGCGCCCTCTCTTATCACCCCCTGCCTCCTGGCCGGCTTCCAGGGCCAGGACCAGCCAGTCCGCTAATTCGCCCTCACCCCCACGAACCTTCTCGAAACGCGCCGCCATGGCTTCCACGGTGCCCGGCACCAGGATGTTCCCCTGGCATGTATAACCTTCACCGATGATATGCCCGGCCCACTCATAGCAGCGGTTCCCGGTGAAGGCGCTGGCTTGGCCGTTCTGATCGACCACACCGACTTGCCGTAGATCCACATCAGGATCGTCCTTGATCAGTTGCTGGATGGTCTCTTCAGCGGATAACCCCCCTTCCATGAGATCCAGTCCCCGGAATCCGTAGCTGACGTTGGCATAGGATTGGGTGGCGACAGCGCCGGCTCCAGCCCGGGCCCAGGACACGACCGCCGCTGCAGCCAGGAACTTGGACTGCACAGCTACCCCCCATTCTTTCTTGCCAGGGTCATAGGCAACGATAGAGAAAGTGTGAATCAGTTGCTCCACCTTGCAGATCCCTCCCTCTCATAACGGAAGTCCTACTTGAGAATATCGTAATAGGCTTTACAGGTTGTGCCCTCTTTTTCAATTCCGCTGGTCACCAGTTTAAGCATATCCTGCTGGGCGATCCTGTTGACAAGGCTTTCGACAAGGCTGGGAATAGGGCATAAAGTCCCCTTGACCTCTGCCCCGCCGACGCCTTTGGGGCAGATTCGGCAGGTATTCCCGGAGAGCAGCAGGAGTGCCTGGCCTTCTTCCGTTTCTATCATGTCATATTCCCCCACCAGGCTGAGGATCTTATTGATGTAGAGGAATAGATTTTTAGCGACCTCGGTGCTCGTTTCACCCGGAACAGCAGCCATATCCGGAAGGATTTCCTTGGCTTCCAGGTAGGAATATAGATATTCCGCTGCTCGCTTGGCAACGATATTGATCGAACCCTGATTGATCATGCCCAGCTCAGCCAGGCCGGCAAAGAACGATGAGAAGAAAGAGTGGAAGGGGTTCAAATCCCGCTCCAGCACAACCTGTTTGATATCAGCCATGGATAATCCTCCTAACCAATAACTCCCCGGCGGAAACGGCCCCTAAAGAATCCGACAGAGCTCCTGAATACATTTATTGGACTCATAAAACAACAATCCCAAGCGGACTTCTTTTTCTACCAGAGCAACCAGGATGGCATACTCGCCCACGCTGCGGATCAAGATATAACCATCCGTGCCTTCGATGAGAACCCGGACCATCTCCCCCCGCTCCAACTCCTCGCCGCTGCGGGTGCTGATCGACAGAATGGCTGCTCCCATGGCGCCGATGCGGTCCTCTTCCACCTCGGAAGGCAGCCGCGAGGCTATCACCAAGCCGTCGGTACTGACCACCGCAGTAGCCTGAACATGCGGCACGTTACGTTCAAAATCGTTCAGGACGACATCCAATTGAGTAGAGATTGTTCCAGCCATTCCTGCCTCCAAACGGGTTGGGGTACTGGCTCCGCAGAGACTGCTTGCCATGACCAATTATATACTTAACAGGCAATAATCACCGCCTGCTAAGGATATTGTAAACTGTTTTTAAGTTGGGAACTTTGGATTTGCCCAAGCCAGGTCAGGACTCGATCATCTCATCCACTTCATCCAGTTTCAGGCTGAGCACCTGGCTGGAGGAATCTTCGGACATGATGATCCCATAGATCACATCAGCGACCTCAACGGTGTTGCGGTTGTGGGTGATGACGATGAACTGGGTCTCTGAGCTCAGTTCCCGGATCAATTTCCGGAAACGGGCCACATTGGATTCGTCCAGCATGGCATCCACCTCGTCCAGCACGCAGAATGGAGTGGGAGAGATCCTCAGCAAAGAGAAGATCAGGGCTGCCGCGATCAAGCTGCGTTCACCACCGGAGAGCAGTGACAAGCCCTGGGTTCTGCGCCCCGGTAAGCGGACGTTGATGTCCACCCCTGAACCGGTCAGATCCTCTGGATCTGAGAGGATCAGCTGTCCTTTTCCTCCTCCAAAGAGCTGGCTGAAGATCTCTTTGAATTCTCCAGCCACAGCATTGAAGGTCTTGCGGAATTCCCGCTCCATCAGCACATCCAGTTCCGCGATGACTTCTTTCAGATCTGCTTCGGCCTTGCGGAGATCGGAAAGCTGCTCGGTGAGGAATTCATGCCGCTGGCTGACTTCGTGGTATTCCTCCTGGGCTTCCGGGTTGATCGCGCCCAGCCGCCTGAGCTGATTCCTCTGTTCCCGGATGGTGTTTCCCAGATCCTTGGGAATCTCTTTGATCACTGGCAGCTTTTGGACATAACCGTCCAGCGGAAGCGGAGTGGGGCCGGAAATATCCTTGTTGTACTCCAATTCCACTAGGCCGATATCCTCCCGGATCCGCTCCTGAATGGATTCCAGCTTTTCTCTATTTCTGGTCAGATTGATCTCGGCCTGGGCATAGGACCGCTCTGCCTGATTGAGGACCCGGCGGGCGTCAGCCTCGTTTGTTTGCAGCTCCTGCTGGTCGGTCTCATCCTTGGACAATTCCAGATCGGTCTCGTCGATCAAGGTGCGTAATTCAGTGATCTCGCTCTGGATGGTCTTTTCCCCATCCTCCAGGAAGCTGGTCTCTTCACTCAGTTCGCTGATCTGCTTCTGGTACTCCTTCTCCAGGTTGGCGTTGCTTTCAAGGGCTGAGCGAGCTTCCTCCCAGGCCTTCTGCCTTTCCTCCACTCGCTGCTGGATATCCACTACACCGCGCTCGACAACCGCAACCTGCATCTCCCAGTGAGCCAGCTGTTCTCGTTCTTCATCCAGGGAGATACCCCGCAGGTCGCCGGACAACTTAGAGAATTTCTCCTGGGTCAGGTTGATGTCCGTCTGGGCTTTCTCCAAATCCCCCCTGAGCTGCTGGATGTGGTCTTCCTCTGCCTGGATCTCATCGATCAGCGTCTGGTGCTGCGTGCTTTCCCAATCCACCTGCTGTTCAGCAGTGTTGCGCTCCAGGGTAGCCTGCCGGTATTGTGCATCCAGCGCATCCAGACCTTCCCTGGCTTTGGTCAGGTCGCGCTTCAACTTGGTTTCCTGCTGATTGAGATCAGCCAGCTTTTCATCAACCTGCCGGAGGCTGTCCTCTAATTCTTCGACCTTCTTGGAAGAAGCGGCAATTTTGGTCTGCCAGGTTTTACGCTCCCGAGACCTTCCCAGCAGGTTGGCCTGACTCTCATTCCCTGCCACGATCTCGCCGGTTGTATAGAAGACCTCCCCTTTCAAGGTGACAGCCTTCGTCCCTAGCGGCTGGTCCCTCAACACCCGGTTCAGGTCCCGTTTATCCTGGAGAACGAACACCCTGCCCAGCAGTAGATCGACAACTGGGCGGTACTTGGGCGGTGCCTGGACCAGGTCCGCCGCGATCCCGATCAAGCTCGGGATATTACCTTTCACTCTGGGGCGCTCAAGTGTCACCAGCCGGTCCAACGGCAGTAAGACGCCCTTCGTAGAACCTTTGAATAAGATATCAAGCGCAAGGTCGGAATCCTCTCCCCGTTCCAGCAAGACTGCATCCAGGTACTCACCCAGCGCAGCTGCAATCGGTCGCTCTAAATCCTCCGGGACATCCAGGAAATTGCTCAGGGTGCCCAGGGTGCCCCGGATATTCCCGGAGCGGGACTCCGTGATCAGTAATTTTGCGCCATCAGCGTAACCCGCAAGTTTCTGTTCAGCCTGTTCCAAGACATTCAATTCCGCCACGAACTGGCTGTATTCAGTCTTGGTCTCGGAGAGCTGGATGAAGAGATCCTGCCGGACCTTCTCCCCTTCCTCCCGATCTGATTGGATGCTCGCTAATTCCCCTTCAGCTTTCACCCTGGCCGCAGCCGCCTGGTCGTATTCTTTCTTGAGGACCTGATACCTTCCATCAACCTCTTCAAATCTCGCTCGAGCCGTGGAGATCAATTCCTCAGCGGATGCCAGCCGGGTGCGTTTCCGATCCAGCTGTTCGGTCCGTTCGGTTAACTGGGATCGGAGTCTGATCTGCTGGTTGTTGTACTGATCCAGGGCATCCTTGACGGCCGCCGCGTCATTTTCCAGGGCAGTCATCTGGTCCCGCTTTTCTGTCAGGACTTTTCGGGCTTGAGAGGTCTTTTCCTGGTACTCATTCAGGCTGGTCTGGTCAGATTCCAGCTCTTCCCGGGAACGGTCATATCTCTCCTGAGCCGCTTGAACCCCCTCTTCCAGGCGGATCCTTTCCGTTTTCAAGTCCTGGATGCGCTTCTCAAGAGAACGGATGCGCTCCTCCGCTATCGCCCTTTTCCGGCTGATATTCTCTTTCTGATTGTGGTGTTCTGCAAGCTCCCTGTGCCAGGTATTGAGACGGGAGCGCTGGCTTTGCACGCGAGTCTGGTTCTCGGAGAGCTGCCGGTCCAACTCGGCTTGTTTTTCCCGCGCCCCTTCCAACTCCAGGCGGTACTGCGCCTCCAGACTCTTGGCTTCGTTGAGATTGGCCTGGACACGGTACCAGTGATAGCCGTACCACTCCTGCAGCAGTACCTTCAAATCATCCTTGACCTGGTCATACTGCTCAGCCCGGACAGCCTGTTTCTGGAGGCTCTTCAAGCGGGGCCGGAGCTCGGAAAGGATGTCCTCAACCCGATCCAGGTTGCGATTGGTCCTCTCCAACCGCTTTTCAGCCTCAGCTTTCCGGGATCGGTACAGTCCAATACCAGCCGCTTCCTCGAAAAGGGAGCGCCTCTCCTCCGCTTTCAGCGACAAAGCGGCATCGACGAGTCCCTGACCGATGATAGTGTAGGTCCTTTCCGCCAATCCGGATTGGCCCAGGAGCTCGTAGACATCCCGCAGGAGCACCTGCTGACCATTGATCAAGTACTCGTTCTTCCCATCTCGGTAAGCTCTGCGGGTGATGGATACTTCCGAAAAATCGATCGGCAGCCAACCATCGCTGTTGTCAAAGGTGATGGTTGCTGATGCCATTCCAGCCCTGGGCCGCTGCTCGGATCCCGAAAAGATCATGTCCATGGTCTTCTTACCGCGCAGCAATTTATAGGATTGCTCTCCTAACACCCAGCGCACCGCGTCCGCGATATTGGATTTCCCAGAACCGTTTGGACCAACGATGACCGTGATCTCATCTGCGAACTCAAAATTCGTTTTGGTCGCAAATGTCTTGAACCCGTTTAACTCGATCGATTTTAAACGCATGAAACCTCAGCCACCGTTTTTACTGGAATTGTTGATCTCGGTTAATTTCTCGAGCGCATTCCTGGCAGCTTCTTTAGAAGCCTGCCTTTTGCTGTTTCCCTGCCCGACTCCCCGGACAATATCCTGAACGACCACCTCGACTGTGAATACCTTGTCGTGGTCCGGACCGGATTCCTTGACGGTCTGATATTCAGGAGGGGTCAAAGACCTCGCCTGGGACCATTCCTGAAGCAAGCTTTTAGGATCCCGTGGATGCCCATCCTCCATGATCTCAACTACGGCCCTGCTCATGAAAGGCTCGAAGAAAGCCTCTACCGCCTGGATCCCTTGATCCAGATACAATCCACCAACCAGGGCTTCAAACCCGGCACACAGCAGTGCATTCCTGGTACGGCCCCCGGAAACGATCTCTCCCTGTCCGAGCCTCATAGCCCGGCCCAGGTCGATTATCCTGGCAAATTCAGCCAGCTGCTCGGTCCGCACCAATCCAGTTCTCACCAGGGTGAGATCACCTTCTTTCATCTCGGGATAATGGTGGTAGAGCCAGGCTCCCACTACAAAGTCAAGCACCGCATCGCCCAGGAATTCCAAGCGCTCATTATCTTCCAGGGCATGGGGGTTCTCGTTGATATACGAGCGGTGCGTCAGCGCCCGGGTCAACAGCCGCAAGTTGTTGAAATCTAATCCAACTCTTTGTTTGAACTCGAGGGGGGATTCCAAGCTTTCCTGGCCCTGAGAACGCACCATAACCATGCTCCCTGGAACTCAGGGTCAGCCAAATTCCTCAGCTGGCAGGCAAGAATTTCGCTGTCCATCAGTTCACTGTCTGCATCATTCAAGTTGATGAATAACCATTATACCCAATGGTCTGAGAGAAGCAACCTTTCAGGGATTTTTTAATCCATGGCTGGTGATGATACAAACCACAGGTCCTGCCAGCTTTCCTTCCAGCTGACGCAGACCATCCCAAACCAAACCCGCTGTGATCTCAACGTAGATACCTTTCCGGGCAAGCTGCTCCACCCCAACCCTGATCTGCTCGTCAGCAACCCGAAGCATGGCACCTTCCGACCTCCGCACAGCAGCCAGCACCTGCTCCCCGTGATAGGGAGCAGCGATGGCAACACCTTCTGCAATGGTCTTCCCCTCCGGAACTCTTTCCGGGATCAACCTGCCAGCCTCAAAAGCCCGGCAGAGCGGATCAAAAACAGCAGACTGTATGCCGATCAACCTGGGTCTCTTTCCGATCAAGCCGCCTTTCAGCAGGGCTTCGAATCCCAAAGCAATTCCCAGCAGCAAGCTTCCGTGGCCCACCGGAAGCAGGATCGCCCCGGGGGGTTCTCCCAGCTGCTCGACCAGCTCGTAGGCTATGGTCGCGATACCCGCGGTCCCTTGCGGTAAATAAGCATGGCTGGCGTAAACCGCTCCCAGCTCAACTTCACGCATGACAGCCCGGGCAGCTTCTGAGCGGGGTCCCGGGACAGGGATGACCTGGGAACCGTAGCTTTCGATCTGAGCTCGTTTTGGTCCAGATGCGGAAGCGGGGATGAAGATCTTGCTTTGGATGCCTGCCCGGGAGGCGTATGCCGCAAAGGATGCACCAGCATTGCCAGAGGAATCCTCCACAGCTGTCTCGACATTCCCTGCCCGGAGCCAGCTTGCCAGGACCGCTGATCCCCGGTCCTTGAATGAGCCGCTGGGATTGAGGCTTTCCAATTTAAACCAGACTTGTGACCCAAAGAATTCAGCCTGCACCAGTGGGGTATTGCCTTCGCCCAGCGTGACCAGAGGGGCCCGGTCCGGAAGAGCAAAGCCGCTCCGATAGGTCCAGATCCCGGGTAGATCAGGCTGCAGCAGACCAGGATCGTATGTCAATCCATCTACAAACCCAAATAAGCCCCCACAGGAAGGACAGCAGTAGGGAAAGGAATGGAGAGGGAAGGCTTCACCGCAGTTTCGGCAGCTTATCATCAGTTTATCCTCGATTGACAATCCACTGTACCAACCATCCGCCGCAGGACTCTGTTAACCACCAGTCACGTAAGGGAAAAAAGCCACCAGACAGCCATCTGACAACTCGGTATCATCATCCGAAAAGACCTGATCTACCGCAGCGTTCATATAAGCGATGGCAGCAGCAGCCTCCGGATAGCGGGCGGTGAGCTCCCTTTTCAATTCTTGCACCCGGGATCCAGCCGGCAGTTCAACCACGATATTCCTCTCACCGATCCGAGCCCGGATTGTGGAAAAGAAATGGACCTGAACCTCTATCATCTGTCTCCAGTAACCAAGCCCCAGGATCTCAATATCCCGGGGCTATTTTCTGCAATTATAACGCACCCTGCTAGTTACCGTTCCTGCGATACTCAGGGATCAGGCAGGCAGACCGGGATGGGGGGCCTATCCGGTCAGAAGCTGTCCAACCCCTCCATGATATAATGCAGGCGATGGAAAACAACCGTGAAAAATGGATAGAAGGGCTGGCTCGAACCAGGAAATCCACCTTTGGCAGGATCGCTGCTTTCCTTGGAGCCACGGAGATCACCCCGCAGACCTGGGATGAATTGGAAGCCCTTCTGATCCAATCGGATATCGGGGTTGAGACCAGCCTCGAGATCATCCAGCAGGCCCAGGACCTGGTCCAGGAGCGGGGGATCCTTCGCGAAGATGAGCTGCAATCCCTGCTGCGGGAGATCCTGCTCTCACGCTTGCACCCTCCCCCTGAGCTTTTATTCAACGTCAAGCCGTTCGTGGTCATGGTCGCAGGAGTGAACGGTTCCGGAAAGACCACCACGCTGGCAAAACTGGCCAGTCATTACCAGCGCCAGGGCTGCAAAGTCCTGCTGGCAGCCGCGGATACCTATCGGGCAGCTGCCGTTGAACAGCTCCAAGCCTGGGGCAGTCGCTTGGATATCCCCGTGGTGTCCGGCCAGCAGAACGGGGATCCCGGGGCAGTGGTCTATGACAGCATCCAATCTGCCCTGTCCAAGAACAAAGACCTGGTGCTGGTCGATACCGCCGGCCGGCTGCACACGCGCTACAACCTGATGGAAGAACTCAAGAAAGTCTATCGGGTTGCCGGGAAAGCCCTGCCAGGTGCACCCCACGCCTGCTGGCTGGTGATGGATGCAACCACCGGCCAGAATGCCCTCCTTCAGGCAGCTTCCTTCCAGGAAGCCATCCCCCTGGATGGAGTGATCCTGGCCAAGCTAGATTCCTCAGCCAAGGGAGGCATGGTTTTCGCAATCCAGTGCAAGCTCGGCTTGCCTATCTTGTATGCCGGTCTGGGAGAAAGAGTGGAGGATCTGTCCCCTTTCGATCCCGCGGCTTTCATTGACGGGATCCTTTCCGGGAATTGAAATGCTATGGATCACAAGTTGAAACGCTACCAAAGGGATTTCCCCTATTCATACTGCCTGGGTGTCTATCCCACCCTTGAATTACTGACCTATCAGCCAGAGCAGGTCCTGGCTGTCCTGCTCCACAGCAAAGGCGCTAGCAACGAGGGGATCGAGAAGATCCGCCGCAGAGCCGCCGACCTGGGAATCGAAATCCAGGAGAATGACCGGCTGGTAGAGAAGCTCGCCCAGCGGGGGAACACCTATGCCATCGGTGTCTTCCAGAAATATCCATCCGCCCTCGATCCCCACGCAAATCACCTGGTGCTGGTGAACCCCTCCAGCATGGGCAATCTGGGGACGATCATGCGCACCATGTTGGGATTTGGCCTCCGTGACCTGGCCCTGATCGAGCCAGCCGCAGACCTGTTTGACCCCAAGGTGATCCGGGCATCCATGGGGGCGGCATTCCACCTGCGCCACCAGAATTTCCCATCCTTCCCTGATTATTGGGGCAGGCAGGCAAAACACAACCTCTATCCCATGATGACAGATGGTAAAATAGCCCTTCCAGATGTACAGCTGCAGCCTCCTTACGCCCTGATTTTCGGGGATGAAGCTGCCGGGCTGGGTCAGGAGTTTCAGCAGTACGGCACCAGCCTGCGCATCCCTCAATCGGATCTGGTCGATTCCCTGAATCTGGCCCTTTCCGTAGGTATCGCGCTTTACCAGGGCTGGGTGCAAAGCCACCAGGGTTCCTGAACTCCAGGACCCTGATAAGAAGAACAAGAACCTGCTTAACACAGGCAGATCGGAGTGTGCCATATGGAATCCTTAGCCAGCATTCTCACTGAGAGCGAACAGAAGATCAACAACCTCCTGGAGCGTCTTTGACGTTTCCAAAAAGACCAAACAGCTAGAGCAGCTCCAGAAAGAATCCCAGGATCCCGACCTGTGGAACAACCAGGACCGGGCCAGGAAGGTAATGAAATCCATCTCATTCCTGGAAAGCGAGCTGAATAGTTGGAGCAAACTCCAGTCCCGGCTGGCAGACGCCCAGGAACTGGTCGCGCTGGGTGATGAGAGCCTCGAGGAGGAACTCTCACGGGAAGTCCTGGCCCTCCAGGGGGAGATCGAAAAACGCGAGTTCGATGCCATGCTGTCCGGTGAGTACGACCGGGGTGACGCCCTGCTGGCGATCCACGCCGGCGCCGGGGGTAACGATGCCCAGGACTGGGCTGAGATGCTGCAGCGGATGTATCTGCGCTGGGCAGAGTCCAGGAATTTCGAGACCGAGGTCATCGATCTCACGCCTGGTGAGGAAGCCGGCATTAAAAGCACCACGATCTCTATCAGCGGGCCGTACGCCTACGGTTATCTGCGCTCTGAAAAAGGCGTCCACCGCCTAGTGCGCATCTCGCCCTTTGACTCCTCGAACCGCAGGCATACTTCCTTTGTCCTGGTCGAGGTCCTTCCCCAGGTGGAGGATGACGAATCGATCGAGATCAACCCCAATGACCTGCGGATCGATACCTTCCGATCTGCGGGCGCTGGCGGGCAGAGCGTCCAGAAGAACGACACCGCAGTGCGGATCACCCATATCCCGACCGGGATCGTAGCCAGCTGCCAGAACGAACGCTCCCAGACCCAGAACCGGGAGATGGCGCTGAAAGTCCTTAAAAGCAGACTGCTGGCATTGAAACAGCAGGAACACAAAGAGCGGATCGAAGAACTCAAGGGAGAGTATCAGAAGGCGGAGTGGGGAAGCCAGATCCGGTCCTATGTCCTCCACCCCTACCATATGGTCAAGGACCACAGAACTGATTTCGAAATGGGCAACACCCAGGCTGTCCTCGATGGTGATATCGATCCTTTCATAGAAAGTTATCTGCGCCAAACCCTGGGAGAGAACGATCGGTAACGAGTAGTGGTTGAAGTGTGTTATAGCTAAAAACAAGTATTCGACCAGATCCATTAAATCAGATCCCATTTTCCCCGCATCCTATCCGAGGAGGAACCTATGGCGAAAAAGATTGGGAAAATTGCTATTATCGTCTTCATCATCCTCACGCTTGCCAGTGGATCCGCAGTCCTGTTCGGTCCTTCCCTCATCAACAGCAAGGCCAGGCAGTCATTTCCCATCACGGACGGCGAGATCGCCGCACCTGGTCTGGAAGGCGAGGTGCAGATCTACAGGGATGGTTACGGCGTTCCCCAAATTTACGCCACCAGCCACCACGACCTGTTCTTTGCCCAGGGCTACATCCATGCCCAGGATCGCTTCTGGCAGATGGATTTTTGGCGCCACCTGGGTGCAGGCAGGCTTTCGGAGCTGCTGGGTAAATCGATGCTGGATACCGATAAATTCCTGCGCACCCTGGGCTGGGAAAGGGTTGCCCAGCAAGAGCTGGACTTGCTGGGAGAAGAAGAAATCGGGATCCTGGAAGCCTACTCCGCAGGTGTCAACACCTACCTCAGGCAGAACACGGGAACATCATTAAGCCTGGAGTATTACATCCTGAAACTGATCAACAAGGATTATCAGCCCGAACCCTGGACCCCGCTGAACAGCCTCACCTGGGGAAAAGCCATGGCCTGGGACCTGCGCTCCAATCTCGACACGGAGATCGAACGGGCGCAGCTGCTGAAGACCCTGCCGCGCAACCAGCTGGAATTCCTATATCCGGATTATCCCTCCGACCACCCCCTGATCGTGCCTGGCTTTTCCATGCCAAAACAGGGAACCAGTTGGAACGCCGATCCAGATCCAGAGGTGGGAACCCTTGCCAGCGAGAACCTCGCCTATGACCTGATGCCCCTGCTGAGCGGGCTGCAGAACTCCGCTGAAGCGCTGGACCAGCTCACCGGCGGCGGTTCCGAATCAGTTGGCTCCAACAGCTGGGCAATCCACGGGGACCTGACCGATACTGGAAAACCTTACCTGGCCAACGATCCCCATCTGTCATCCCAGATGCCGTCCATCTGGTACGAAGTAGGCCTGCACTGTCTGGAAAAGAACGAGAACTGCCAGCTGGAAGTTGCAGGGTTCTCTTTTGCCGGTGTCCCAGGTGTGATCATCGGCCACAACGACCGCATCGCCTGGGGGTTCACCAATGTTGGTCCAGATGTAATGGACTTGTACATTGAAAAGGTCGATCCAGAAAACCCCACCCTGTACCTGACGCCGGACGGCTGGGAAGAAATGGAAGTCCTCCAAGAGACCATCCAGGTCGCCGGGGGAGACCCAATCGATTTGGAAGTCCACCTTACCAGGCATGGTCCAGTGATTGGAGAGGTCTACGGCCTGGAGGATTTCGCGGAGGAGAGCGGACTGGCTATTCCAGAAGGCTATGCCCTGGCCTTGCGCTGGACCGCCCTGGAGCCTACCTGCATCTTCTGTTCCATCTGGAATATCAACCTGGCGAATAACTGGGAGGAATTCCGACTGGCCTCCGAGGGCTTCACGGTACCAGCCCAAAACCTGCTCTACGCGGATGTCGACGGCAACATCGGCTACCAGATGCCCGGCAACATCCCCATCCGGGTCGAAGGCCACGACGGCACGCTGCCTGTTCCCGGCTGGAATGGGGACTACGAATGGCAGGGATATATCCCCTTTGAGCAGCTCCCCCATGTGCTGAATCCCAAGGAGGGCTATATCGTCACGGCCAACAACGCCGTGGTTGGAGCGGACTACCCCTACCTGATCAGTGACGAATGGTCCTACGGTTTCCGGGCACAGCGGATCGTGAACCTGATCAAAGACGCCCCGGGCCCTATCAACCTGACCTACTTGAAGAAAATGCAGGGCGATAACTACGATGCCCTGGCTGCCATCCTGGTGCCTTTCCTGCTTGATGATCGCACCACAGACCCGGATCTGCAGGCTGCTCAGGACATCCTGCGCGGTTGGGATTATCGGGCCAATATGGATTCAGCCCCAGCCGCTCTCTACATGGTCTTCTGGGAGAACCTGGTGAAGAACACCCTCCAGGACAATCTGCCGGATGACTTCCAGGTTGGAGTCGAGTCCCGGGCCAAGGAGATCATCCGCCGGCTGGTCAGCGAGCCCAACAACCCCTGGTGGGATGACCCCTCCACACCAGACCGGGAATACATGGCGGATATCCTGCGCCTGACCCTGAAAGAATCCTACCGGGAGCTTGGCAAGGAACTGGGCAAGGACGCCAGCAGCTGGCAGTGGGGATCCCTGCACACGATCACTTTCCGGAACCAGGTCATGGACAGCTTTCCCATCATCCGCAAAGCCTTCAACCAGGGGCCCTTCCCAACCTCAGGAGGGAGCGCAATCGTCAACGCCACAGGCTGGGATATTGAAGATCCCTACCAGGTCGATTGGCTGCCCTCGATGCGCATGATCGTCGATCTGAACGACCTCACCAATTCCCTGAGCATTCACACCACGGGACAGTCCGGGCACGCCTACCACCCGCACTACATTGACCTGGCAGATCTGTGGCGCAAGATCTACTACCATCCCATGCTGTGGGACGCGGACCATATCGAGCGCCAGGCAGAGTCCCTGCTGATCCTCAGACCGCAGTGATGACAGAAGGGGCGATCCCTGGATCGCCCCTTCACCATCCCCCAGCAGCCCCTACAACCCCGAACAGAACCAGGCAAGCGGCCCTCTTGTCAGCCCATGATTCTTGATATATAATATAGAACATACGTTCTAAAAAAGACAGGTGGCCATGTTCCCGACCCGTGTTCTGAATTCCCTCAAATATCTGTTTCAGCCGGACCAATTTGTCAAGCTGGACCAGCCCTTGAGCCTGGCTCTTTCGCGGCTGGCCAAGGAAGAGGAGCAGCCCCTGAACGAGGTGGGACAGAAGATGCTCAGCTTTGCCCTGCAGCACCGCCAGGAAGCGACCAGAAGCTTGAGGACCTGGCAGTCCCTCACCCCCCGCGAGAAAGAGGTCACTGCCCTGGCCTGCCTGGGGTATACCAATAAAGAGATCGCTGAAAAGCTGTTCGTTTCCCCGGCCACTGTGAAAACCCACCTGCGCAATGCCAAGCGCAAATTTGGCCTGCGCAGCAAGCTGGAGCTCCGCAAGATCCTTTCCGACTGGGATTTTTCCAACTGGGCTGCCTGATCTCCCTTCCTCTTTCGGGGTAGCCCCTTTTTCACCCCCAGATTCAGCCAAACGGGGATGGTCTTTGCGCCCCCTTCCTGATAAGGTTGAGGTATGGAACTGATCACCTTGCCTCACACCTCTTCCCTGCAGCTGCTGATCGCGCCTTATGAACTGCAGCGGGAAATATCCCTGCAGTTCATTGCCGAGCTGGCCCAGCTCGGCCCGGTCCAGGTGCTGGACGGAGGAAACCGCTTTGACCTGTTAACCCTCAACCGGGAGCTCAGGCGCCGGGATCTGCCCCTCTATGCTGCCCTGGAGCGCGTCCGGGTCGCCCGGGCATTCACCTGCTACCAGATGGCAACCCTGCTGGAAGGGCCTGCTGGAAGCGGGACCCCCACCCTGGTGTTGAACCTGCTGGCCACCTTCCAGGATGAAAACGCCTCCCAGGCCGAGCGCCTCAGGCTGCTGGGGATCTGCCTCTTCCAGCTCAGGAAAAGAGCCCAGCGCGCAGCAGTGCTGGTGGTGGTCCATCCCCAGCCGGCCGAGGAGCCCTTCCTGGTCCGGGTCCGGGAAGCGGCCGACCGGGCCTGGGTCTTCGAGCCTCAACCCCCGGCCAGCCAACTCACCTTGCTCTGAGGAACAAACCATGGGACGAACCGTAACATCGATCACGCAAACCTTTCTCAAAGAGCGGGCGGCTTTTGCCCGTTTTCGACGGGCCCTGCGCAGCAGCGACCAGCAGGTGCTGGATGACCTGTTCGCGTCCGCCCAAAAACACCTGGCCGCCGCCGGCTATGCTTCGCACGCGCTGCCGTTCGAAACCTTCCTGCTTTCCATGCTGCTGGAGGAGCACAAAGAGGTCGCCCGGCTCAGGCGGGAGGTCGCGGAACTTCGCCATGCCCTCCGGGAATGAGATCCAGGGCTGGCTGCTGGACCTCTATGCCGACCCGGACCAGGGGGTGATCGTCTGGATCCTGGACCAGAGTGGGACCAAGCGGCACCGACTGCACCAGCCCTTTCCGACCTCCTTTTTCGTTCACGGATCCAGCGCCGAACTGCGGGCCCTGTGGCGCCACCTGGAATCGCTTTCCATGCCGCTGCAGCTCTCCCGGGCAGAAAGGCAGGATCTCTTTGTGGACCATCCCCTGGCGGTGCTCAGGGTCACCGCGCCCAGTCCGCCGGCCCAGGAGCGGGTCTTCAACCATTTGAAAAGGACCTTCCCGGGCCTGACCTACTACGACGCTGACATCTCTATCGACATCCGCTTCGCAGCCCAGAATGGGATATTCCCCCTGGCGCGCTGTCGGGCCCTGGCTGATGATCAGGGCCGGATCCAGGACCTGGAGACCCTCGATTCACCCTGGAGCATCGATAATCCCCCAGCGCCGCTGCTGGTGATGTCGCTGGCGCCGGATGCCAATCCCAGTCACAGAGAGCCCACCCGGCTCAACGTCCACCTGGGCGGAAAAGATTACAGCTTCCCCTTCAGCGATGAGCGCGGGCTGCTGGTGAAACTGCGGGCACTGCTGCTGCGCTACGATCCCGATCTGCTGCTGACCGTCTGGGGAGACAACTGGCTGATCGACAGACTCTTCCAGCTGATGGACAAGCACCACATCCACCTGCCTCTCAATCGGGAGAGAGGCCGGGAGGTCGAACGCCGGGAGGAGCGTTTTTACCACTCCTACGGCGGGGTGATCTACCGGGGCCCCCAGGCGCGGTTGTTCGGCCGGCTGCACATTTCCACCGAGAACACGGTCATGTATCACGATTACGGGCTGGAGGGGGTGTTCGAGATGTCCCGGGTGACCAGCCTGCGGGTGCAGACCGCCGCCCGGGTTTCTCCCGGCACCGGCATCTCCTCCATGCAGATCTTGACCGCCCTGCGCCAGGAAGTGCTGGTTCCCTGGCACAAGCAGCAGGTGGAGTGGTCCAAGTCAGCCTACAACCTGCTCCAGTCCGATCGGGGCGGCATGGTCTTTCAACCTACCGTTGGCCTGCACGCCAACGTAGCCGAGATCGATTTCATTTCCATGTACCCCAGCATCATGGAACATTTCAACATCTCTCCCGAGACCATCGGCAAGCAGGGAGCGAACAGCACCTTTGTGCCCGAACTGGAGCTGACCATCAGCCAGGACCACAGCGGACTGGTGCCCGACACCCTGCGCCCGCTGCTGGAAAAGAGGATCCACCTCAAACAGGCCCTGGCAGGCATGAACCCCCGCGATGCCCGCTTCCGAGCCTATCAGGCCCAATCCTCGGCCCACAAATGGCTCCTGGTCACCTGCTTCGGTTATCTGGGATACAAGAACGCCCGGTTCGGGCGGATCGAAGCCCACGAAGCAGTGACAGCCTACGGGAGGGAGGCGCTGCTGCGGGCCAAGGAAGCTGCCGAAGACCTGGGATTCAGAGTCCTCCACATGTATGTCGATGGCCTCTGGGTCCAAAAAGAAGGCGCTGAGAAGATCGCTGATTTCCAGCCCCTGCTGGAGGAGATCCTGGACCGGACCGGGCTCCCTACCAGCCTGGATGGGATCTACCGCTGGATCGCCTTTCTGAGCTCCCGGCCTGACCCGCGGGTCCCGGTGGCCAACCGCTACTTTGGGCTGTTCCAGAACGGCACCTGGAAGGTGCGGGGAATTGAATTGCGGCGCAGCGATACCTCAAAATGGGTCAAAAAGGTCCAGCGCGAGATCCTGGAACTGCTGGAGCAAGCCCCCGGTGCCAGCCAGCTTCCAGGCCGACTACCGCAGGTTCATGCCCTGCTCCAGGACAGGCTGAGATCCCTCCGGGAGCACAAGGTCCCGCTCGAAGAGCTGCTGGTGTCACAGAAACTGAGCCGCGCTCTGGAGGAATACAGGGTGCCTTCCCCGGCGGCCAAGGCAGCTGCTCAACTGGCAGGGATTGACAAACATCTTATCGCAGGCCAGCAGGTGCGCTTCCTCTACACCAGGGGCCAGCCCGGGGTTTTTGCCTGGGACCTGACAGAGAAGCCCCGCCCGGAAGCCATTGATACCGACCAGTACGCCGAACTGCTCTGCCGGGCGGTTTTCACCCTGCTGCAGCCGCTGGGCGTCAAGGAACAAACCCTGCGCTGGTGGATGTTCAGCAACGCCGGATACGGAGCCCCGCCTGGGTTCCTACCCGAGCGCTGCTCCCAGGAGACTCCCCTGCTGGAAGACCCTGCTGGTTCTTGGGCAGCGCTTGGACCGGAGGGGGCCGCTTCTGCGCCGGCACATCCTGGCTGATCAAGGCAACCACCTTGACTTAAAGCGGGCCACTCCGTATAATCTACCTGCTGTTAAAAGGATGTCAGCGCGAACGTTCGTGTTGCTATTATGCAGGAGTAAATCTTATGACACCTCTACCAAAACAACGCACTTCCCGGGGTAGAAAGAACCGCCGCCGTGCGCATGATGCGTTAAAACCAAAACAGCTGGTCCAGTGCAGCAACTGCGGCGAAATGCGGCTCCCCCACCGGGTCTGCCCGCACTGCGGTTATTACCGCGGCCGTGAGGTAATAGCGAAATAGCTCGCCTCCTGGTCTCAGCTCGATCGCACCGGCCGTGTCTCACACGGCCGTCTGTGTTTTAATCAGCGATGGGTTATAATAGAGAAGGTCTGTGAGTTAGCGATCCATCAACAGTCTGGAGATATTATGGCGAAAACTGAACGTCCCCCGGGAAAAACGACCATTGCTCCTGGTGTCCTGGCAACAATCATCCGCCTGACAGCGCTTCAGGTGGAGGGAGTCAGCCGATTGGCCCAGGTGCCCAGCAGCGTAAACACCCTGTTCAGCCGGAATCGAGACGATGGGGTGGATATCACCGTGGAAGAGGACGGCTCCGTTTATGCTGACCTGCATCTGATCCTGACTGATAGGGCAAATATCCGCGAGACCAGCAAGAAGGTCCAGGAACAGGTATCGGAAGCAATATCCAAAATGGTGGGCATGGAGGTTGGAACCATCAACGTTCATATCGAGGACATCGATTACCATAACAACCTGTCCCCTGAGGACTGACCTTTTATGAAGGACCGCACCCGGGCCCGGGGGATTGCCCTCCAGGCCTTATATGAACTGGATCTGACCAATCACCCGGTTGGCACGGTACTGCAGGAAAGGACCGATGATGCTGAGCTCGAGGAAGACCTGATCCAGTTCTTCCGCACCATTGTCCTGGGCGTCCTGCCCATCCGCACTGAACTGGATCGATATATCGCTGACCATGCCCCTGAATGGCCTTTGGACCAGGTCGCGGTCATTGACAGGAACATCCTGCGCATGGCCTTATGGGAATTCGCGGTCGCGGAGGACATCCCCCTCAAGGTAGCGATCAACGAGGCGGTTGAATTGGCAAAAGCCTATGGATCTGACAGCGCACCGCGGTTTGTGAACGGTGTGCTCGGCGCCTTGGCGAACCGCCAGCAGGAGATCAAGCAAGCCCTGGGAGAATTCAGCTCTTCAAGGGAGAATCCCCCCTTATGAATATCTTCGGTATTGGCCCCCTGGAAATCATCTTCGTCCTGATCATTGGCATCCTGGTGCTCGGACCAGAAGGCATGATCGAAGCTGGCCGGAAATTCGGGAAGTTCCTGCGCTCGATCATCACCTCCAGCTGGTGGCAGAACATCCGCAAAGGTATCACAGAAATCCAGTATCTCCCTCAGCGATTGATGCGCGAGGCAGAACTGGATGAACTCAACGAAATCCGCAAAATGACCGAGAAGGATTTCCCAAGCATCGGCGGCGACATTTTGAAATCCTCTTCCTGGGGGGGCAGCCCGAAACCCTCCCCCCCGGCAGCCCAGGATCCTCCTGAGCCCGGATCACAAAACCAATCCCAAACCTGACCATTGAATAGGGATGGATCCGATCATCCCGGCGCAGTACTTACTGGTAAGTGCTAGAACGACATCTTTCATCGAACGAACCAGCGGCCTGTCTGCTGATATTTGCTCGCGATGGCATTCTTAACACGTCACTAGTGACAAAGGGAGCGTGGATCTATGAGACCTGTCTATGCAATCTCCGGAGGAGTATCCAAGTTCGCTAAATCCCGTCCGGATAAAAATTACCAGGCGGTGGTCAAAGAAGCCTATGACTACGCCATCCAGGACCTGCAGATCAGCTTCCCTGATTTCACTGCAGTCGCGGATGGCTCTGTTGCCTCTTACTTCTCTGACCATTTCAGCCGCCAGCTGATGGCCGCGATCATGGCCCAGGATTACCTCGGCCTCTGTCCCAAGCCCAGCCACCGCGTAGAAGGAGGCGGGGCCACTGGAGGCCTTTGTTTCCAAGAAGCCTGGAAATCGATCGCCAGCGGACACATGGATGTCGTGGCTGCTTACGGCTTTGAGACCATGAGCCATGTTGAGACCTGGAAGGGCAATGAGTTCATCGCCCTGGCTTCCGACGTTTCCTTCGACTACCCGGTAGGAGGGTTCTATTCTGGCTATTACGCCATGATGGTCACCCGCCACATGAAGGAATTCGGCACAACGGTGGAACAGATGGCCCACGTCAGTGTCAAGAACCACATCAATGCCTACCACAATCCCTATGCCCAGAAAAGGAACCGCTACAGCATCCAGGATGTCCGCGACGCACCCATGGTAGCTTGGCCGCTGACCCGGCTGGACATCTGCGTCATGTCGGATGGCGCAGCCGCTACCATACTGGCCTCAGAGGAAGGCATCAAAAAGCTCGAGAAAGCGGGAGCCAAGATCCCCAGGCCGCTGGTGAAAGTCACTGGCATCGGCCGAGGAACGGACGCCATGCGCATGGCTGATCGCCCTCACGTCGACTTCGATACCTTCATCAAGGATTACGCCACGGAACAGGAAAAGAACTCTGAGGAGACCATGGCGTATTACCGGGAGCTCTGGGAGCATGGTACCCGCTATCCCGGTGTTCACTCATTCCGGGCAGGGCGGACAGCTGGAAATATGGCCTACAAACATGCTGGAATCCATGATCCCTTGAAAGAACTGGACTTTGTCGAGCTCCATGACGCCTACACCTCCAGTGAAATCCAGACCTACGAGGACCTGGGGCTATGCCGCTACGGAGAGGGTGGACCGTTTGCGGCTTCCGGTAAAGCGTTCCTGCCCGGGCTCGATTACGGCCTACCGCTGCCAGACAAGCCCCAGTGCCCGGTGAATCCCTCCGGCGGGCTGATCGCTTGCGGCCACCCGGTCGGAGCGACTGGCTTGATGCAGGCAGTGTTTGCCATTTGGCAGCTGCAGGGATCGATCGAAAAACATTTCCACGACAAGGCTCTCCAAGTTAAAGAAGCCCGGAAAGGGGCGATCCATTCCCATGCGGGAACGGGTACCTACGTTACAGTCAGCATTCTTGAAAAGGAATAGGGAGGAACGATGACGAAATTACCCAACAAACAACCTGAGAGTCTGGGCGGCACTGTCGTTCACAACTTACCCTTTCCGCTAGAAACCACTCCGGAATCCCTGGCCTGGTTGAAGAATATGGCCCCCATCTTGATCGAGCAGCCCTATGAGATCATCTATTTGCATTCCTATGCGCAGGACAGCCCCTGGTTTGCGGGCTTGACCAACCAGCGCATCCTGGCCAACCAGGACCCCAGCAGCGGCTATACCTACGCCACACCCCGCGGCCATGATATGTATTCTGGGGAGGAAACCAACTGGATCGATATCACGGAAAATCAAGCTCGCGTTCATGCCTTTACGGTCTGCCATTTTGGGTCCGAGGCATTTCTGGACCAAACGCCGTTCGTTCTGATCCAGGTCGAATTCGAGGGTGTCAATACCTTGCTGCTCAGCAGATTGATGGGAGTGGACCCTCTCAAAGCCAGCCTGGATTGGATCGGAATGGAAATTAAACCCCAGTTCATCAGGAACGCCAAACTCAAGCCCACGGACGTCTATTTCATCCCTGCCTAGATCCACAAATCAGGCCTACCCGCTGTCGGGTAGGCCTGATTAGCTGTGCAAACAAATCTAATCTGGTCTATAATCTAGTCAATTCAGAAACCAAGGCCACAACACGGTTTGTTTGTATGGATGCTGCCCAACACGATCACCCTCTGGCTGAATACCACCTGCAGGAACTGCGCTGGCAGGACCTGCTGAGGGTCTTCCTGCCGCTGGTCCTGCTCGTTCTAGGACCCTTTGGGTACGGCCTCTGGCGTACTTTATACGGCTACTCCTCCTTTGGGCCGGCGGCCGCAGCAAGCTGGGGCAGGGTCTGGTTCTTGATCTCCGGGGTCCTGGTGATCCCCCTGCTCTTTTACACTCTTCGCAGACTCCGCAGGGCACACACCTGGGTCAAGATCCACTCCTGGGGCATTGAATACCACCAACCCCTGAGACGGAAAAAACACCTGGCCTGGAAAGACATCCAGGGCATAACCACCTACTCGATCAGCCGGTCGGTCTTGGGTTTGCTGAGAAGGACCAGACATTATCTGATCATCTACTCAGCCATTTCCCCTCCATTCCACTGTCATCCTGAATTGACCAGGCAGGCCGGACTCACTAAAGTCATCAAACAGCAGGTGTACGAGATCCTAAAACCGAAGCTCACTACAGCCTTCAAGGAAGGCAAGACCATCCCCTTTGGAGGGGTATCTCTCTCCAAGGAGCAGTTGATCCTTCCCAAAGTGACGGTGCCCTGGAAATTCCTGGAAGGGATTTCTGTGGAAAAAGGCTCTTTCCTGGTCAAACTCACAGCTCAAAATTCCATCAATGTGCCAATCCAAAAACTGATAAACTTGGAGATCCTCATCCATTTGATCAAAACGGAGATCTGATATGCCGGTACCGAGTAAAAGGTTTTTCCTATTCAGCTTGATCGCCCTTTCAAGCCTGCTGCTTGGAAGCTGCAATGGAATAACTCTGACCGATCTGCTGCCCGGACAGGGATCAACCCAACCCGGTGAGACCATGGTGGAAGTCACTTTCTACGTCCAGATCCCCCTCAATACACCGGACGGCGAGATCATCTACCTCAGCCTGCTGGATGAAGTGACCGGCCTGGGAGTGAACGCAACAGCCCATGAGCTGGAACCAGCCATTGGCGAGGAGAACGTTGACCAGGGCTTGCTTTATACCGCCACCCTGCTGGTTCCTCAGGGCTCCATTCTGAAATACCGCTACACCCGCCAGAATCAGTACGCGGTGATCGAGCACAACCAGATCGATGAGCAGGTCCGCTATCGACTGGCAATAGCCGACAGTCCCCAGGAGATCAGGGATGTGGTCAGTAAATGGTCAGATACTACCTATTACTGGTCTGATCCCGGCAGGATCTCAGGGGTGATAAGTGACGCTGGCACTGGCCAGCCGGTTCCGGGCATGCTGGTGACCGCCGGTGGAGTGCAAGCCTTCACCTCTGCATCTGGCACATTCATGCTGCCCGGACTTCCACCTGGAGTCCATAATCTGGTCGTATACGCCCCGGATGGCAGCTACAGCGAGATCCAGCAAGGGGCTGAAGTAGCTTCTCAAGCAAATACTGAGGCAAATCTTACCGTGAACCTACGGCAGTTTGTGGATGTCACGTTCCTGGTCTCGGTTCCCATTGGCACCCCGGAGAACAGCCTGAGGATGGTCGGCAATCTCTACCAGCTTGGCAATACATTCGGGAACCTGCCTGGCGGTATGAATACCATACCTGCCCGCATGCCGAGATTGGTCTCTGCTGGAGAGAATATCTACGGTGTGATCCTCTCATTGCCAGTAGGCGCCGAGATCCGTTATAAGTACACACTGGGGGATGGTTTCTGGAACGCGGAGCACGACCAAAATGGGGATTTCCATCTGAGGAGGTTGATCGTTCCTGACCACCCGGTGCAAATTGATGACCAGGTAACCACCTGGGAAGCAGGAGAGAAGGCATCCATCACCTTTGACCTCTACACACCTGAGATCACGCCTGAGGACGAGGAGATCTACATCCAGTTCAATCCTTACGGCTGGACGACTCCCCTGCCGATGACAAAATTGGGTCCCAATCATTGGGTGTTCATCCTGTTCTCCCCCTTCGATATCCTCTCAGACCTGTCTTACCGATACTGCCGGGAAGGCCAGTGCGGGATTGCCGATGACATTGCTACATCCGGGAATGTGCCGTCCGGGCGGGAGGTGAGGCCCAGCGCCGAACCCCAGTACATCGCGGACAGTGTGGATGCCTGGATCTGGCTCACGACAGTTGCCGGACCTGACGAAGGCGCTCCGCCTTCCCTCGAGCCCCGTGGAGAGGGATTCATCACTGGAATCGAGGTCATGCCTGGGAGCCAGGCAGGAGATTCCAGCCAAATCGTCTCAGCCATCGCCAAGATAGCCAGCAGCCATCAAGGCTGGCTAATACTGTCTCCGACCTGGACCTTCACCCATCAAAACCCGCCGGTGATCGAGCCCGATCCTAATCACGATCCCTTGTGGCTTGATCTCGAAGACCTGAGCGGTGCGGTTACCTTAAAAGGGTTGGAGTTGGCTTATCACCCCCAACCCCAATTTCCAATGGACGTGGGACAATGGTGGGAAACAGCTCCCCGGACATTCAGCTGGTGGAACAGCTGGTTTGACCAATACCATGCTTTCGCAGTCCATTTTGCTGAAGCTGCGGAAAGCCAGGGCGCCGGGATCCTTATCCTGGGCGGAGACTGGTTAGCTCCCGCTCTTCCGGGGGGTAAACTTGCCAATGGCGAGCCCTCAGGAGTCCCCGCAGATTCTGATCTGCGCTGGGGTGAGATCCTCGCTGATGTCAGGTCGCACTATTCAGGAAAGATCGCTTGGTCGATGTCCCTTCCGGGAGGAACGAAACCCAGCTATCTGGATCAAGTCGACCAGATCCACCTGAAATGGAGTCCTCCCTTGGATGCGGGGCCAGAAACAGACCTGGAAGAACTCATCGCCATCGCTCAGGGATCCCTGGACGGCGAGGTCTCCAGCTTCTGGAACAGCTGGTTCAAAGACAGTCAAACACAACTGGTGCTGAGCATCGCTTACCCCTCTGTAGCAGAATGGATGGCAGACTGCAGCCAAGGAGGCAGCCAGCCATGCTATTCACTGGATGATTTCAGTGTTCCTGCCCCGAATATACCGGATCTAGAGGTGGGATTCAGCGAGCAGAGCGCTGCCTATCAGGCGCTGCTATACAGCGCTTCGAAACAGGACTGGGTCTCTGGGATCATTTCCCGCGGCTATTACGCTCCAGTGGTACTGCTCGACAAATCCATCTCAGTTCACGGCAAACCAGCGGAAAACTTGGTTTGGACCTGGTTTGATGCCCTGCGCTGATCAAATATTTGGCCAGTCGGAGCGACTAGAGCAGAATTTCAATTGTTAATCTAGTATTTGAATTAATTATTGGCTCTTGCAAATTCAAGGGCTGTTGCTATAATGATAATCCATTTCAACACCAAACCCATCCATGAATCGAATGGATGGGTTTTAAATGTGTTACAACAGGCAGGTATTAACAGTTTTGATGAGCAAAATAAAAACAAGCGTTCCTGAAAAAATAATCGATTCCGAGAATCCCCTGGCCCAGCTGCTGCAGCTGGGCAGTGATAAGGGGTATGTGACTCTGGATGATATCTCCCAGCTGTATCCGAAAGCGGAAAACAATGTGGATCAGCTCGAGGAAGCCTTTTCGGCATTGTTAACAGCCGATATCCCTTACGTTGCCACTGAAGAGGAGATCGAGGATCTCCTGGATGAGGAAGATGAGGACGAAGAAGAGGACGAGGACGAACTTGAAGAGTTCGGCAATCACGACGAGGACTTGTTTGACGAGGAAGACCCTCTTGAAAATATCAGCACCAATGACACAGTAGGTCTTTATATCAAGCAGGCCGGCAAAGTCCCACTGCTCACTCGCGAGGAAGAACAGAATCTGACCAGCTTGATCGATGAAGGCAGAAAAGCCCAGAAGCGGCTGGCTGATGACGACCTGGCTCCGATCGATAGGGAGAGATTGAGCGAGATCGTTGACGAAGGCTGGGAAGCCTTCGAGCACCTGATCCAAGCCAACTCCCGCCTGGTGATCAGCATTGCCAAGAAGTATGTGGGGCGGGGTGTTTCCTTCCTGGACCTGATCCAGGAGGGCAATATCGGGATGATGCGGGCTGCCCTGAAATTTGAGCGAGACCGGGGATACAAGTTCAGCACCTACGCAACCTGGTGGATCCGCCAAGCAATCACCCGGGCGATTGCCGACCAGGGCCGGACGATCCGGGTCCCGGTTCACATGGGTGACAAGATCAACAAGATGATCCGCATGCAGCACCAGCTCAAGCAGGAGCTCAACCGGGATCCAAATCCTGATGAATTAGCGGAAGCTCTCAATGTCACCCCTGATGACGTGCAGGATATGATGAAGCACGCCCGGCGGCCGCTTTCCCTGGAAATGCCCACTGGCAAAGAGGATGATGCGATGCTGGGCGATTTCATCGCCGATACGGACATCACGCCTCCGGACGAAGAGGCAACCAACATCCTGCTCCGGGAACACCTCCAGGAAGCACTCTCTGAACTCCCGCCGCGGGAAACGAAAATCCTGGAAATGCGCTACGGCCTGGTCGACGGCAGGACCTTGACACTCAATGAAGTGGGCAAGAAAATGGGCGTCACCCGGGAAAGGATCCGGCAGATCGAAGCGCAGGCACTGCGCAGGCTTCGCAATCCCCGCATCCAGGAAAAACTCCAGGCATACCTCGATTAAGAGTACTCGAATAAACCTAAAACAAAAGAGGAACGGACCAGATCCGTTCCTCTTTTTATTACTTTTAGTTCAGGGTTTGCATCACTTGAGATACAGGTCTCCCCAGGTGGTAGGATCGGAATAGAACCTGGTCGAGACATTGCTGACCATCGACTGCTGGTTGAGTGTTCCTGCCTTATCATTATCGGAGATCGAGATAGCGAAACCGTAGTGGTCACCAACATGGGGGTTGGCTACGCCCAGCAGGTCCCAGGGGATCTTGAATTCCACCTGGTAGCCTTGACCGCTTTCGATGGCTCCGATCTTGATCTCGGTCTTCTTTCCAGCTTCCGTTTTAGGGAACCACATATAGGCTTGGGGCGGCTCCGGGGTGCAGCCCGTCATCACCTTGCCGCTGATCACATAGCAGGTCTCAATGCCGTAGCGCCCGGGAGAGATACCGATCTGGTAATCGTCCGCTGTCATTGCCTGGAGATAATAATCCGCGCTGACATAGCGGTCGAAAAGGATCTCGATGCTGTCCCCCAGATAGATCTGCTCTTTTACCCCTTCCTGGACATATTTATCATCCTTGACGCGGACTCCCAGGTAGAGATAATCCTCATCCCAACCAGCAACCACCGTACCAGAGCAATCCTCTTCATTGGTCCAGTTGCTGGCTCCATAGACCACGTAGTTGATCACTTTCTGGATGGGAGGATCCCACTCATACAGATCCCCGTCGATATTGAGGTTCTTATTGATATAAGTGGCTGTGATCGAGGGACCGCTGCGCACATCGGGGCCAACATATAGGTCGTCCGATTCCACTGTAGCTGTGGGCTCATCGGTCGCCGTCACCTCAGGCGTATCCGTGCTCGTTGGCAGCGCCACCACTGGCGTCTCTGTAGCCTGGTCCCCTGTTCCATCTGAGTCAGCTCCAGGAGCGGAGGTCGCTGGTACCGCCTGGGTAGGCTCAAAGAGCGCTGTCATGGTCTTGTCAGGTGTAGGAAACGAGAACGGCGTCGGGGTCGAAAATCCCGGCAGCGTGCATCCTGACAGCAGCGAAATTACGATAAAAGCCACAAAAAGCTGGCGTATTTTGGTCTTCTCCATAAAAATATCCTCCTCAATGAGGCTTTGCTGTACTTCCAGCAGATATAATAGAATTATATACGAAATTTACAAGCCCTTCTTACCTCCCAGAGGAGCGATTTTATTGTATAGTTACAAATATCCCCGCCCCGCTGTTACTGTAGATATTGCAATTTTCATGCCTACCGGCAAGAATTATCAAATCCTGCTCATCAAGCGGGCTTCTGAGCCTTATTTAGGCTGCTACGCCCTTCCGGGAGGGTTCTGCGAGATCGATGAAAGCCTGGAGCAGGCTGCTATCCGGGAATTACAGGAAGAGACGGGCTTGCGGGATATCCCATTGACCCAGATACATACTTTCAGCAACCCCGATCGAGATCCCCGGGGCAGGATCATTTCAACCTGCTTTGCCGGCTTGTTGATCAAACCGCACCAGGGCCAGATTAAGGCAGGGAGCGACGCGGCAGATCTGGGCTGGTTCATGCTGGACGACCTTCCCAAGCTAGCATTCGACCACCAGCAGATCATCCACAAAGCTGCAGGATCGTTTCTTTCCTTATAAACGATAGGGGCTGAACGATTCGGGATATCCCCTCTTTTAAAACAAAACACCCCACCATGCCGTGTG
>JBGCVQ010000067.1:0-18319 GCA_045888315.1 Anaerolineales bacterium | reverse complement strand
TCCTGGAGGCTGATCAGGGGCTGTTTTCCCTCCAGAATAGCTCGTTGAAGGTCTTCCACCTCGCCCAGATAGAGAGATTTCCGGGGTGCTTTCAATCGCCTGGAACGGTCTTGCTGATCGGTGAGGATCACTTCCGCTCCCCGTTCGATATTGTTAAACGGTCGGGTGACTTGTAGCCGGCCCTTCCGTCCAATGATTTCCATGTTGGTGTGGTAGGGGGCATTGAAGGAACCGCCGATCTGAGCCAGAACCTCTTCTCCATTTTCAGTCCGAAAACCCATCTGACCGATGAAAAGCTCGTCAACACCGGTAGGCCCGGTGACCTGGCTGCCCATGACCCATTCTGGAGGTCCTCCCATCAAGTATTGTGAGTAGCTGAGGGGATAAATACCCACATCCCACAGGCAGCCCCCGCCGAACTCTGGCACCATCCGGACGTTGAGACTTTCCGGACTGCGACCCCTCTCACCCATCAGGAAGGTGAAGATCCCCCGTAGAGCAGTGATCTGCCCCAGGCTCCCGCTATCCATGACCTCCCGGACCAGCTTGGTTTGAGGGTGGTGGCGGTACATGAAGCCTTCCACCGCGATGCGTCCAGTTTTCTGGCAGGCCAGGATGACATTGTCTACTTCCCTGAGAGAGATAGCGAACGGCTTCTCACATAAGACGTGGACACCTGCTTCCAGGGCTCTCACGGTCCATTTGGCATGGAGGTGGTTGGGTAGGCTGATATATACGGCGTCCACCTCGCCGCTGTCCAGCATCTCCTGGTAGCTGCCGAAGGCAAGCGGGATATTCTGCTCCCTGGCGTAGTCCTGGGCTTTCTGGAGATCACGGCTGGCTACAGCTGCCAAAGAGCCCCGTTTGGATTCCCTGATGGCCGGGATCAGCCTGCGGTTGATCCTGGCAGTAGAGATTAAGCCCCAGCGTATTTCGTCCATTCCCTACCCTCCTGATCTCATTTTACATTCCCTATTGTATATGTTTTAATGGGTTCCTATGAACCAAATATTCAGGACTTCAAAGAGAACGCTGAAGATCCTGGCAGCCTGTGTCTGGCTGATCGGCGGGATCGCCCTGTTAAGAGGCGGGCTCCAGCAGTTTCAGGGAGCCCGGGAGCTCAACCCTTCGGGCGGTTGGATGTGGGTTTTCCTTGGTGCAGGCAGCCTCCTGGGATTATTCCAGGCAGTTACCATCTTCTCCCGCAGCTGCAGGAAGAACATCCGGCGAATCGATCAATTGCAGGATCCCCGTCTCTGGCAGTTCTTTCGTCCAGGGTTCTTTGGAGCGCTCACGGGGATGATCAGTGCTGGTGTACTGCTTGACCACTGGTCGCACGGTCATTATTTTTTCTCTCTCTTTGTCGCAGGTCTCGACATTGCCTTGACCATCTCTCTTCTTGGAAGCAGCTACGTGTTCTGGACGGATTGGCTTCGAGGGGAAATTAGAAATGAATAAGGAGTAGATTTCGACCCAATATGATCAGGAAGGCACTGCCATCAGATGTCCCTCAGCTCGCTGGACTTTCCTCGGAGCTGGGGTATCCGGTAAAGGAAGAGGATCTGGCCATGTATCTCTCGGTGCTGGACAGAGACAGGGATCATGCTGTACTTGTTTCCGAGGATGAAAGCGGTCGGATATGTGGTTTTATCCACGTGTTAGTCTCAAAGAGATTGTTCCTGGCTGATTTTGCTGAACTGGGTGGTCTGGTAGTCGACCAGGAATGCCAGAGCAGCGGGCACGGGACGAAGCTGCTGGAAGCGGCTGAAAGCTGGGCAGCGGCCAGGGGGATCAAAGATATCAAGGTTCGATCCAATATCATCAGAAAGGAAGCGCGGATCTTCTATCTGGGTCGGGGCTACCAGGAATATAAGAAACAGAACGTATTTCAGAAGACCCTTAAATGAAAAACCCGGCCGCCCTAATGCTGTCTTGGGCTGCCGGGTATTACGCCAGATCTGCTGGGGTTGGGACCTGGGTCGAATTAGCTAGTTCTCCTCATCCTTGACCGTCTCGTACAGCTCGTAGGCCTTTTCTGGCTTCTCGCCGCCGTGGACGATAGACTTGATGGCTTTCATCATTCCCAGCGGGGAATCGGACTGGAAGATGTTGCGGCCCATGTCCACCCCGGATGCTCCCTGATCGATGGCGTTGTATGCCATCTTCAGCGCGTCCAGCTCAGGCTGCTTCTTACCGCCGGCGATCACGATAGGCACAGGGCAGGCAGCGGTTACCGTTTCGAAGCCCTCTTCCACGTAATAGGTTTTTACGTAGTGGGCTCCCAGCTCGGCAACCATCCGTGTAGCCAGGCGGAAGTACTTGGCGTTGCGCTCCAGGTCCCGGCCAACCGCGGTGACCGCCATGGTGGGAATCCCGTACCGCAAACCGGCATCGACCAGCCGGGTCATGTTCACCACGGAGCGGGACTCGAATTCGCCGCCTATGAAGACCTGGATGGCTGTGGCGCACACACCCAGCCGGATGCAGTCCTCGATGTCCATGGCGATCTGTTCATCGGAAAGCTCCTTAAGGATGCTCGGTCCGCCGGATGCCCGGATCACAATCGGCTTGGTCATCGCTGGCGGGACGATGGTGCGCAGGATTCCCCGTGTGCACATCAGCACATCCGCTTCCGGCACCAGGGGCATGATGTTCACGTCAATTCGTTCCAACCCTGAGGTTGGACCCTGAAAATAGCCGTGATCCACTGCCAGCATCACAGTGCGTCCGTCCTTGGGATTGAAGATGCGTGCCAGGCGGTTCTTCATTCCCCAATCCAACTCGGTCGATCCTTTCAAGAAAAATAGTTCCCCTTTTTGGGGCACATCCGAATAATAGTTCTTTCCTTCCTTATCAGCTTCAGGCATTTCCAGTACCTCCTCTATTTTCTGAGGGCGGACGATCCCGCCTCCTTCCCCTTGGGAACGATCTCAAGCCAGGGTTCATTTGACTGTGTCGATCAGGTGCTGGAAATCTTCCAGCGTCAGGCCTTCCTCTTCCAGCTTATCCAGGAGGATCTCTGTAGCCCAGCGCGCCCCATCCCCGACTGCAGCGCAGCAGCCATCTTCACGTTCGTGCGCGCCAGCATCCCGGAAAGCCTGTTTGCGGTCATCATCTCTCAAGTCGAAGTGTTCTCCGTAGATGTGCTTGTGGATCTCTGAACAAATCACGGTTCCATACTTCTCCATGTACTTATCGTGGAGGGCCGCGGCCATGTGGAAGGACACATACTTGTCTGCGCGGCCTTTAACGGTGGCTTCTTCCTCCCGGGTCCGGCCGAAGAACATGCTCATGGCCATGATTCCGCCAGAGTATCCGCCGCAGATCCCATCGGTGCATTCCCCGGCACCTCCAGCCAATCCACTGGCTGCTTTATAGACCAGGTCGTTCTTGATCCCGGTGGCATCCATCACTGCTGCCAGGGCACACTGCGCGCAGCCACGAACCGCGCGCTCACCTTCAAAACCCAACTGATATGCTTTTTCAATCATTTCCTGTTTGTTCATTTTCTCCTCCAATAGAAAAAAGTTGATCGCTTTGATATGTGAGTGGTCGTTTCCCACCTTATTTAAAGGTGGATCCACCATCCACGATGATCTGCTGTCCAGTGATGTACCCGGCATATTCAGAGGCCAGGAACAACACCATGTAGGCTACATCCTCAGGGGTGCCAAAACGCCCGATGGGAATGCGCTGCACATATTTCTTCCTTATCTCCGGGTCTGGTTCTCGGTTCTTGAACAGGTCGGTTTCAATCAGCGCGGGCAGCACCGCGTTCACGGTGATGCCCAGAGGAGCGAGTTCCTTGGAAAGGGCCCGGACCAATCCGTTGATGCCAGCTTTGGCTGCGCTGTAAGCGGCCGATCCCCCGCCGCCCGTGATCGCCCCTGAAGATCCAATGTAGATGATCCTTCCAGTCCCTTTCGGAAGCATGTAAGGGGCGGCTGCATGAGTCAGGTAATAGGCGCCGCTGAGGTTGACAGCGATGCTTTTCTGCCACATTTCCGGGGAGTGATCCAGAATTCCCGCCGGGTCGATGAACCCAGCGCTGTTGACCAGGATGTCGATACTTTTATACTGGTCCATGGTCTTTGTGCAGAGATCTGCCATGTCCCGGGGAGATGAGACATCACCGGCGAAGGACTCTACCGTGCCGCCGCTGTCGCGAATGTGCGCCTCTACCTGCCGAAGCCCCTCGATGTCACTTTCTATCGGGAGATAATCAATCATCACCTTCGCCCCGCTTTCGGCAAGCAGGATGCTGGTCGCAGCGCCGATCCCGCGGCTGCCCCCGGTGACAATAGCTGTCTTGTCCTTCAGTGATAGGTTCATGGGTTGCTTCCTTTGGTCTTTATGAGTTTGGTTCCTGATCAGCAATGATCAGCTCGATCTCCCGTTCAGCAAGGATCTCGCGGTACTCATCCGAAACACCATTGTCCGTGATGATGGTGTCAATATCGGTGAGGTCTGCAAAATGGGTCACGCTGATCTGTCCGAACTTGGTCGAGTCGGCGACCAGAATGATCTGGCGGGCAGAGCGGATCATCTCGCGCTTGATATCCGCCTCGTTATAGAAATAGGTCGTCAATCCCAGTGGGGGATCGAGTCCTCCAGTGGAAATGAATGCTTTATCAGCCCGGGTGTTGCTGATCAGGGTCCGGTTTTCAATGCTGTGGAAGATATTCGAATCCCGGTGGAAGTATCCGCCCAGGAGGATCAAGTTCACATGATCACGGGGATAGAGCTCAAGCAGATTGGTGATCGTATAGCACAGCACAGTGATCGGAATCTCGGAATCCAGGTGCTTGGCGATATAGGGGGTCGTCGTACCTGAGTCCAAGAAGATCGTCTCGTGAGGCTGGATCAGGGATGCCGCCTTGAGCCCGATCAGATTCTTTTCCCTGGCATTCTTGGTGGTCTGTTCGCCGGGGATGTAGGGCTCTTTCAGGTGGGAAACGGGGTCGAGGTGGACGGCTCCGCCGTGTGTTCTGCGGACGATTCCCTGTTCCTCCAGCTCATCCAGATCCCGCCGAACAGTCATGTCCGAGACGTGGAGCAGTTCGGCGATGTCCTTCACCGACAGCTCCACTTTCTGATTGAGCAGGTTCTCAAGATAGCGCAGGCGTTTCTTTCTCTCGTAGGTCATAAGACGAACAAAAAACTATCTTAAATCGAACAATTAACAAGCAAACAGTTTGATTATTGGTAATTGTAACAAAAAACGTACGACCAGTCAACTGTTGTGCTGAAAAGATTATGTAGACTGCCTGCCATTGTTTTGAGAGGAGGATTTCCGACCACAGCCAAGTGCTGCCTGCCAGGTGGTATGATAGTAGCCGGAGAAAGAAAGGAACTCATGCCAAACCAGGGCTTACCACGTTCAAACCAACCACTTCTGGCGGCAGGAACCCTGCTCCTGGCGAGCCTGGCTTGCCGGCCGGTGATCACTATCGGCTGGGGGGAGATCCTGCTGTTCAGCCTGGTAGCCCTTCTTGTCTTTGGGCCGCTGCTGGCCAGGATCATTCGGGGAGTGGGAAGAAAAAGGGGTCAGGGAACGACCAGAGATGAGGAGTAGCTGACCTGGCGCTCGGTCCTATTCCAGGACCAGCAAACTCTCTTTGCGCTCCACGTTATCGTTCACCCGGGCATGGATGCGGGTGACCGTTCCATCCCGGGGAGCGGTAAGTTCGTTCTGCATCTTCATGGATTCCAGGATCACCAGCACATCCCCCTTGGACACCTGGTCGCCCTCTGCCACCGGGATGTCGATTACCAGCCCGGGCATAGGAGCGATCAGCAGGTATTTTCCCTTGGGACCGGAGGCCTCGCCGGCCGCCAGGCGCAATCGGCGCTCGCGCTCATCCTCAACCTCGACCGAGAACTGCCTTCCGCGCAGCAGCACCTCCCAATCCCCATTGTCCTGGTAGATATTCGCCTCATAGGACCTGCCGTCAGCCAGCAGGGAATAGGACAGCTGCTGTCGGAGGGACTTGAAGTCGACCTCATGCGGGACGCCGTTGATCAGCACCCGGTTTTCCGAGAGAAGTTCGATTTCATATTCCTGGTCACCGATCCTGGCTATATAGATCATGGCGTTCGCTTATTTGCAGGTCCTCTCCCAGCGGCTGACGTATTTCCAGTTGCTGCAGTCGCGCGCGCCGCGCCGGATGAGCACGGCTGAGCGCTGGCTGTTCTGATCAGCTGCCAGCACGGCGGCCAGGGCTGCGATTTCCGGCAGGTTGCCCTCTTCCTGGAGCTTGCTGCGCGCTGGGAGGCCGTCCTTGACGAACTGGGTATCGAAGTTTCCGGCCAGGAAGTCCGGGTCTTCGAGCAGCGCCTGGTGGAAGGGGATGTTGGTCCGGACGCCGATTACCCGGTATTCTTCCAGGGCGCGCTTCATGCGGGCGATGGTCTCTTCCCGGGTATCTTCGTGCACGATCAATTTGGCGATCAAGGCGTCGTAATAGGGCGAGATCTCAAATCCGGTATAGACCCCCGAATCCACCCGGATGCCAGGTCCGGCGGGGACCAGGGATTGGGTGATCCTCCCGGTGGATGGCAGAAATCCCCGGAAGGGGTCTTCCGCATTGATGCGGCATTCCATGGCCCAGCCCTGGATGTGGACGTCTTCCTGTTTCAGCCGCAGCGGTTGACCGGAGGCGATGCGGATCTGTTCCTTGACGATATCGATCCCGGAGGCTGCTTCCGTCACCGGGTGCTCAACCTGAAGCCGGGTATTCATCTCCAGGAAGTAGAAGTTCTTTTCCTGGTCAACCAGGAACTCGATCGTCCCGGCATTGAGGTAATCCACAGCCCTGGCAGCCTGAACGGCGACTGTGCCCATTGCTTCCCGCAGTTCCTGATCCTGACCGATATACGGGGAAGGGGCTTCTTCCAACAGCTTCTGATGGCGGCGCTGGATGGAGCATTCCCGTTCTCCCAGGTGGATGACACTGCCGTGCTGATCCGCCAGGATCTGGAACTCGATATGGCGGGCACCCTGGATGAGCTTCTCGAGATAGATGTTCCCATCGCCGAAGGATGCCTGCGCTTCCCTCCGGGACGCGGTCAGCAGCCCCGCCATTTCGTCCAGGTTCTGAACCTCGCGCATGCCTTTCCCGCCGCCGCCCGCGCTGGGCTTGATGAGCAGGGGGAAGCCGATCTTGGGAGCTATCTCCAGCAGTTCTTCATCTGAAAGATCACCCTGGCCTTCAGTCCCGGGAACGACAGGCACCCCTGCTTCGGCTACTGTGTTGCGGGCCACCTGCTTGTCCCCCATGGCGGCAATCGCAGAGGGTCTGGGGCCGATGAAGGTGATCCCATTGTCCTGGCAGGCCTGGGAAAAATCTGCCCGCTCGGCCAGGAAACCGTAGCCCGGGTGAATGGCATCTGCCCCACAGCGTTTGGCGATCTCGAGGATCTTATCCGCTCGCAGGTAGGACTCACTGGCCTTGGAGGGACCCAGACGGTAAGCTTCGTCCGCATAGCGAACATGCAAGCTGTTGCGGTCCGCATCCGAGAAGACTGCCACAGTGGGGATATCCAGCTCGCGGCAGCTGCGGATGATCCTGACAGCGATCTCCCCCCTGTTGGCGATTAGTATCTTCTTGAACATATCTGCTGCACTGGCCTGTGCTAAAGAGGGATGTTGCCGTGCTTTTTACCGGGATTGGTATCCCGTTTGTTGTTGAGCATTTCCAGGGCGTTGATCAATCTCTCCCTGGTTGAGCTGGGTTCGACCACGTCGTCGATATAGCCCCGGGAGGCAGCCACGTAGGGATTGGCAAATTTCTGCCGGTATTCCGCGACCAGTTCAGCCCGGCGCTTCTCAGGATCCTTGGCTTCAGCCAACTCTTTGCGGAAAATGATATTGACTGCCCCTTCCGGGCCCATGACTGCGATCTCGGCGCTGGGCCAGGCCAGGTTGATATCGCCCCGGATGTGTTTGCTGCTCATCACGTCGTAAGCGCCTCCGTAGGCTTTGCGGGTGATCAGGGTGATCTTGGGAACAGTTGCTTCGCAGAATGCGTACAGCAGCTTTGCGCCAGAGCGGATGATGCCGCTGTGTTCCTGCTCCACTCCCGGCAGGAATCCAGGGACATCGACAAAGGTCAGCAGGGGTATATTGAATGAATCACAGAAGCGCACAAAGCGCCCTGCTTTCTCGGATGAGTCAATATCCAGCACGCCGGCCAGGTGGGCTGGCTGGTTGGCGACGATTCCGACGCTGTGCCCGCCCAAGCGGGCAAATCCCACCACGATATTAGGCGCAAATGCTTCCTGAACCTCAAAGAACTCACTCTCATCCACCAGCAAGCAGATGACCTTTTTGATGTCATAAGGTTTGGCTGGGTCGTCAGGAATGATATTGTCCAGCTCTGGCTCCCGACGCAGTGGGCTGTCATCCGTGGGATGGTAGGGGGGATCTTCCATATTGTTCTGGGGCAGATAGGACATCAGTTTTCGGACCAGGAAGAGCGTGTTGGCTTCGGTGTCGGCGGCAACATGGCAGACCCCGGACCGCTCCGCGTGCACGTCCGCTCCCCCCAGGTCCTCGAAACTCACTTCTTCATGGGTGACGGTCCTGACGACCTCGGGTCCGGTGATGAACATAAAGGAGGAGCCGCGCACCATGAAGATGAAATCGGTCAGGGCTGGCGAATAGACCGCTCCTCCCGCGCAGGGTCCCATGATGACGCTGATCTGGGGAATGACCCCGGAGCAGAGCGTGTTGCGCAGGAATATATCTGCGTATCCTCCCAGGGAAACGACACCTTCCTGGATGCGGGCACCGCCGGAGTCGTTGATCCCGATCACCGGGGCCCCGTTCTTGAGGGCCAGGTCCATGACCTTGACCACTTTTTCAGCGTGAACCTCACCCAAACTGCCGCCGAAGACCGTGAAATCCTGGGAGAAGACGTATACCAGGCGGTTGTTGATCGTCCCCCATCCAGTGGTCACCGAGTCGCCCGGGATCTTGTTCTTGTCGGTTCCGAAATCGGAGCTGCGGTGTTCCACGAAAGTATCCAGCTCCCGGAAGGATCCCTTATCGAGCAGCAGATCCAGCCTTTCCCTGGCCGTCAGCCGCCCCTTCTGGTGCTGTTTCTTGATCCGTTCTGGGCCTCCCCCCTGGCGGCTGAGCGCCTTTCTGTCCCGCAGTTCCTGGATTTTTAGGTTCTTTTCTTTTTCAGACATGGCTGCACCCCGTTAGGTTATTTTAACAGGATTTTTCTCAAAATACTCCCGGTTTGCCGGTCGGGTCAGGATCCACAGGATCAAGCCCAATCCGACCAGGGAATACAGGAGGTAGACAGGCCAGCGCCGCAGCAGTTTGTCCGGATTGGCAATCCATAATTTATCGATCCAGAAACCGAGGAAATAGAGTACGCTGATGATCTGGCCAGTTGACCTTGTCCAGGGTCTCCCTGTCCATAAACCCCAGGCCAGGACCCCGCAGGCGGCGAACCACACCAGGCCGTCCCCAGCCAGGTAGATAAGAGGCGCGTTTGGGTTCAGGGATAGGAGCACACGCCAGTTCAGCAAAACCTGTCCGAATTTCACCAGGTGGAAGAAGCTGATCAAGCCAGCCAGAACGGCCAGGAAGGTGATGGCGCCTGGGCGGCGGGTCCGATCTAGTGTTGGCGTCTCTGGCTGTTTTGTCATCTGGCAAGAGGGTGGTGGGCAGAGGATTCCCAGAGTCTGTTGGGGATAGTCATGGCTGTGGGCTATTGGATTCGTCCCCGTCCTGGTTGGCTTCCCGCTTAGATCCAAGAGTGATCTTGGCCTGATAGGTGCGGTCTCCTTTGCGGAGGCCGAGACGGAAGAAAACCCCAAGCTCAATGAACCTGCCTGGTTCTGGCGGCCCAGCCTGAGCCTGAACCGGGGCGGCGGAATCTCTCGCAGCTGGCAGGAAGGGCAGGCTTTTCAGCCAAGTCAGGCTTTCTGCCAGTTTCGACCGCCGTTGCTGGAATTTCCACCATTCGGGGTCGATCTTGTACATCAGGTAGAACTCCAGGATGATCAGGGGCAAGACCAACCACATAACCCGGGAGGTGAGCAGTTTTCCTATGCCAGCCCACAAGCCCACAGCTGTGAAGAGGGTTACCTGACCATTGACGACGGCTCTGCCGATCGGCCTCTCATCCTGGTCCCTGAAGGTAATGAACGATCCCAGGCTGAGTTGATCCTTCAAAGCCTGGGGCAGCAGCTCCGGAGCAAATTCATCATAGAATACGGCGAAATTCCGTTCCCTGGGCCAGTTGATGGATCCTTCTAGAACCCGGTCGGCCTGAACCGATTCAAAGGCGGGCTCAGTCAGCCCCAGGCGGTAAAAATAGGGAACCCAGTCCACATAATATTCCGAATCATAGACGTAATAGATCTTGGTCTCGGGCGGGTTGTGCAGTCCAACCCAGTTCATCACCTGTTCAAGGTTGGGCCGAAAAACGGTCGGTGATTCGACGAAATACTCTCTCGTACCGCTGATCATGACCGCTAAAACAACGGCCACCAGAAGGATTGTCTGGAGGACAGCCCAGGCTGGTTTCTTATCAGCCAGGAAGTCTCCTATCCCCTCGAAAGCCAGGGCCACTCCCAGGCCGGAGAACAGGGCCAGCACCGGGATGATCGGGACCAGGTGGGCTGGTCGGGGAGGGAAGGTGCTGATGATGCTCAAGAAGAGCATGCCGGCTCCGAACCAGATCAGGAAAGGATATCCGTTGGCTTTCCAGAAATGGGCGATCAGCGCGTATAAGCCCAACACATAGAATACCGCCGATATTGGTCCTGCCAGGGGCGTGGTGAGGAAGAAGTTGTCAGCGAACTCATCGAACTGAAGACCGAGGAAGGATCGGATCACACCTCGAAGCAGCAGCCGTTCATTCAGTTCCGGGTTCTGGATCATGCGGTAGTTGTCCAGATAAGTGATCGTGCTGGTCTGGTAGACGCTGTCCTCCCCGAAGAGATGGATGGCATAATCCAGGTTGAAATAGACCCCTTCGATCAGCTTGTAGCGCAGCGCTTGGGGGTTCTGCTGGAACCCATAGATCAAGTGGGGACCGGCGATCAGGGCGGCGCCGATCGCAAATACCAATCCTGCGATCAGTATGAATCTGCGGGACTTCCGGGTCGCCAGGGAGAACATCAGGAACATCAAGAACAGGACCAGGAGGATCACCAGCCCCAAGCGGCCCGCGGTGTAGGTCAGGAATCCCAGGCCAGTTGCCATACCTCCCAAATAGACATAAAACAGGCTGCTCCGTTTCAAGCCCTGGTAGAAGAGCCAGATGGCCAGGGCAACGAACAGGATTGCCTGGGAATTGTTGTATCCCAGGCGGGCAAAGGAGAGATAGTAAGGTGACGAGATGTAGATCAGTGAGGAGATCACTCCCACACGGCGATTGAAGAAATCCCTTCCCAGCAAGTAGAGGGGCAGGACGCTCAGCAGCGCAGGAAGCAAAGAGGAAAATCTCCAGCCCCAGATATCACGGCCGAACAGGCGCATGATCGCTCCCTGGATGAAGGAACTGAACACTGGATAGGAGTAGACCCCAAATCCGAAGATGGTGTTGCGGTATTCACCATTGGCGATGAATCTGGCAGTCTCAAAGAAATTCCCCTCATCGCCCTGGATGGAATTGGGAATATCCTGGAGCTGGTAGCTGCCGATCAGCAGCCCAGCGATCAGCAGTAGGAGGACAATGGCTATCTCGCTCTTTGACATCCGGGGAGCAAGGTCGATCCCGGACGCCCGGTCATACTTGAAGGCCGCGCTGGTAATGAAGAAGATCGCGGCGATCCAGAAGAAGATATCGAAGAATTCCAGCTTGGTGTTAAAGGAGCGGTTGATGAGGATCGCGAAAAATGCGCTGCCGATCAGGAAGCGGGCCAGCCATTTCGAGAGGTGGAACTTGTTCACGCTGTGGTCAGGTGGGACAGGAAAGACCTTCGAGCTGGTGATGTTGAATAGGCCAGATTTAAAAGTCGCGATCGCGAAGATCACCCCGCCTACTATCGAGCATCCCATCCCGATGATGACATTCCCTAAGAATTTGGCATCGATCCGGAGCCATTCATTGAGGGATTCTAAGAAGTCATGCCAGGATTCGATGGGGATCGTCCTGTGGATGATGATCTGCCCCGCGACCACCAGGACAAGGGAGACCAACAGCGCTTGAAAACGTCTGGCAGGAGTCAATCGGAACCATCCTGCAAGTTTCTCGCGGAAGGTCCCAGTTGGTTGTGTATCAGATTTGGATCCCATGGTCTTTCCCTTTGTAAAATTGCAGTTGGCCGTGCAATATGGTCTTGATCGGGCGCTGTTTTCCTTACCTCGCCGGGTCATCCACTTCCAGGGAGTTTTCCTGTCAGCCTGCAGTCAGAGATCTACAGCCAGGTGGTATGGGAATTTATCTGAGCCCGGTTTCCAGTCTGGCGATCACCATGCGCTGGATCTCGCTGGTGCCTTCGTAAATCTCAGTGATCTTGGCATCCCGGTAATAGCGCTCGATCGGCAGTTCTTTGGAATAGCCCATCCCGGCATGGATCTGGACGGCTGCATCGGCGCAGAAAGTCGCAGTCTCCGAGGCGAAGAGCTTGGCCATGGATGCTTCCAGGGTATAGCGCTCCCCGGTTGTCTTAAAGCGTTCCTTGGCAAATGCCGCCTGGTGGATCAGCAGCCGGGAAGCTTCGATGCGGGTTTTCATGTCCGCCAGCTTGAAGCTGATCCCCTGGAACTGCCCGATCTTCTGCCCAAACGCCTCCCGTTCCTGGGCATAGGCCACGCTGGCTTCGTAAGCCGCTTCGGCGATACCCAATGCCTGGGAAGCGATCCCGATCCTGCCGGCATCCAGTACGGTCATAGCGATCTTGAACCCATCCCCCTCCTCACCGAGCCGGTTCTTCGCCGGGCAGCGGTAATCCTCGAAAACCAACTCACTGGTTGCCGAAGCTCGAATGCCCATCTTGGGCTCTTTTTTAGCCCGGATGAAGCCCGGGAGAGTAGCGTCGATTAGAAAGCAGCTGATCCCTTTGTGCCCGGCATCCGGGTCAGTCATCATGAACACCACCACAAAATCTGCCACCGGACCGCCAGAGACCCAGGATTTCCTTCCGTTGAGGACATAATCATCCCCGTCCCGCACTGCCCGGCTGCGCATGGTGCTGGCATCAGATCCAGACATGGGCTCGGTCAAGGAATAGGCGCCGATCTTCTCCCCCGAGGCTACCGGGGTCAGGAAGGTCTCTTTCTGGTATTCTGTCCCGTACATCAACAGACCGTAATTGAAAAGGGAGTTATTGACCGACATGATCGTTCCATGAGAAGCATCGGCTTTGCAGATCTCTTCCAGGGCCAGCACATATGCCAGGGTATCCATTCCGGCGCCCCCATACTCTTCAGGGACCTCGATGCCCATAAAGCCCATTTCACCCATTTTCCGGATGGTTTCCGATGGAAAATCGCCGCTTTCGTCGAATTCCGCCGCGATCGGTTTGATCTCCTTTTCGGCAAAATCCCTGGCGGCTTTCTGGATCATTTTATGCTCATCGCTAAGTGAGAAACCCTGGCCGGCGGCAGACATCGATGGACCTCCTTGGACAGTTTGGAGTGGATTGGGAAACCATTCTCATTATAGCATTATGGGCTCGTTCGTCAGGGACCTGTCAGAGAATACAGCCGTGCCTTGCCAGTTGTTGCTCAAAGCCAAAATCATGAAGGGAAGCTCCCTAATCGGTCCGGGGGTGGGAGATCAAGGGTGGGGTTGCCAGCGGTAGTCCATCTGGCGGGCGGTGGAATCCGCCAGGCCCCTCCCTTCCAGGTGGGAGACGATCTGGAGGCTCATATCGATCCCCGCCGAGATCCCAGCTGAGGTCATCAGCTTTCCTTCCTCCACCCAGCGCTGGTCCCTGACGACCTCCACGTCGGGGAAGGAACCCTCAAACTCATCCAGGTCTTCCCAGTGGGTGGTTGCCCGCAAACCGGAAAGCAGCCCGGCGGCTGCCAGGATGAACGATCCGGTACACACCGAGGCGATGATCTCGGCGGATTGACTGAGGTCCCTGATCCAGGAAAGAAGTTCCTCCCGCTCCAGTTCCCCGGAGACTTCGCCTCCAGGCACCAGCAGGATGTCGACCTGCTGGCAGCCGCTGAGGAGATAGTCCGGGAGGACCCTGAATCCACCCCGAGCTTCCACACTACCTGGCTGAAGCGCAATCAGGTTGACAGCGAAGGGAACAGCATTTTGAGGATGGGCGCGCTGGAAGACCCGGGATGCAGTCGTGAAGACCTCATAGGGTCCGGCAAAATCCAGCACTTCTACGTTGTGATAGAGATAGATGGCTACTTGCCTGGTCATAATCCACCTGCTGGGAGAAGGGATAATCTACCAGTCACGATCGGCTTTTCCTGCTGCCAGGTATCCGTGACGCGCCTACCCGGCAAGACCGGAGAAGAAAGCCTCTACAGCCTGAATGAACTCCAACGTGCCTTTTTCGATCCTGGCAGTGAGATCTTTGAGGTCACTGAATTCCGGATCCTCGATCAATACCTGGGACAGCACAGAGTCTGCCTTTCCGGGGTCAGGTGTTAATGGGTAAACCTGCCAGCCAGCCTGCCGGATCGTTCGGGATACCTCCTCCTGCACTTTCCGGTTGCGGCCGGAAAGCCAGACCTCGAACCGAAAAGGCTGGTAGACGAGAACAACAGCCACCTTTAACAACCTGTTTTTCAGGGTGGGGGTCAGGATGGAAAAATAGGTCATGTCCAGGTAGCCGAAATAGATGCTTCCCGGAACCTCATATTGTGGGCAGTTAATTTCGAAATGGGAGCGGAGGTCCCTGAAGAAGGCTGTCAGTCCCTGGTAGGCCTCTATAATCCGACCATCCTCGAGCTGGGCTTTGAAATATGCCATCGATCTCGCAAGTGGATCTGCCATCCATACCTCCCCTAGAACAGGTCAATCAGCGATCGTTCGATCCTCGATCTCCCAGGCATGGTCAAGGACATGCCAGGCAACACGCCGGATAAAGAACCTGGGTGTCCAGATCTTTCCTCCCCGGGGACCGCTTTCAGGCAGGTTTCCGGAACAGGCATTTTCCAGGGCAAGGGTGATCTGCTGGCGGATGTGCTCCATCTCCGCTGCCAGATCGCTCTCTGCGTCATGGCTGTACTTCCAGGCCAGGCGCCGGAGATAAGCCTGGTCGCCTTCCAGGACGTGCTGGGTGATCTGGTCCAGATCCCGCCCACCTCCCCTGGGACCTTTGCGCAGCTCCTTGCCTGTACTGTTTTGGACTGCGGCATCAAAGGCTTTCCAACAGGCGCTGAGTATGCCCAGCCAGCGGTCCAGCTCCTGGCTGCTGACTGGCTCGCTGTCCGACAGCAAGGACGCATCCGGCGCGCCGAAGTCCGTGGTTGAGCTGCCCTGGATCCGTTCGATCACTACCAGGTGTTGGATGTCCTGGGGAGGTTGGAAGTCGATCCCGGTATCAGTCAGAAGATCCTGGTAGTGAGGAGCGCTTTCTAAGAGGGCGGTCAGGGCTGCGATCTCGCTGCGGCCCTTTCTGCACCACCCAGGCCAATCCACAGCGCTGGCGAAAACCCATTTATTTCCGGTTTCGATGGAGATCCTATTCTTGGGCATCTGCTGTCCTTCCCTACCAAAGCCTATCTTGCGGGTCACTGAAAAGGCCAAGCTGGATCAATCCGGGCAGTCCTCGGCACAGTCATCCATGGAGCAGTCCTCACCCAGCTCCAGCTCGATGGTGGAGTGGGACAAAGACATCTTGCTGGTGATCTCCCGCACGGACTTCTTGATGCGTACCAGATCATCCTTACTGGCATCAGGATCGACAACCAGATGGGTGGTCAGGACATGGCTCTCGCCATCCAGGGACCAGACATGGGTGTGGTGGACGGATCGAACCAGGGGGATATTGTTGAGCAGATGTTCGATCTCGGGGATCTCGAAGGCGTCCGGTACCGCCTGTAAGAACAGGGAGAGTGTTTTCCGCAGTTTCCCGACAACGTTATAAAGCACATAGAGGTTGATCAGGATCGACAGGATCGGGTCCAGGATGTGGATATCTGTGATCAGCAAGCTGATGCTGACGATCAGCACGGCTGCCCAGCCCAGCACATCTTCCAGGAGGTGCCAGGAGATCACCTGGGCATTGAGGGACGCTTCGTCCCGAACCCGCAAGGCGGCAGCCCCGTTGACGACAATACCGACCACTGCCAGGATGATCATTCCCCCGGCATTGGAATGCTCAGGGTGCAGCAGGCGGGGTACGGCTTCTGAGAGGATGTAGATCGAGCCAGCAATCAGGATCACGGTGTTGATCAGGGCAGCCAGCAGGGAGAAGCGGCGGTAGCCATAGGAATACTTGCGGTCGCTCTCCTTATGGGAGTGCTTTTCCAGGTACCAGGCCACTCCCAGCGATACGCTGTCCCCCAGGTCATGCAGCGCATCGGACAGGATGGCCAGACTGTTGGTGTAAAGCCCGCCAATGACCTCAAAAAGGGTGAAACCAATGTTGAGGAAGAAGGCGACCCGGATATTTTCCGTGTGAGTATGGGTATGGTTATGTGACTGGCTCATGGAACCAGATTGCCTTTGCTGGCCAGTACCTCACTGGCGGGAGAAAGTCCTTCTGCCTGGCGGTTCCTGTTTGCCAGCGTAGCGGACCTGCGGTGAGAGTTATCCATTAACGAAATCCTCGAAGGTTTTCGGGGTTTCCTTGAGGAGTCCGGCTGCTTCAAGGCGGTGTTCCTGGGTTTCCACGTATCCCAGTAGATCGTGGTAATGCTCATCTCCATGCTTGAAGCCTTGGATCTTCTTTTTCAAACCGTCCAGGCAGGCGATATACAGATTCAGGGGATCGATCAGGCAGAACATGTCATAATCTGATTTGGAATCAGCGATTTTTGCCCGCTCCTGCGCTAAAAGGATCTCTACCTCTTCCACGAATAATTCGTCAATTTTCGTTCCGCCGGTAAGATGCAGGATGGGCGCGGTAGAAACCAGGCTGCAGGTGGTCGTCGATCCTTTCAAGTCGATCTTCAGCTGTCCTCCGAAGGAGAAAGCCTCCTCCTTTTTACCTATGCGGTCTTCCATGATCACCGGACCGGGACAGACCCGAGCATTTTCTTCGAATTTCCAGGGATGCAGGACCTTAAGGTTGGTCACAGTGTTGCGGGGCGAGCGAATCAAGAAAGTAGCTCGCAGGACATCGAAGTGCAGTTCGGTTAACTCGGAACTCAAGTAGATATCCAGCCTGAACTTGTCATCGGCGTGGCCTATCTCCGGATAATGGAACTGGTATCCGATCTGGGGTAGATCTTTCTCTTTATCTTCAGGCATAGTGTTCTCCGTTTCAATGTCAGGAACCAAGGGATTCTGGAACCTGGCTGTTGTTCTATTCTACTACAAATGGATTTCGTTCTCCCCGAGGAGCCCACTACGGCAGTTCCGCTTGGTCGTTGATCCCGCAGCCGGCAGAGAGGGCGATGCCCCATTTTCTCTAGTTACTAACCCCCGCAAACCTCTCGGCAGCAGTTCTAAGGCTCGAGGAAGAGGCCCGCAATCTGGTTGAGAGCCTGTCTGGCTTCAGGCAGCCTGGTAATGGCCACCCAGGCGTGGAACATACCCGGGTATTCAAAATATTCCAGGGGGAGCCCACGCTCATCCATCACTGATTTGAACTTCCTGGCATCCGCAAGCAGGAGTTCCCGGGTCCCGATGAAGAGTGAGATCCTGGGAAGTCCCTGCAAATCGCCGTAGAGGGGGCTGATGCGGTAGTCCTTGGCGTCCAGCTCGCCAGCATAGGCTTTACCGGCGGCGAGCAACGCTTCCAGGTCCAGCATCCGATCACGCTTTGCCAGTTCTGGGATGGATGGGTTGGTCAGGGTGATATCCAGCCAGGGCGACAGCAGGATGATCTGGCCAGGAAGGGGATCAGACTGGTTCCTGAGCAGCTGAGCAAAGCCCAGCGCCAGCCCTGCCCCTGCAGAATCGCCCATGAAGACCAGGTCCTCGGGAGAGCAGTCCTCCAACAACTGGTGATATGCGGCAGTGATGAAATCATAGGTTTGCAGCCAGCTGTCCGTCGGCGCCAGGGGGTAGTCCGGCACGACCACGGCGCAGTTCGTTCGCCGGATCAGTTCTTTGATCAAGTCCCAGTGGATGGTGTTGATGTTGGCGACGTATGCCCCACCGTGCAGGTAAAGCACGATCTGCCGGGAAGGATGGATCCTGGGGGAGATGGTCCAGACCTTCCTGCCCTGCAGGAGGTCTTCCTGGAATCTGAATTCCGTGGAGAGAGA
>JBGCVQ010000066.1:0-46687 GCA_045888315.1 Anaerolineales bacterium | reverse complement strand
GATTACATCGCTACCTTCCTGGCTGTGGTCAGCATCTCCATCCCCGCCCTGGTGTTGGGTCCTGTATTGATCTACTTCTTCGCCCTCAAGCTGCAGTGGTTCCCGATCGCTTTCTGGGGTGAGAACCCGCCCTTTTTCCTGGGATTCATTCCCCCGCTTACCAAAGATTTCTTCTCCCATGCAGCCCTGCCGGTCTTTTCTCTGGGAACAGGCGCGGCTGCCGGGATTGCCCGTCTGACCAGGGCAGGCTTGCTGGAAGTGCTCTCCTCTGATTATATCCGCACTGCCCGAGCCAAGGGGTTGCGGGAGCGGGCGGTGATCGTTGTCCATGCCTTGAAGAACTCGCTGATCCCGGTAGCGACCATCCTGGGACCGATGCTGGCCAACATCCTCACCGGAGCCTTTATCACGGAAACGATCTTCGCTATCAACGGTATGGGCCGCCGCTTCGTGAACAGCATCGGCCAGCGGGAGTATTTCCTGCAGACCGGCCTGGTGCTGATCTATGGTATCCTGCTCGTTCTGGCGAATCTGATGGTGGATATCATGTATGCCTGGTTGGATCCCAGAATTCGTTACGATTAGGAATAGATAATTATGTCACCTGAAAAACAGCTTGAAAATCTCGCGAATGACACTAATGTCAAAGAGTACGGCAGGGGCCGCAGCCCGATGCAGGATGCGTTTCGGGAATTCCGGCGCAACAAGATCGCTGTGGGAGGTTCTATATTCGTAGTTCTCGTGCTCCTCGCAGCTGTCTTTGCGCCCCTGCTGACACCATACGACTTCGCCCAGCAGAATCAGTCCAATAACCGAGAGAAAGCGTTCACTGGCTACGACATCACGACTGATTTTGCCGAGGAAAACTGCCATTGGTATAACACACCGCTGGAATGGGGCTGCACCTTCTTCCTGGCTGGCTCCGATGCCCTGGGGAGGGACTTGTGGAGCAGGTTGATCTATGGTGCCCGGGTTTCCCTTTCCGTGGCGTTCGTGGCATCCACGGTCAGCTTGACGATCGGCATCCTTTATGGAACGATTTCGGGCTATGTGGGCGGTAGGACCGACATGATCATGATGCGCATCGTCGACTTCCTATACGCTGTGCCGACCCTGCCGATCATCATTATGATGACGGTCTATTTCAAAGCCCTGGCACGAAGAGGAGTCAGTACCGGCTTCATGGGCACACTGATCACGTTGAACAAAGCCACAGGCGGCTTATTCTTCGTGTTTGTGGCTATCGGTGCCCTGTTCTGGTTGGGACAGGCTCGCCAGGCCAGGGGTCAGGTGCTCTCCTTTAAAGAGAAGGAATTCGTGGAAGCGGCTCGGGCGATCGGCGCCAAGGACGGCCATATCATGTTCAAGCACCTGCTGCCGAACGTGATCGGGCCCCTGTTGATCGTGGAGTCCATGGCCATTCCGGGATATATCTTCCTGGAAGCCAACCTTAGTTTCATTGGGTTGGGTGTGGATCCCCCTACACCGAGTTGGGGTGCGATGATCAACGAGGGTTACAGCACGATCAAATCCAATCCTCATCTGGTGCTTTTCCCTGGGGTTGCCCTAGGATTGACCACCCTGGCCTTCAACTTCATGGGTGACGGGCTGCGTGATGCCTTTGATGCCCGGCTGCGGGGGAGGAAATAGTATCGATGAAGAGGAAAAATCTTATCTACATCCTGCTAGCTTTGAGCTCCCTATTCATTCTCAGCTTGGCATGCAGCCAAGCAGGGGAGATCATCACCCCAGCGGAAGCTACTCAGCGCTATGAAGCGACGCAGTCTGCCTCTGAAAGCGGAGTGGTAGGGGACGCAGAAGGTGCTGAATACCTGGAAGGCGAAGAGGCGATTTTAGTAGGACAGGGGTACCTGGTGGGCTTATATTCCAACCCTGGCGACGAGTCGGCTGTTTCCTTTGCTACTCGAGGTGATCAGATCACAGTGGAAGGCTCCGAACTCTATGAAGGTGAGGTCTGGTACCGGGTTGAAACCATTGCCGGCAGCGGTTGGGTGCAGGCAGACAGTCTTGCACCGATGGAGTGATGGAGTAAGCAGATCCCAAGTAAGTCAATCAAGGGCCAGGCAGCAGCCTGGCCCTTTCTATTTCAGTAAATAGTTCTTGAGGATGGGTGCAGGCAGTACCTGGCGTCAATTGCTTTTCAAACAGTTCACGATATAATCTGTGGTGGTTTTGTGCCAAGACCGATCAAGGAGAAGGGCATGGGTTGGAAAAATAAAGCGAGGATTTTCAGTATCTTATTGGTAATCCTCGTGGCGGGGTTGATCTCAGGCTGTTCCAGTCTTGCCCAGGATAAATTGTGGGTCAAGTCGGAAGGCTGGAGCAGGGCCATCAAGCTGGGGGAAACATACCTGGTCAGCCCGGTGCCCAATGCAGTCACGGCTGAAGGGGACGTGGTCAGTGTGATTTTTCCCAAGGTTGAGGGACAGGAAGAACAATTCCAGCCAGAAATTGTCCTGCTCTCCAATTCCGGGGAACTCAAGCAGCGATCCCTGGTAGATCTGCAGATCGCTAAACCCGGAGATGCCAAGATCCTTCTCTCAGATGACCAGCTCAGCTTATTTTGGCTGGAGGATTATCAGCTGCATGCTGCTGAACTCAGCCTGGACGGTAAGTTGATCTCAGAGATCTTGGACCTGACTGGTGATGATCGAGTCAGGGAGTTCACCGTCGATAGCTATCAAGATGGCTACCTGATCTCCTGTTCAGGAAACCGGGATTATCCAGGCGCCTTCCTGCTGCTGGGCGATCTCGACCATTTGGAACGAGTTGACCTTGACCCAGAGGGCATCCGCCTTCGCCAGTATATTGACGAAGATGGTCAGCTTCAACTGGGTTGGGTCAGATATCCCTTTAACTACGGCGTGTTCGAGATCTACTACCTGGAAACACAACTCCCCGATATCAATCCAGATGATAAGGTGTTGATCCACACCTTGAACATCACTCCGGCGATTAAGATCACTGGTCCGGCCCTGGGTTTTGACCAGGAGCTGACCTATTTCTTCTGGAGCCAATCGATCGTTTCCGGTTTGGATGTGGGTGTCCAAACGACCTACCTGCAGTACTTTCCCTCAGGAGAGCCGGAAAAGGTCCGTCCTCCCATGAGGATATCAATACCCGCCACCCAGGTCCTGGATGAAGAACCAGTCTTTGCTGGATACTTCCAGGTTGGGAACCGGGTGTCTATGAGCGGTAACTTTCCCCGTTCCAGTTATTTTGATAATGTCAGCGTCATTCCCGGCAGATACCCTGAGCTGGCTTTTGCGTTCCGCTCGGATTCCGAATTCAAGTGGCGGGATATCCGCTCCCAGGTAAATGTGGGGTTTATCACCGATGGCATTATGACCTCTTACCAAGCGATCAGCTATACATCAACAGAATCCAATTTCCCCCACCTATTCCAGGACCAGGATCAGAATTTGTACCTGAGCTGGTTGGAAAAGGATGGAGCGAACTTTTATGCTTATCTGGCAACCACTGACCCGGCCAAACGGGCAGTCCTTGATGAAGTTTCTGGAGAAGATGTTTTCTACTTGGTCGCGGAAGGGCTGTTTGGAATTCTGGCCGGGGTTGTCCTGTCACCGTTCGCAGCGGCTGTCTGGGGGGGCGCCGGGCTGCTAGCATTTGTGTTCAACCTGGTCCTGTCTCAGTTCAATAAGCCGATATTCAGGAAGATCGGAGAATTCTTAAGCGTTATTGGCGGCGTATACATCTTCTGGTGGCTTAAAATGGCCACCCTACCAGGTTTGTTTGGAGATTATGTGCCATTTTCCGCCTGGATCCCGCGCATTCCCAAATACCTAGATCAACCCTTGATCTATGGCGTCCCGATCCTGATCGGCTTGATCGCACTGGCTGTCGCCTGGTCAAAAACCTATGGTAAGGATTCTGGGTCGGCGATCAACTTCCATCTCCTCTACGCCGCAACAGATGCCTTGCTTTCCTGCGCAATTTACGGGATCTTGATCTACGGTTCTTTCTAGACGTATATCCCAGGGTGAAGAGCCTGCTATCAACTTAATAAATCTGTAAAGAGAAACCCGCCCTAGGGGGGTTTCCCTGGATAGCCTGCATGTTATGATATCTACATGAGCGAAACGTACCGGGTGTTGATCGTTGATGATCACCAGGAAATTCGCACGCTTCTGCGTGCGAACTTAGAGACTCTTGAGCTCGATCTTGATCTGGTTGATGTCCCGACAGGCGAGGAAGCCATCGTCGAGGTTGTCGGCACAGGTGTTGACCTGTTGATTGCGGACGTAGGCCTCCCTGGTCTTTCTGGGGTGGATCTCTACCGCAAGCTGAAATCCACATACCCCGATATGAAGGTCATTGTGATCACGGGCCTGGAGGATGAGGACATCCGCCAGGAGATCGCTCAACTCGAGTTGGAAGCGTTCTTCCTCAAACCTCTGCGTATGCCGGAATTCCTCAATGCGGTGCGCGTAGCCCTGGGTTTGGAACCGGTGGAGGAAGAGGAAGAAGACCTCATCAAGTTGAAGAAGAAGAACATTCATAAGGATGTCACCAACCGAATTGCCGATTTACGGGGTGAGCTGGGGGCTATTTCCATCATGATCATTGAAGAGTCGGGAGTGATCGGAGCAGAAACTGGCGTCATGCCCGATTCGATCTATGAAACGCATGTGATCCCCCTATTATTGAAGACCTTCGGTACCACGAATAAGATCTCCTTCTATCTTGGGAAGGATAAGCCGGAGAGCACCTGGTATTTTGCGGGCGACAGGTACGCTGTCTTCTGGTCTCATATCAATTCCAGTTATGGAATGGTGATCATCACCAATCCGATCGAGCAGAATAACGATCTTACCTGGGTCCTGACCACAGTTGAGCTAGCTCTCCAGGAAGTGGAGGGGATCTTGGATGGGTTGGGTGAACCAGCCGGGAAGAAGGCTCCAAAAGCAGCCACTGAGGAAAAGTTGGAGAAAGGGGAAAGCAAATCTTCCGCGAAAGTTGCTAAAGCTGAATTGCCCAAGGAGACACCCAAGGGATCCAACGGATCTTCCAAGAAACCCCAAAATGGCTCTGGCTCTCACGAAAAGGTCAACGAGAGCGAAGTGCATGAATTCTGGAAAGCAGCTAGCCTGGAAGAAGAGATCATCCGCATCGATAGCCCGGATTCTCTGTCCTTCGAACAAGCCCAGAAACTGGGTTTTATCCCCAACGGGGACAAATTAGAGTCCTAGCGGACCTTTCCAGGGGGTAATTCCCTATTCCATTGCCACAAAAAATCTCCTATGATACAATGCCTTGGCTAACGTTGGGGAGTGGTGCAATGGCAGCACAGAGGCCTTTGGAGCCTTTGATCTTGGTTCGAGTCCAGGCTCCCCAGCTTGATCTATTATCTTGGATGCGGGATTGAAGAACTCTCTCCTGAAAGCAGTGAATAGCATACCCGAAGCGAGCTGGGACTGAGTACCTTTTCCTGCTCGCTGTTTGTTTGCCCAGCTAAAATACAATGAATAACCCTCTAGTTAGGAAAGGGATTTACCATGGCCGTTGACGTGATCATTCTGGCAGCTGGAAAGGGGACACGGATGTTATCAGATATCCCAAAACCCCTGCACTCCTTGCTTGGCAAGCCGATGATTGACTATGTCATAGAGGCGGCTGCCCCGGTGGCAGATCATCCTCCGGTGCTGGTTGTCGGTCACGGCAGCCAGGAGATCCAACAGGTTTTGGGAGACAAGCTGCGCTACGTTGAACAGACCGATCTCTTAGGGACCGGCCACGCGGTCCGGCAGGCTGAAAGCCTGATCAAAGGGAAGTCCGATCTGGTGCTTGTCGTTTACGGAGATATGCCGCTGGTGCGCACTGAGACCCTTAAGAAGCTGGTCGAGGCACAGCAAGCTCACAACGGTCCGCTGAGTATCCTGACCCTCGTGGCGGAGGATCCCAGGGGTTTCGGCAGGATCTTCCGGGATGAGAAGGGTGGGATCCGGGCCATCGTGGAGGAAGCTGATGCGACTACCGAACAGCTGGCGATCAAGGAACTGAACGCGGGTATGTACTGTTTCCAGGCTGAGTGGCTCTGGAAATCCCTCTCCGAGATACCCCTTTCACCTAAAGGAGAGTATTACCTGACCGACCTGATCGGAATTGCGGTGAAGGACGGCCAAACGGTTGCTTCGGTCCAAATTGGAGATCCTCAAGAGCTGTTAGGGATCAATACCCGGGTGCATCTAGCCGAAGCTAGCCAGATTTTGCGCGGAAGGGTTAACCGGAGCTTGATGGAAGCTGGGGTCAGTTTGATCGATCCCGCGTCCACCTATATCGAACCCGGCGTTAAAATCGGCCAGGATACCGTGATCCAACCCAATACCTATCTGGAAGGGAAGACCGTGATCGGGAACAACTGCTTGATCGGACCAGGCACCCGGATCGTTGACAGCCAGGTGGGAAATGGGTGTGAGATCGAATTTTCAGTCATCGAGGAATCCCGTCTGGAAGATGGAGTCGATATCGGTCCTTTCAGCCACCTGCGCAAAGGTGCTCACCTGGCTGCTGGCGTGCATGTTGGTAATTTTGGCGAGATCAAGGATTCCTACCTGGGCGAGGGGACGAAAATGGGCCATTTTTCCTACCTGGGGAATGCCCAAGTGGGCAAGAATGTCAATATCGGGGCAGGAACGATCACCTGTAATTACGATGGGAAGGAAAAACACCAGACCGTCATCAAGGACAATGTCTTCATTGGCAGCGATTCCATGCTGGTAGCTCCGCTAGAGATCGGCGAGAACTCAACAACCGGAGCCGGATCGGTGGTTACCAAGGATGTGCCGCCTGACAGCGTGGTGGTAGGTGTTCCAGCCCGGGTGATCCGCCGCAAGGATCGCGAATGACGAGAGAGTCTGAAAATCTTGGGTTGAAATCGTAGTAAAATTGCTGAACCCGGAGGAAAAATTATCCGGGTTCAATTGTCCAGAATGCGGCTGGCTGTAGACATACAGACTTGCTGGGAGGATACACAGATGGCACTAAGTGATAGCAAACGCAAGGAACTGATCGAAAAGGCCTGCGAGGCGCGACCGAAAGCCTATGCTCCCTACAGCAACTACCAGGTAGGGGCAGCCTTGCTGACCAGCAGCGGCAGGATATTCACGGGGGTCAATGTTGAAAACGCTGCCTATCCAGATTCAATGTGTGCCGAAAGATCCGCTGTCTTCACTGCAGTTGGCGCCGGGGAAAGGGATTTTGAGGCAATTGCGGTTGCTACTAGAAATGGGGGAACGCCCTGTGGATCCTGCAGGCAGGTCTTGTCAGAATTCGGCCTGGACATCGAGGTTTTCTTGGTCGATGGAAGCGGCAAGTTGGTGCGGCAAAACACAGTCCGGGAACTGCTCCCTGGCGCTTTTCTTCCAGAGGATCTCGCGGAATAGGGCTTACCAGACTGGGCTGGGGGTTGATATCAGCAGCAAACCCTCGATGATCCAGCCGTTCTGCTGCTGTCCATCTTCATTCAAAAAGCGAATGTTCAGCCAGTAGTAATTTTCTGCCTCAGTAGGTGAAGGGTCGAGGATCTCTACGACCGTGCCGTTGATCAGAGAGGTGATGATCGTCTCTACGCTCAGACTGGGCTCACTGTGGATATAAGCCCCAGCATACTCCTTTGAGACAGCAATTTCAGCATAGAAGGGAGTCGGTTTGGGTGTGATGGTGCTGGTTAGGGTCGGAGCCGGGGTGTTGGTAGCTGTCGGTACCGTCGCTGTCAGCGTGGGGGTAGGGGGGATAGGGGTTATTGTCGCTGTGGGGCTAGGCGGCAGTGGTGTCGCTGTCAGTGTTGCCGTGGGTTCCTGGGTGGGCATGGCGATCTTGCCCCCCACGATCGCGCCAGCGCTGCTCAATCCGATCACGCCGACAATGCTGAGGATGGTCACCAGGCTGCCCAGGGTATACCCGATGAAGGTGAGGGGTTTAATACCGAGGAATATGAAGACGATTGTTCCGCTGATGGCCATGACCGCCAGGTGGATCCCGAACACGACCAGCCCGTCAGGCCAGAGATGAGGCTGGCCGCTTCCGAAACCAAACCCGGCAATTGCCAGGGGAACATACAGCTCGTAAGCGATTGCTACACTGGGCAGCACCGGGGTCTGGCCTTCCTTCTTCAAACCCAGAACAGCGAAAAGGGTGCCACCCAGCAGCAGGATCAGATGGGTCCAGGACACCCGGGCGTTGTAGATCAGGAATTCTACGGGAGGGGTGTTAAGCACAAAAGTGGCATACCCGCCCAGGATCCCGACCAGGAAGACAAATCCACCAGCAACCAGCGAGCCTGCCAGGCGTTGGCTGAAGAATTTCAGTGATCCGGTAGCACTTCCCAGGGCGATTCCCAGGAAGGGCGACATCACGGGAGCAGTCAAGGCTCCGAGAACCAGCAATACGGGGGAATCGGCCAGGATGCTGACCGTGAAAATGGCGGCAGATAGCAGGGAGAACAGGAAGAAATCAAAGGAAGGAATGGTCTTATGCGCCAAGTCCTCGATATCATCAGCGATTTCTACCAGATCATCTGGCAGCAGCCCCCGCTGAGCCCGCCGCCGGCGGGCCGGCGAGAGTTCGTGGGGGTCATCTGGGAATTGATCGCTCTTGGGAATTGACATAAGGATCCCGGATCCACTATTTCCTGAGGCTGGCTTTCATCCTGGTGGGGCTAAGCAGCGCTTCCAGGGCTGAAATGATATCTGGAAAGATCAAGTCGGCGCAGTGTAGGGTTTGCTGTGCTGTTCCCTCTGGCGATATGATGCACAAGCCGAGCGAGGCTCTCTCCAGCATCAAAGCGTCATTGGCACCTTGACCGACAGCAGCGGTCCGCTCCGCTCCCAGCAGATCAACGTAGGCAGCTTTCTGCTCGGCTTCACCGCCGGGCTTGACGCGTACCGCCTTCAAGCCTAATTCCTTGTCAATCTGGCTTTGTTTTCCATGGGTATCTGCAGTCAGCAGGTGGATGGTGAGCAGTTCTCTGAGCTCAGCGATAGCTTCTGGAACCCCAGGAAGCAGTGTTCCGTCGACTGCCAGCGTTCCGTTCACATCGAACACCACATGTTCCAGGTTGATTGTGCGGCTTCCAGGGATTTCCAGCTTGATCATGGAATTATTATACTAGAAAGAGCCCAACCAGGAAAACATAGTAAAATAGTCCCTAATTATCAGTACTGGAGGAGATCACTTTGCAGAAACGAACCTGGTTATTGTGGATCACACTGGTCGTTTTAGTCCTGGCTGGATGTGTTTCAGAAGGGTCCCAGGAGGGATCCCAAACCGAGCTGGCAGTCACGGACACGCCGGCAGCGACCTCGACTCCCTCATACACGCCTACCTCCCCGGTTCCAGTAGGGGTGTTCTTGACTCCAGCCGGGTCAAATACCGGTCTTGTGGAGGATTTGAACCCGCTGATCGGTGGCCTCATCCGAGACCAAGGACTTCGATATCAGGTGCTGCCCAATCTCACTGAAGCGGATTTTCGATCCGAGCAATATGCGATTGTTGTAGTGATCCCTCCGTTTCCCGAGCTGGCCGCCTTGGCAGAAGCCTCACCGGAAACGAAATACCTGGCTTTGGGTTTCAATGGATTGGAACCAACAGAGAATATCAGTGTGCTGGGATCAGGAGGTGGGGATTATGATATCCAGGGATTTGTTGCTGGATACATTGCGGCGATGATCACAGATGATTGGCGAGTTGGCGCTCTCAGTGTGGAGGACAACCCGGATGCTTTGGCGGCCCGGGATGGGTTCAGGGCTGGTGTGAAATATTACTGCGGCCTGTGTAATCCTAAATATGCTCCGACCGGGATCAACTATATCTATCCCAAGTACATCGACCTGCCGGTGGATGCCACGGATCTTGAGATCTCTGCCAACATCGATTTCATGGTGGATCGAGTGGTGAATACCTTCTTCATCGTTCCCGGGGTGGGTTCGCCTCAGATCTACCGTACCCTGGTGGCTTATCAGAAAAACATCATTGGCGCTGGAGCTGATTACCAGGAGGAATACAGCGATTACTGGGTAGTATCCCTTGAATATGACCTGGTAACCTCTTTTGGAGAGTTCTGGCCCAAGTTCCTAGAAGCAGAAACAGGCATCGCTGATACACCACCCTTGCTGCTGACAGATATCAATCCCGATCTGCTGAGCGAGGGGAAGGTGAGGATGGTTGAAGGTGTGCTCGAGGAATTGCGGGGCGGATTCATCAAGACCAGCTACTAGCCAACGAAAACGATTTTCCCGCTCCACAGTTGAGTAGATCTCAGAGCTTTTCCTTCGCGAGATCATCGAATCCCAGACTTTTCAGGACAACGTAAAGGGATCGTTCCCGGGATGAAGAAAAAACCTTCTGTGCACGCAGTAAGGCGGCGTTCTTTTCCTTTCTGTCCCTGGCGAGGAGACCTGCGCGGGATTTCTTCTCAAGGTAATCCGCTGCCTCCGAGACACCGTCCCCGGCTTTCTCAAGCGCTTCCAGGGTATATTCCATCAAGTAGCGTGTGAATAGTTTTTGATTCATAACAATTCCTAGAATTGCATAAGATCCTTGATCTCTGGCAGAAGCCAGGGAATGATCTGCAGGCTGCAGACGATCAGGATCAGTGCGGAATAAGCGGCCCCGAGCAGGGGCGAACCCGCTTGCCCAAGCAGGTTCTGCAGCAAGAGGCCCAGGGCTGCGCCAGTCAGACTCGCTCCAGCTGCCCGGAGAAGGGTTTTACCAAGACGTGGATGGTAGGACAGGACCCTCTTAAGCAGGATGAACAACAGCAGGGCTTCCCCCGTATAGGCTAGGGAATTCGCCAGGCCGATCCCAGGTGCTCCCAGGGCCCGGGAGAGAGGAATAGAGAGGCCTAAGAATAGGAACATCGCTGTCCCAGATGCCAGCAGGGGGGTTTTCGCGTTCTGGCGGGCGTAAAATGCCCGAGCGGCCACTTCCAGCAGGGAATGACCAACCAGGCCTACTAGATAAGCCCGTACAGTCCAGAGGACCAGGGTTGTGCCCTCGCTGTTAAAACCCAACAGCGCGATGATAGGTTCCAGGAACAGGGATATGACCACGGCCAAGGGAATCGTCATACCTCCCAGAAAGCGGATGGTCTTTTCGAGGGCATCCCGGTAGCTAGTTAAGTCCTCTCGGGAGATCTGTTCAGAGAGAGTAGGGAGCAGGGCGGTCCCCAGCGCCGTTCCGATCAGGGATTCGGGAAGCTGCATGAACAGCCAGCCGTAAACAAGAGCTGTCACGGCCCCGGTAGGCAGCCTGGATGCCAGGTTGTCTTGAATGATGAAAACGAGCTGGATGAAGAACACCGTCAGCACCCTTGGGCCCATCAGCCGCAGCACCTTGAGGACACCAGGATCCCTGAGCTTGAGATCGGGCGTCCAGTGGAAACCGAATTTCAATAATGTGGGTATCTGGATCAGCAGGAACAAGGCAGCGCCCAGGATCACGCCATATACCAATCCGTAGACCCCCATGCCTAATGCCGGGAGAGTGACAGGTCCGATCGTATACGCTTCAGTCGGGGCAAGGATCAGGATTCCAACCAGGGACCCCACGTCATACATGCTGGGGGCCAGCGCAGGAACCAGGAAGTGCTGCTGGGCTTGCAGGCCTGCTATTGCCAGGCCGCCCATGGAGAACAGCAGGGTTGCGATCAAGTTCAAGCGCATCAGATCGACCACCAGTTCCTGCTGGGAAGGGGTAAAGCCAGGGGCAATCCCGATCTCCCAACCTACCAGCAGGCGGGCTCCCAGGGCGATCAGAATCGAAAGTCCAGCTGTGACCAGAAAGACCAGATTGGAGATCCTGGAGAATAAGCCCCACATTCCCGCCCGGTCTTTGCTCTCCCGGTAGTCTGATAAGACCGGGATAAAAGCCATGGCCAAGGCACCGCCGGAGATCAAAGCAAAGATCAAATCCGGGATGTTGTTAGCGGCGTTGAAAGCGTCCAATTCCGCTGACAGCTGGAACGTCCGGGCAATCAGCACATTACGGACGAATCCCAGTCCCTTTTCAAGGGCAAAGAAGATGGCGATGATCAGGGTTGACCGGGCGATATGTTTCATGACCGCAGTATAGCATACTCCAGATTCCCGCCTCGCTGTTTTCTCCGCTTGGGCGGTGAGATGGACCGATCTTGAAAAAGCCTTTTAGCCAGGGTCGATGACCAGAAGTCTGGTTTGCCTGCACACCAGACTTAGGGAGTTATGATCACTGACCAGCCCGCTGTCCATTGCGGTTGCTATCACCCCGTTAGGTGGTATGATATAGCTGGATTTTAACCAGCCTGGAATTCAATTAAAGGTTTGTGAACACTATGCGCGTAGCACTCACGGGATCGATCGCCTACGATTATCTGATGACCTTTCCGGGTCGATTTCAAGAACATATCCTGGCAGAGAAACTGGGTTCGATCAGTCTTTCCTTCCTGGTAGACCGGATGGTCAAGCGCCAGGGTGGTGTAGGACCGAACATCGGCTACACCATGGCCCTGCTGGGTGGCAGCCCGATTCTGTTCAGCACGGTTGGCCAGGATTTCGGGGATTACAGGGCTTGGCTGGAAAGTCACGGTGTCGATACCCGTGGAGTCCAGGTAATCGAGGATGAGTTCACAGCATCCTTCTTTGCGACCACCGATCTGGATAACAACCAGATATCCAGTTTTTATCCTGGGGCGATGAGCCATGCTCCCCAGGTCAAGCTCACAGACTGGAAGGAAGATCCGCTGGACCTGGTGGTGATATCGCCTACCGACCCAGTGGCTATGAACCAGTACATCGACGAGTCCGGGCAGTTAGGTCTACCCTATCTGTATGATCCCAGCCAGCAAACCGTGCGGTTGTCAGGAGAAGAACTCCGGAGGGGTGTGACTGGTGCCTACGCCATGTTCGTGAATGAGTATGAGTTCTGCCTGATCGAGAAGCATACCGGGCTTTCCCTGGAAGAGATCAAAAAAATGGTGGAACTGGTGGTGATCACCCTTGGCGACCAGGGATCCCTGATCTACTTTGATGGAAAGGAAATCGCAGTCCCGGCAGTTCCCCCCCAGGAGATCGTCGATCCTACCGGCGTCGGTGATGCCTTTCGGGGAGGTTTCCTGACCGGTATGGGTTTTGGACTGGATTTAGAGTTGTGCGGCATGATGGGGGCGCTGGCCGCCTGCTATTGCTTGGAATCTGATGGACCTCAGAGTCATTATTATTCCACTCCCGATTTCATTACCCGCTTCAGGGAGCATTTTGATGACACCGGAAAACTGGATGTGCTGCTACCTCAATAGATCAAGAAGGGCCTGTAACCCGGAGTGCAGGGTAACTCCGGAATCTGTTTTAAGTCGATTTAGTATTTGGAGACCATTATGGATAATTTCGATATCAAAGACAAGTCTTTAGCTGAAGGCGGGCGCCGCAGGATCAAATGGGCAGAGAGAGAAATGCCGGTTCTGCGCTCGATCTATGAGAGATTTGTCAAAGAGCGTCCTTTTGAAGGCATAAGGATGTCTGCTTGTTTGCATGTGACCACCGAGACCGCCAACCTGATGAAGACCCTCCAGGCCGGCGGAGCGGATGTTGTCCTGGTTGCCTCGAATCCCCTTTCCACTCAGGATGATGTCGCAGCCTCGCTGGTCATGCACAATGAGATCCCCGTGCATGCGATCAAGGGAGAGGACAACGTCACCTATTATAAGCACATCAACGCAGCCATCGATCATAAGCCCCACATCACCATGGATGATGGTGCAGATGTGGTCAGCACCCTGCACAAGGACCGCAGGGATCTGCTGGATAACGTGATCGGAGGGACGGAGGAAACCACGACCGGCGTTATCCGCTTGAGGGCAATGGCAGCTGACGGAGCCCTGGCTTTTCCGGTTGTTGCTGTGAACGATGCCATGACCAAACACTTCTTTGACAACCGCTACGGCACCGGACAGTCGACCATGGACGGCATCATTCGCGCTACCAACGTGCTGATGGCTGGGAAAACGTTTGTGGTGGGCGGATATGGTTGGTGCGCCCGCGGTTTGGCAATGCGCGCCAGGGGTATGGGCGCGAATGTGGTCGTCACTGAAGTTGATCCTTTGAAAGCTTTGGAAGCTGTCATGGATGGCTACAGGGTGATGCCTATGCTGGAAGCCGCACCTATTGGGGATGTGTTCTGCACCCTTACCGGCGACCTCCATGTCCTGGATAAACACCACTTTGATGTCATGAAAGACGGGGCGATCATTTCCAATTCCGGCCACTTTAACGTCGAGATCAATATCCCCGCCCTGGAAGCCATGGCGGAGGAGAAGATCCGCGTCCGGCCGATGATCGACCAGTATCTGCTGCCGGATGGAAGGCGCTTGAACTTGCTGGCAGAAGGGAGATTGGTGAATCTGGCAGCTGCGGAAGGTCATCCTTCCAGCGTGATGGATATGTCCTTTGCTAATCAGGCTTTGAGCGCGGAATATATGGTCAAGAACGCAGATACCCTTGAAAATCGGGTGTATGCTGTGCCAGAAGAGATCGATGCCGAGATCGCTCGTTTGAAACTGGAAGCCATGGATATCATGATCGATGTGCTCACGGATGAACAGACCAAATACTTGAATTCCTGGGAGGAAGGCACGTAGGAAAGCCACTGTCCAATCAGTTATCCAGCTCTGAAAATCTGCCCGCGGTTGATTGCCGCGGGCTTTTTGTATCCAAATTGAAGGGATGAACAGGAGATGAGTCCTTTTTAGCAAGGGATAATCCTCCCTGTGAAAAGGCTGAAATCCAAGTACAATTCAGGGAAGGCTGAAAACCAGAAGGGTTTCCTGGATTTATTTGGCAGGTTGTTTACGGGAAAGGAAAGGTGACCAATGACCGAGCTGTCCCGACGAAATTTCTTGCGCTTCCTGGCAGCCAGCCTGGGCTCGCTGGGGAGCATATATCTAGCAGGCTGTCTTGATCAGGATAAGCTGCTTTCCAAATCATTCTCCGCTGATAAGATCACGCCTACAGGGTTCGAACCTGCACCGGCCGCGCTGGATGCATCAACCCAGCCTGGATCGACAGCAGCGGATGTGGAGGTCCCAACCGCATCCCCTTCACCTGCCGCTTCTTACCCGGATCTGGCCGTTGCCCGCAGCGGAGAGCCTGAGAAGATGGTCCGGGCGGCAGTCGAGGCCCTGGGCGGGATGAAGCGCTTCGTCAAAGCGGGAGATGTTGTGGTGGTCAAGCCCAACATCTGTGTCTCATACCATACCTATGAGTATGCCGCGACCACCAATCCCTGGGTGGTGGGAGCTGTGGTGAAAATGGCCCTGGAAGCAGGCGCCAAGCGGGTCAAGGTGATGGATTTCCCGTTTGGCGGCACGGCGGAGCAGGCTTACCAGATCAGCGGGATCCAGGAAGCAGTCCAGAAGGCTGGTGGAAAGATGGTCGTGATGTCCGGGATCAGGTTCGTGGAGACTGATATCCCGGCAGGGCTTGATCTCAAGTCAGCCAGGATCTATGATGAGGTGCTGAATGCAGATGTGCTCATCAATGTCCCGATTGCCAAGAACCATGAGCTGGCCAGGCTGACCTTAGGGATGAAGAATCTGATGGGCGTGATCTACAATCGTCCGGCTATGCACGCCAACCTGGGCCAGCGTTTGGCTGACCTCAGCACCCGGGTCAAGTCCCACCTGGTGATCATCGATGCTGTGCGGATGTTAATGGCCCACGGCCCGACGGGCGGGAACCTGTCTGATGTCAAGAAGGCTGACACGATTATCGCTTCACCGAATATCGTCTCAGCTGATAGCTACGCGGCAACGCTGTTCGGCATCCAGCCTGAAAAACTGACCTATGTGAAAAAAGGACAGGCAATGGGGTTGGGAAGCAGCAACCTCGAAGAGCTGAGGATCAAGGAGATCGTCCTTGGCTGATCGAAGACAGCAGCGCTCTCGGAAATCATCCACCAGGAACCGCTTAAGGCTGCGGCGGATCAGCCAGTTCTTTTTCTTGGGCGTTTTCCTGGTACTGTTCTTATGGTCTCGGAGAGAGTTCTATCTCAATCCTTCCCAGGTGACAGGATTCAATGGCAAACTGGTCAATCTTCCACTCCAGCTTGACCCGCTGGTCATGGCAGCCCAGGCTTTTTCCAGCCGGAAGATCCTTCCTGGGGCACTGCTGGCGCTGATCACCATCGGGATCACCTTGCTGCTGGGGAGAGTATGGTGTGGTTGGTTCTGTCCGGTGGGGACCGTATTGGACTTTCTACCCCTCAGGTCCTGGAAAAAGAACCGCCCTGCGGTCCCTGAGGAATTCCGAAGCGTAAAATACATTCTCCTTCTGGTGATCCTGATCGCTGCCTGTTTTTCCAATCTATCCTTGTTGATTTTTGATCCATTGACCATAGGCTACCGGACACTGACAGCGGCGATCTGGCCTGCCCTGGACCGGGTAGTCACAAGCCTGGAATTGGGACTGTTCAAGATCCCGTTCCTGGTCCCGGCTGTCGGCGCCTTCGACAGTCTGGTCCGTCCTGCGATCCTGCCTCCTCATCCTGCAGTCTACCGCTTCGGGGTCCTTTATTTTGGTTTCTTTGCAGCCTTGGTGGGTTTGAATGCCCTGGCGCCGCGCTTCTGGTGCCGCTACCTCTGCCCCCTGGGAGGGTTTCTGGGTCTACTGGGGAAATTCAGCCTGGTCCACTGCGAGATCAAGGACAGCTGTTCCCAGTGTGGGAACTGCTTGCCTGCCTGTCCTACAGGAGCTATTCAGCAGGGAGAGAGAATTTTCTGTGATCCGGGGGAATGCACGATGTGCCTGGCTTGTGCTGTGGACTGCCCAACTGGCCAGGTCAGTTTTCCTGCCAGGAGTGCTGAATTCATCCGCCAGCCCTATGATCTGGATAGACGGAAGGCGCTCCTGTCACTGGGATCAGCCGCTGTTGGTGTAGGGCTGGTGGAGAGTGGCTGGCTGGGAGATGGCCTTTCCCCACAGCTGATCCGACCACCTGGTGTTGAGAACGCAGACCTGCTCAGAACCTGCATCCGCTGCGGGCAGTGCAGTACGGTTTGTCCAACTCATGCCATTCAGATGGCAGTATTGGAAGGGGGGTTGGATGGCTTCTGGACACCAGTACTCGTTCCCAGGATCGGCTACTGTGACTACTCCTGCCAGGCTTGCGGCCAGGTGTGCCCGGTAGAGGCTATTCCACCGCTAACTCTTGAGGAAAAGCGCTTGCAGGTGATCGGAAAAGCAGAGATCGACCGCAATCGCTGCTTGCCCTGGGCTGAAAACACAGAGTGTATCGTCTGTGAGGAGATGTGCCCCATACCTGATAAAGCCATTGAACTGGAGATTGTTGAGATCCGGACTGCCGAAGGGGAGTTGAAAACCCTGCAAAGGCCAACAGTGATTCACCAGCTGTGTATCGGCTGTGGGATATGTGAGAACAAATGTCCAGCTGTTGGAGCGGCGGCTATCCAGGTCAGTGCCCATACCGGCGAGGGCCAGGCTCGCAGCAGGCACCGCCGGGGTGCTGGTCAGGACTGACTGCTTGTACTCGGGGACGGCACTGCTAATCCAGGGAAATGAAGACCTTGCCGAAGCCGAAGATCTCAGCATCGAATACAAAGATCAAGCTCTTGACATTCTGCGGCACCTGGAACCCGATCTGACCCCGGATGCGTTCGCCTGGCGAGAGCTCGTCATCGGGCAGACCTCCCCCGATGACGGACTGGGCCCCTAGATGGAAGGTGTATTTCTGCCCGGTGTCATCCTTGAGGTACATCTGGACCACGCTGGTGACTTCCTGGACCGAACTACCCTGGTTTTCGACCTGCACATCCACTGCAACGAACTTGTATCCTTCCTTAGGCCGGATGACTTCCGTGCCCGTGGGATAACTAACCCCGAGGACCTGGATGACCAGGTCAGAAATCTCGATCAAGTCACCAACCTGATAGATCTCCTGCTGTTTGGCCAGGTTCAAGCTTTGAGGCGGATCCATTGCCAGGGGCGTGGACCCTAGATCGACAGAGACCTCTCCCAAGCCAATCAGATTGGCTTCGTAGACGAAAATGAAATCGGTCTGGTCCTGCGGCACCTGGAACCCTACTTTTCCGCGGATCACTTCTCCCGGGTTTACCTCACCATTGGGGAGATTGCTTCCGCTAGCTGCGTTTGCTTTCCCATTCAGGTTGTATTTCTGGCCAGAGGGACTCTTCAGTGTCATCTGGAATACCGGGGAACTGTTGAAGGATTTATTCCCCTGATTGGCGATCATCAGATCTACGACGAGGTATTTCTTGCCCTCATCGGGTGGATTGAAATCGCCCCCGGGAGGCTGGTCCCATCCCAGGACGACCAGGATCGTGTCATCGATGCTGATGATATCTCCGACCTGGTAGATGGTCTCCTGGGGGAGGTCCTCAACTGAAGAGGCGGTTGACTGGGCTGCTGTTCCCAGGGCGCCTATTTTTGAGGGTTGGGCTTCCATCTGGCAAGCTGCTTGAAAAAGCAGCAAGCAGGTGGCAAATGTGCTGACTAAGATCTGTTTGGATTTGACGCTCTTCATCTGTTTTCTCTCAATGCCGGCAGGTTCCATTCAGAAAGACCGGCTCAGGTAAGTATATATTACTACTACAGATATTGGCAGGGAATAGTTTAACATGATTGAAAGCTGCTCCTTGCCAGCTTCCTGGGATATGCTCAATCGACAGAAGCAGGGGAGGATCAAGGACTGATCCGCAGATCCTTTCAGAATGATATATAATCATCAGCGCATCAAGGACCAGAAAGCCCCTGCTGTGGTAAAATTTCCTCCCAACAGGAGAAAACCCTTTTTGCTCCTCCCTTTTCCGCTGCGTCAAATTCACCCAGGCTTTATCTTCTCTGGAGTGGACCATGGTCATTGAGAATATCAAACAATTTTTGGCCAATCCTCCCCGCGATCTGAAAGATCCGAAATTGTATATCAACAGGGAATTGAGCTGGCTGCGTTTTAATGACCGCGTCCTGGAAGAGGCTCTGGATAAGTCCCATCCACTTCTGGAGCGGCTGAAATTCCTGGCGATCTTTTCCAGCAACCTGGATGAATTCTTCATGATCCGGGTCTCCGGTCTGCGGCGTCAAATGGAAGCAACCGCCCACCAGGTTCCCCCGGACGGTATGCTGCCCTCGGAACAGATCGCTGCAGTCCGCCAGCGCCTGCTCCCCAGATTGGAAGAACAGTACAACTGCTGGAAAAACGACCTCCTGCCCAAGCTGGAGAAAGAGGGGATCAAGATCCTGCATTATCATCAGCTGAAGCGAAAGCAGCGAAAGATCCTGCGAGGATACTTCAAAAAAGAGATCTATCCTGCGCTCACACCGCTGGCTTTCGATCCCGGACACCCTTTTCCTCATATTTCCAACCTGTCGATGAACCTGGCGGTGGTGGTTAATGACCCCAAGCACGGTCAGCGTTTTGCGCGTCTGAAAGTACCGAAGATCTATTCCCGCTTGATCGCCATACCCAGTGAGGAAACTGCCGATGAGTTCCAGGAGCTGGGGCTGAATGACCGCTCCTCAACCAATTTCGTCTGGCTGGAGGAAGTAGTCAATGCCAATCTGGACCTACTATTCCCGGGCTTGAAGATCGAAGCAGCCTATCCCTTCCGTGTGACCAGGGACGCAGATCCGGAAATAGAGGAGGATGAAGCAGCGGACCTGCTGTCCGTGATCGCTGAAAGCGTCCGGGAGCGTCAATTTGGCTCGGCTGTCAGGCTGGAGATCGATACCACCATGCCCGACCAGGTGCGGGATATCCTGCAGATCAACCTGGATGTTGCCCCTTACCAGACTTACGTGGTTGACGGCCCGATCGGCTTGAGTGATGTGATGGAGCTGATGAGCATCAACCGGGCTGATCTCAAGGACAAAGCGTTCAAGCCATCCATTCCTCCTTCGCTTTCTACAGACGAAAGCTTCTTCTCGGTCATGCGCAGGCGAAATATCCTGCTCTACCATCCCTATGACAGCTTTGACCCGGTGATCCGTTTCATCCGGGAGGCCGCCCGGGATCCGGAAGTGCTGGCGATCAAGATGACCCTGTACCGCATTGGTCCTAATTCGCCGATCGTGGCAGCTTTGATGGATGCCAGGGAGAATGGCAAGCAAGTCGCGGTATTGGTAGAGCTGAAAGCCAGATTCGATGAGGAGAACAATATCGTCTGGGCCAGATCACTGGAAAGGGCGGGGGACCATGTGGTCTACGGCTTAATTGGCTTGAAGACCCATGCCAAGGTGAGCGTGGTGATCCGCCATGAACAGGAAGGCATCCGCCGCTATGTTCATCTGGCAACAGGCAACTATAACGATGAGACAGCCCGATTGTACTCGGATATTGGATACTTCACCTGCGACCCGGAGATCGGCAAAGACATCTCAGCACTCTTCAATGGCTTAACCGGATATTCCCTCAAGGAAGAATATAAAAAACTCCTGGTGGCACCTGGGGATATGCTGGAAGGGATCATTGACCGGATCGATCGCGAGATCAGCGTCCATAAAAAGGACGGAGGCGGCTATCTGGCTTTTAAGATGAATGCCCTGGTCGATCAATCATGCATTGAGGCCCTCTACCGGGCTTCCCAGGCTGGAGTCAAGATAGATATCCAGGCCCGGGGGATCTGCTGCTTGCGGCCCGGGATTCCCGGGATCAGCGACAATATCACGGTGACATCGATCGTGGGACGTTTTTTGGAACATCCCAGGATCTATTATTTCCGGAACGGCGGCGATGAGGAGATCCTGCTGGGAAGCGCAGATCTGATGCCGCGCAACCTTTATCACCGGGTAGAAACGCTTTTTCCGATCGATGACGAGACCATCAGGAATTCGATCAGGGACGAGATCCTCTTTGTGCATTTGAAAGATAATGTCAAAGCCAGGGTGATGCTGCCGGATGGCAGCTACCAGCCGATCAGCAGGGCAGATGGTGAGGAACCCCTCAATTCCCAGGAATGGATGATCACCCACAGGGGCATCTGGCACAATGCGGGGTAACCAATGCGGGTAGGATTGATCAGCGACATTCACGGAAACCTTCCTGCCCTGGAAGCTGTGCTGGACCATGCCCGGGATCAGAAATTGGAAGCGATCTGGAATTTGGGGGATTCTGTTGGTTATGGAGCAGAGCCGGATCAAGTGGTCAGGCTGCTGCGCAAGGAAGGCATAACCAGCATCCAAGGAAATTTCGACAGCAAAGCTCTAAAAATACCTCGGAAAAAAACTAAATGGCGGGAAAAGAAATTTCCGGATATTTTCCTGGCGATGTTCTGGGCTTATGAGAACCTCACGGCACCCAGCCGGGAGTACCTTTCTGAATTGCCCAGGGATATCGTGATGCGGGTGGGAGCAACCCGCGTGCTGCTGACCCACGGCAGCCCAGCATCTCGAAGCGAGGAGTTGACGATGGAGACTCCGGCAAGCAGACTGCAGGAGCTGCTTGACGGAGCAGGAGTGCAGGTCGTTTGCTGCGGTCACTCCCACGAGAGCATGTTCCGGAAGGTTGGTGATGGCTATTTCATCAACCCTGGCAGCGTTGGCAGGTCAAATGACGGTGACTACCGGGCCAGCTATGGGGTGTTGGAGTTTGCTCCAGAGATGCTGATGGAAGAACCAGCTGGAAAGATCATGCTGGAAATGCACCAGCACCGGGTGCAGTACGATCTGGAAAAAACCATCTCGGAGATCCGCAAGCGGGGACTCCCGGAATCATTCGCGCAGATGATCATCCAGGGGCGGGACCTGACCGCAGTTCTCAAGTACCCAGAGCGCTGGCAGGTGCCTGAGCTTGAGAAACAAGGCTGGTGGCAAAATACATTTGGTGACCGTTCCCGGCAGGAGGTCGAACAGGAAAGGATCAAGGCTGTCACCGCTTTAGCTGAAGAACATTCCTACCCCGAACAACACGTCCAGCAAACGACGTTCCTGGCCCTGCGTTTGTTTGATGAACTCCAGCCCCTCCATAGATTGGGCAGACAGGAAAGATTCTGGCTCCAGTGCGGTTCACTGCTGCATGATATTGGCAAGGGGAAGAAGAATCATCATGTGAAAGCCTTGAACACGATCCTGAACTCTGAAAACCTGCCTTTCACTGCCAGGGAAAAAAGGATCATTGGATCGATTGCCCGCTATCACCGGGGAGAGAATCCCCAGGAAAAGCACGACAATCTGGCTGACCTACCTATCGTGGACCAACGAGCGGTGACGATCCTGTCTTCGATCCTGCGGGTCGCTGATGGACTCGATGCTTCGCCCAGAGGAAACGTCAAGGATTTGAAATGTTCATTCTCTGCAGAAGAGATCACAATCAAATGCCAGGTAGATGCCCAGGCTGAGAAACAAAAACGGCGTGCTCTCGGGAAAGGAGAGCTGCTCGAATTCGCTTTTGACCGCGATCTCTATATTGAATGGCAGCGGATCTGATCGAAACGTTCATCCCGCCTGGTGATGTAGCCAACAGCTGGCTGTGAAAACAGCCGGTTTTGTTTATGATGGGGGAGAAAAACTGTCAAAGAGGATTTCTTTCTTAAAGGCCTCCGCCATCAAAGGAGAGGCATTCCGCCCTGCCTGCCAGAGTTCGACGGCAGGATATTGATTGGCGATCAAAGTGACCCGCAGCTGGTCCTCGTCCCAAGTCGTGATCGTGTCAGTGATGTTGGCATTCCGGCCGCGTTCCAGGCATTCTGCCAAACGGAGGATGGCAGATAGCTGGAGCAGCAGCTTTTGATCATTCTTGTCCAGCAGTAATTTGTAATCGGCGATGTCAGGCAGGCCTTTGCGGTGATAACGGCACAATAAGGCGATCAACGCTGTCTCCCTGGGGGTGTAGCCGGGGAGGCCGTTGTATTCCAACAGGGTTTGGGTATGTTTGTGATGGCTGCTGTAGCCAATGATCCGGCCCAGATCATGCAGTAAGGCAGCCGCGGACAGCAGCTCGCGGTCCTTGGGACCGCAGTTATGGAGGGGAGTGAGCTGATCGAACAGTCTGCCGGCCAGAAAGCGGACATGATTGGCGTGCTCTTTCTCATACTCATAATTCCGGGCTAGATTTAAGGCGCTGAATTTGCGGACGCTGGGAATGACCGGGGGATCCAGGTGGTCCCAGAAAAGTTCGAAGAATACCCCTTCCCGCAGCCCGTTGACCGAGAGCTGCATGCGGTCCACATCTAGACGGTTCATGACAGCCAGCAGGACCATAGCGCCGGGAAGGATGATGTCAGCCCGATCGCTGCTGAGCCCAGGCAGCTGCTGTCTTTTTTGGAGAGGATGCTCCCGAAAGTAGCTGATGCTTTTCTTGACCGATGCTTTATCGAGAGTAAAACCATGTTGGGTAAAGAGGGGATATTGCTGTCGTTCAGCTTCGATCAGCGCCAGGTTGCGAATGGTCCCCCCCAGGCCAACCAGAATCTGACCAGTCTTGGCGGGTAGCCAGGTCACACCGTCCAGCTGGCGCTCAATCTCGTCTTTGATCAGGTGATATTCACCCTTGCTGATCGGGTCATTCTCTACAAAGCGCTCTGTAAGAGCCAGGGCGCCGAGGGAAAGAGAGCTGCCTTGATAGAAATTCCTTTTCTGGATGTCGCTGAGCTGGATGCTGCCGCCGCCGATATCCAGCACAACGCCTTCGTGAAGTTCGATCTCGTTCAAGGCGCCCAGGCTGTCATAGTAGGCTTCTTCCTCTCCCTTCAGAAGCTGGATGGAGATTCCCAGTTCGTCCTGGATGCGCCGCAAGAATTCCCTGCCGTTTGCCGCCTCCCGCACAGCGCTGGTGGCTGTTGCCAGGATCTGGGTGACATGGGTCTGCTGGCAGAAATCCTTGTAAAGACGCAGCGTCGACATGCCGCGGGCGATCGCGTCTTCGCTCAGGCCCTTTTCTGTCATTCCGTGGTGGAGTCGGACCACTTCCCGCACCTCGTCTACCAACTGATAGGAGAATCCCAGATCGGTCTCCATGACAATCAGGCGGTTGGTATTCGATCCCAAGTCGATGATGGCTATTCGTTGTTTTTCAGACATAAGGAGATAGGGACTCCGATGTATCCGTGAAGGCGGGGGAATGTTGAATCTGTTTCCCGATTGTATGCCATAAGGACAATCCCGTCAAACAAACCCTTCCCGGGAACTGCTTGACAAAGGCGATCCTTTATGCAATAATACTATTGTAATAATGAACTATTACAATAGGAGAATATGAAATTAAACATCGATTCCAGCAGCAGTGTGCCAATCTACATTCAAATTGAGGAAAGCATCCATTCCTTGATCGCTGCCGGCCAGCTGCAGCCAGGTGAACAACTTCCAACCATCCGCGAGCTGGCGGCAGATATCCGTGTCAATTTGAATACGGTAGCCAGGGCATATTTTGAACTGGACCGAGAAGGCGTGATTTCCACACAACGCGGCAGGGGTACTTTTGTCAGTGGGGTTCCGGACCAGAAGCAGCTTGAAAAAAAGCGCCAGAAGCTTCTGCAATCCATTTTTGAATCTGCTTTAGAGGAGGCCCACCGGCTTGGATACAGTGTTGAGGAGATCAAGAGGACATTTCAAGAAGAAGTAGGTAAGTGGTTCGAGAAGAACGGCAATAAATAAGCACTGTCAGATAGGAGGAAAAATGGTTGTCAAACCTTCAGGATTAGATTTTCGTTATGAGCAGAAAAGCCAGAGTCAAGCCAACGGCTTGGCGGTGTTCGCCTTCTTATTATTGATGATGATCTCCATTGGTGCTGCAGTTTGGATGATCATCGTTGGCATAAGCGCGGGCTGGGTGATAACCGAGCTGGTAGTCTTGAATTTCCTTGGACTCTACATCTTGCTGGCCTTTAAGGTTGCTGCGCAGTGGGAAAAAGCGATTCTGCTGCGTTTAGGGCGCTTCGCTGGTCTGCGGGGTCCTGGTCCCTTCTGGATCATCCCCATCGTAGATACCATCCCGGCCTGGATCGATCACCGAGTGATGGTGACTTCCTTCACCGCCGAGAGAACCCTGACCAAAGACACCGTTCCAGTAGATGTGGACGCGGTGCTCTTCTGGGTGGTGTGGGACGCAGAAAAGGCTGCCCTGGAAGTAGAGGACTATCGAGCGGCGATCGCTTGGGCTTCCCAGACAGCACTGCGCGAGATCATCGGCCAGATGGAACTGTCAGACATCCTGGTAGGCAGGGCGAAGATGGACGCAGAACTGCAGAGAATCATCGATGAGCGGACCACGCCCTGGGGTATCACTGTCCAATCGGTAGAGATCCGAGATGTTGTCATCCCCGGTGGATTGGAGGATGCTATGAGCCGGCAAGCCCAGGCAGAGCGCGAACGCCAGGCCCGAGTGATCCTGGGCGAAAGCGAAGAGCAGATCGCGGAATCCTTTGCCAAGGCATCCGAAGCCTACCGCGACAATCCGACAGCGCTGCATCTGCGCGCCATGAACATGCTCTTTGAAGGTTTGAAAGAGAAGGGAGCCATGGTCATTGTCCCTTCCAGCGCTGTGGATACCATGAACCTTGGCGGATTGATGGGTATGACTTCCATGGCAGAGGTGGTTGAGAAATACAGCGGCAAGAATAAGGCAGATCGTGGAAAATCCAAATGAGTTCCGAGCGGACCTGATCGAAATTTCCGTCAGCGGTGTTGTGAAAACGGAGCACGTCTTCCACGCCGCTGACGGCGTGCTTGGCGTGCTGAACCTGAACGGAATGATCTCCAAGGGCGAGTTCCGGGGAGCTGACGGATCGGAGCTGACCCTGGAAAAGACCAATTTCTGGAAATCCGAATATCAGCTCTTTGATGGAGGGGAGATTCTAGCCACGGCAAATTCTCCCAAGGTATTCAAGCGAGCGTATGAGATCAAATATCAAGGCCAATCAATGCGCTTAGAACCCCGTGGATCAAAACTCCGCAGCTGGACAGTATTGGATGCAGACCATCATCGGATCTGCGAGATCAAGCCCAGAGGCGCGTTCAAACGCGGCGCAGTCATCCACCTCTTCTCCCCTGCGGCTTTGGGACTGTTGGCATTGGCTTATACCCTGGTTTCCAAGCGCTGGCAGGAAGAGAATTCCGCTGCCGCCGCCTGAAATCCCATTCTTATACCTGATCCCTTCCAATCGCGGCTCCGCGCACCGACGCGGAAAGCCGGTCCGGGATCAGCGCAGGATCAGATCTCATGAACACTGTCGAAATCAAGAACCTGGTAAAAACCTACGGGGATACCGTTGCCGTGGATGACCTCAGCTTTGCGTTAAAGCAGGGAGAGATTCTGGGACTGATCGGCCCCAACGGGGCCGGAAAGAGCTCAACGATCAAGATCTTGCTCGATTTCATGCGGCCTGATTCAGGAGAGGTGCGGATCCTTGGCCAGAAAATGGGGGAAGCGCTCAAGGACCGAATCGGTTACCTCCCGGAGGAAAGGGGATTATATAAAAGGCTTACGGTGATTGAGCTGATCCTCTACCTGGCGTCCTTGAAAGGGATGGGCAGGAACGAGGCCGAAGAGCGGGCGGATCGACTCCTGCAGCGGACGGGGATGTATGAATACCGGGACAAGAAGAACAAGGAAATGAGCAAAGGGATGGGGCAGTTGATCCAATTCATTGTCACCGTTGTCCATGACCCAGACCTGATCATACTCGATGAACCCTTCTCTGGGTTGGATCCGGTCCGCACCGCCGCCGTGCAGGCGATTATCAGCGACCTGCGGGACCGGGGCAAATCGGTCATTCTGTGCACCCATCAGATGGACAAGGTCGAGGAGATTTGCAACAGGGTGCTGATGATGCATCAGGGCCGGACCCTGCTCTACGGCGATGTGCTGGAAACCCGCAAGCAGTTCCGGAGGAATACCGTCCGTGTTGCGGCTGGGGGAGAGATCGGGGACCTGCCAGGCGTGCTGGAACGGAGACCCCAGAATGGGGCGGTGGAACTGGTCCTGGCGCCAGGCAGTTCGCCCCAAGCCATCCTGGACCGCCTGCGGGAGGACGGGATCGAGATCCAGCATTTTGAGATCGTCACACCTCAGTTGCGGGATATCTTCCTGGAGCTGGTTGGAGGTGAGAAATGAACAAGCTCACCCTGCTCCTGAAACATGAGTTTGTCCAGGCAATCAAGAAACCCGCTTATATCATCACCACTCTCTTCATCCCGGTCGCGATGCTGTTCTCGGTGGGCGTGATCAAGCTGGTGGAGATATTAAACGATGCGAATGCCAAAGAGGCTCTGGTGATCGGCTATGTCGATCAGGCCGGCTTCGCCAGCCAGCCTATGGAGGAAGGCTTGACCCGCTTCGTGCCGTATGATTCTCCCCAGCAGGCCAAGGCTGCCCTGGTGACGGACGAGATCAGCGAATACCTGATCATCCCGGAAGATTTCCTGGAAACGGGGATCGTCGCCCGCTTTACCTTGGAGAAAGAGCTTTTTACGCCACTGGCGACCACCCAGGCGATCAAATCGTTCCTGGACCTTAATCTAATCCAGGATCGGATCCCTCCGGAAACGATCACAAGAATCATCTCCCCCTTCCAGATCGAGGTGACCAGGTTGGACAAGGACGGGGAGATCTCGGACAACCAGGCTAATCTGGGGAATATTCTCATCACCGGGGTTTATGCCTTCCTGCTGACGATGACTTTTCAGACCGCGTCCGGCGCGTTGATCAGCGGGCTGGGGGAGGAAAAGGAGAGCCGCCTGATCGAGGTCCTGTACTCCTCGGTCTCTGTCCGGCAGCTGATGGTGGGAAAGATTCTGGCCCTGGGAGTGGCTGGCTTATTGCAGGTCGTGATCTGGCTGGTTTCCGCTGTGCTCTACCTGCGCTTTGACGCCGCATCCGCCGGCATCCTCAGCCAAGTCCAGATCTCTGGAAGCTTCGTCGCCCTAGCCGTGGTGTACTACCTGCTTGGCTACTTGTTGTTTGCCGCTATGTCGGTCACCTTGGGGGGGATCACTTCCAGCGCCTCCGAAGCCCATAACTTCTCGATGATCTATAACCTGACCTGCTACGTGCCGATCTGGCTGATCTCGGTCTATATCAATTTCCCCAACAGCCCGGCCTGGGTGGCCCTATCGATCTTCCCCATCACGGCCCCGATCCAGACCCTGATCCGACTTGGGGTCGGCGATGTGCCTGCCTGGCAGCTGGGGGCCAGCTTAGGCGCCATGGCGCTCTCTGTGGTGGGCGCAATCTGGTTCGCGGAGAAGGTCTTCCGGATCTTCATGCTGATGACCGGTAAACGCCTAGGTTTGAAGGGGGTCATCCAGGGTTTGCGAGAAGCCTGACCTCTTCCCTCCGGAGTAAACTCCTATCCGCTGCCAGACCCTTAAAAAATCCCGCAGCGGCCCCCTTTTTATCCGGCTGCGTTACAATTCAGATATTGCTTGACTGGCCTTAGCCGTAGACGGGGAGGTGACCATGAAGAAGTTCAAGAATCCACTGCTGAAAAAGACCACCCGGGACTTCTTCCAGGAGGCGGAGAACGCCGGCGAGTACACTCCCTTTGACCGCTTCCACGGCTATCTGTACGCCAAGTTCCCCTACCTGTACATTTCCGTCGCCCTGGGTGAGCACCCCCTGAACAAGGCTCTAGCCCCGTTCTTCCTGCTGCTGTCCAGGGTTTTTGGCTCCAAGGACGAGAAGCTGGAGCCCGGCTACGCCTGGGCTAACTCCTACCACGGCAAGGTCGTGCCTCTGGAGGAAGCCAGCCGTCTGGTCAGCATCCATGAGGAGATCGAGATCCGGGATCTGGAGCATATCATTCCCTACACCAAAGCCCGGGACATCGTGTTGATCAATCCGGACAAGATCGTCGCCCTGGACTGCCCCTGCCGGCTGGCGCGGGAGAATCCCTGCACCCCTGTGGACGTGTGCCTGATCGTAGGCGACCCGTTTGCCAGCTTCATCCTGGAGCACCAGCCCAATAAAGCGCGCCTGATCACCTCTGAGGAGGCTATCGGGATCCTGAAAGCCGAGCACGAGCGGGGTCATGTCCACCACGCATTTTTCAAGGACGCCATGCTGAACCGCTTTTACGCCATTTGCAACTGCTGCGCTTGCTGCTGTGGGGCATTCCAGGCTCAGCGGAGCGGAACGCCAATGTTGATGGCCTCTGGATATACGGCTTCGGTGGACCTGGATCTCTGTGAAGGGTGCGGCACCTGTGTGGACTACTGCCAGTTTTCTGCCCTTTCCGTGGTTGATGGGCAGGTGTGGATCGATCGTGAAAGCTGTTATGGCTGTGGGGTTTGTGTGGATCAATGCCCCCAGGAGGCGATGGAGTTGGAGCTGGATCCTGCCAAAGGCATTCCGCTGCAGATCGAATCGCTGATGGAGGAAGCCCGTCTATCTGCTTGATCCATTCCGGTAAGGGATCGGTTCAGCGGTGAACGTCTACAACAGCTGCGCCGGTGGTTTCCAGGAGATCAGCAGGCGTTATGCTGAACACGGCATGGGATGAACCTGCCGCTGCCCAGATCAGGGGCTGTTCAAGTAAGTCCCGATCGATGTAGATCGGCAGATCTTCCGTCAAGCCGTAGGGTGATACGCCGCCGATAGCAAAGCCCGTATGCTGGCGAACGAAATCCGCGTCAGCGAACTTGATCTTATCCCCAATGACCTTGCTAACCAGATTTTCATCAACCTGATTCGAGCCGCTGGTCAGGATCAAGACCGGTTTCTCATGAGAGGTTTGGAAGACCAGGGACTTCACGATCTGACTGACACTGCTGTTCACAGCAGCGGCTGCCTCCACTGCAGTTCTTGTGCTGTGGGGCAGTTCCTTGATCTGATGGGGAACGCCAAGCTCGGCCAGGGCCTCTTTGACCCGCTCCACACTCGATAGTTTTTTGCTCATAAGTTCTCTCTTGCGGATCAGTCGCTAACTACAGAAATTTCCAGATAGACAGGATCTCCAAAGCGATTGCCATCCGGGTCGTAAGCCTGCCACCACGAGTTATAGCGGCCGGGATTATCCGGGGCAGTGAAGATGATTTCTAGGACTGCCTTAGTGGCTTGCCGAGCTGGATAAAGTCCCTGGGTCTTTTCAGCCCCCAAAGCCAGGCCCGAGATCAACTGCAGGGAATAGGAGCGATCCCAATTGCAGGATCCGCTGTTTTTTATCAACCAGCGCTTGGAGAACGATTGACCTGGTCCTACCTCGGTCCCATCCGGAATGGTCAGATCGTCTAGAAATTGGAGTTGATTCTCGCAATCTGCCTGGCGGGTGGGCAGGGGAGTAGCTGCTGCCTTTGAATTCGGGAGATCGGCAGGGTCCGCTGTAGGTGGAATGAAATTAGCAATCCCGGTCTCCTGCGGTCCTGGGTTTGCGGTTCGGCATCCTGTCAGCATGAAGAGCAGCAGAAACGCCATCAACCAGGATTTGTTAATCCAGATCTTGTTCATCTTCCTGATAATCTTCACCATCATCGGCGGCGCCCAGGAAAGGATGCTGTTCCAAGACCAGTTCTCGGATGGCCTTTTCTATCTCTGCTGCGATGTCAGGATTCTCCTTGAGATAGTCCTTGGCATTTTCGCGGCCCTGGGCGATGCGTAGGTCATCACCGTAATAATAGAAGGATCCTCGTTTATCCACAACACCGAGCTCGACAGCCAGGTCGATCAAGTCACCAGACTTTGAGATCCCTTCGTCGTGCATGATATCGAATTCCGCGGTCCTGAAGGGTGGGGCAACCTTGTTTTTCACCACGCGGACGCGGGTCCGGCTGCCGATGATATCTGTGCCCGACTTGATGGATTGGATGCGGCGGACGTCCAGACGGACTGAGCTGTAGAACTTCAGCGCCCGACCTCCAGGCGTGGTCTCTGGGTTCCCAAAAACCACCCCGATCTTCTCCCGTAGCTGGTTGGTAAACACCAGGGCGGTGTTGGTCTGGCGGATAGCCCCAGACAATTTCCTGAGTGCCTGGGACATCAGACGGGCCATCAGCCCCATGTGAGAATCTCCCATATCCCCTTCGATCTCAGCCCGCGGGACAAGAGCTGCCACGGAGTCGATGATGATCACATCCACTGCACCGGAACGGATCAGGGATTCGGCAATCTCCAAGGCTTGTTCACCGGTGTCAGGTTGGGAGATCAGCAGGTTTTCAATATCCACCCCAGTCCGGGCCGCATAGGCAGGGTCCAGGGCGTGTTCCATATCGATGAAGGCTGCCGTCCCGCCCGCTTTTTGGGCTTCGGCCACGATATGCTGACAGATAGTGGTCTTTCCGGAGGCTTCCGGCCCATAGATCTCCGTAACCCGCCCGCGAGGGATACCGCCCACGCCCAGGGCAAGGTCCAGTGAGAGGGTGCCGGTGGGAATGACATCCACGGCCAAGCTTTGCGCATCCCCCAATTTCATGATCGCTCCTTCGCCAAACCGCTTGGTTATATCCTGGAGCGTTTTATCTAAAGCTGTTTTCCGCGGATCATCCGCCATGGGTTCCTCCTCTGCGAATCAATTCCTTCTTAGACTGAAAGGCTTGCTTACAGTCTAGCACAAATGTTCTAAACGTCAAGGGGATGGTGAGAATATGATTTCTGGGGTGGCAGGCAGTTTGTCAGTAAAGCCCTTCCAGATATTGAATTTGAAATAGGTGATCAGCCCTGGTTTGATCTCGACTTCCGTGGTGTAGCGGTACCCTACACTGGTAGCGGGAATGTCGATGATATATCTTCCTGCAGGGATGTTGGCAATTGTGAAGTTCTCCCGGTAGTAGGGGTCGATATTGATCGATTCGTTCTGATAGGAATAGCCCATCCAGTAGGAATCCTCGATCGGACCCAGGGCAGGATTGCCCTCCGCCGGGCGCAGGTATATGAGCTGTCGTTCCAGCGGCCTTCCTGCATAGGTCAGCACCTGCCCGACCAGCACTCCCCAGCCCTGGGGGGGTGAGATCCACAGATCGGGATTGCGGGTGGAGAAGTATTCATTCTTCCCAACCCGGACCTCAAAGTGGAGGTGGGGGCCGGTGGTCTTTCCTGTATCTCCCATCAAACCGATCTGGTCGCCAGCCTGGACATTCTGTCCCTTCTTCACCTGGATCTCATCCATGTGGGCGTAAAGTGTGTAAAGGGGCTCTCCCTGGTAGCTGAAATCGTGCTTGATTACCACCGCCTTGCCATAGGGGTCGTCATAATTGTCGTAACCGCCTCGGTAGACACCCTGACCAGCATAGATGACCGTTCCTGCACCTGCTGCCAGGATCGGAGTGCCGATATCTCCCGGGATATCAATGCCAGTATGGACCACATTCTCAAAGAACACCCCTCCGTACCCATATGTTGAGAAGGCAGAATCGATATCAAAAGCTGATATCGGGGGGCTGAAATAGAAATGGTCGTAAGGACCAGGCACCCAAGGAACCGGGTAGGCTGGCGGCCTCCAGGGGCTGATCGATCGCTGGGGATTCTCAGCAAGGGAAAAATCCGGTTCGGCGGGTATGGGGCTGGGTGTGGGTGTGAGTTCAGGGACAGCTGTTGGGGTCAAGGTTGCCAGGTTGAGGCTGACCTGGGTATCCGTTGGCGAGCTAGCTGTGGGGCTGGTCAAAGGTTCCCGGGTCATCTCTTCTGGAGGGCTCTGGGTCGATCCCTGGCACCCGGTTGCGAACGCCAGGATCACAACCAGGCAACCCATCCACCTCATCCGTCCAGAGAGTATGGAATGGCTCTGCATCTTAACAGTTCGAAAGCTGTTCCCAGACTTCAAGGGTTCACTGCTCCCCTAAATCCTTCCAGCTGCTGGAGGGTGTAGATTTGGAGAAGCGCCTTCTCCAAGTCCAATCCCTGGGTATAAGCATAATACCCGTATCGAGAGGCTTCTTCAGGGAACTGCCAGTATCTTTCGGCAGGAAAGCTCTTCCAGCCAAAGGCTTCGACCAACGCGCTGAAATCAACCCAGTATCCTGGAGGGATCATGTCTGAATAGGCACCGCCGTTTTCGTAATCAGCATTGCTGCCGGAATAGCGAGCATCCAGATCCCAGATAAATTGCTGGAGAGGCTTGCCCTGGTTCCCTTGCTGGTTGCTGGCTCGCAGATATACCCTCCAATATGTCCTACCTCCATAGTCATTCCTGGTCAGGACCAGCCAGTCTGCCAGGCGCGGTATATCGCTGATGACCATACCTCTCCCTGTGTAGAGCCAGTCAAGATCGACGCCGGGGGGAAGAGGCTCGCCCAGTGGAACATAGGCATTTTCCAGCGTTCCCAGGAAATCCCATCCCACCGCATTGGTAACCGCACTCCGCAGGGATGTGAAATTCCCAGCCGCATCTTCCTGGAATTGGGGATACGGGGCGGAAAGACTCCTGAGGGAGATCAGTTGTTTCTTGTCCTGGTTGGAACTGATCTCAGCATCATCTACCGGGAGCCAGAGGGGGGTCGGATCTGGTCCCTCGCTGAGATCTGCCAACCAGGTGAAATCGTTCTGCGGTGTCCAGCTCAGGCCTTCCACACGACCCGGAAGCTCCACGGCTGGAAGCATGACCTGGCTGTTGCCCTTTCCAATAGGATAAGCAGTCAGGTAAGAGGCTGAGGGTTCTTCGACCACGGCGTAGAGAATATCTCCCTCCGCGGCCCAGATCGACCAATCTCCGGTTCCTACCTCGGCAGGCGCTTGGCCAGGCTGCTGGGAATCCCAGGTCATCAGGGAGTGATTGCCCTCATTGGTGGTGACTGACCAGGTCAGGTACCGTCCATCGGAGGACCAGGAAGGATGGCGTACCGTCTGGCCGGATGGATTGGGGATGCGGACAGCCTTATCCTCCTCCGGCGAATCCAGGTCGGCATACCAGGTTTCCAGCTGTCCGGATCGGCTGCTGACAAAGCTGATCCAGCGCCCTTGTCCAGACCAATCCGGGGCAAAATCGGCGGCTGGATTGCGTGTGAGGGGGATGGGTCCGGTGCTGCGGTCCCTGTCCTGGAGGAGGATCTCCAGGTTGTCAATTTGGTAGCTTTCGTATGCCAGCCACTCTCCATCCGGGGACCAGCTGGGATTAGCGTCGTACGCCTGACTGTCTGTGAACTGCTCCACATCTCCGGTCAGCAGGTCGAGAATGTAGATATCCCAGGGCCCACCACGGTTCGAGGAAAATGCAATATACCTGCCGTCGGGACTGATATCTGGAGTGATATCTTTTTGGCTGCCGCTGGTCAGCCTGGTCAGGGGGAGGCCGCTGAAGCCGGTCCCTGCGAAGTCCCCCAGGAAAGGCTGAAAAGCGAAAAGATGGCTGTCTGTGCCTTCTTGGATGGAGAGGATCAAGGTTCCAAATTGGGAGGGAAAAGCGTACAGCTCAGGATCCAGCAGCTCAGGTTGGGACTCCGCCAGCGGGGTCTCGGTAGGGGTTGGGCTGGATAGGGAGAGGGTAGGTTCAACTGACAGTGTGGCAGAAAGCATCCGCTCCTGTTCCATGCGCTGGCGGGCGTCAGGATATAGCAGCACAGCAGCGATCAACAGCAGAACGCCAATCGCTACCACGATCCAGGTTGATGGTCCCCTGGATCGGTGTTCCTCCGGCACTGTTTCGTTTATGTTCTCATCCATGTTCGTGTTCCCGGCAGATCTCAAATGGAACGCAGCCAGCGGGGAAAATAACTCTTCAGGCGATCATTTCGCAGCTTTCCCCAACCGAGAGGATGGCCTGCGACTGTGATCAAGATCCAACCCTCGTGTTCTGCCTCCTGGCTGGACAACTGAACTGGGGATCCGCGTCGATATGCATCCAGCCGGGGATCTTCTAACGAAAATTCTAACACTTTTTGGACATCTCCTGTGCCCAGAGCAGATGCAAGAGCCGGGCCGGGAATGAAATCATCTCCCTGGATGGTTCCCAGCCACCAACCCCAGTGGACGACTCTCAGTCCGTCCAGTGTTGGCGCGTCTTCTGGCGTGAAGTACAGCCTGTTGCCATAAAGGTGCATTTCGGAGCTTGAGGGGGCGATCCTGCGGGTCCCCTCGGTATCCAACAGGACCCGATCGTAAAAATCCCGGTAGGTTTGCCTGGCGGCAGAGGGAGTCCCCTGGCCAGAGATCCCAGGTAGAGAACCTCCCGTCTGACCGTTATCCCGCCTTAGCCTGGCGATGAAATGGCCTTCACCGGGACTGGAATGGGGCCAGATTCGGACCGCTCCTGAAAAATCGATCGCTGGCTTGCCTGCAAGCTGAATTCCCGGTGAGAACCCCGCTAATCTTGGGATAGGCTCCAGCTGGAAATCCTGGTTGTTCTCCAGGAAGCGAGCCAGCGCTCCTTCGTTTTCATGCTGGTTGAAGGTGCAGGTGGAGTAGACCAGCAGCCCTCCCGGCCGGACCAGCTGGCCAGCAAACCACAGGATCTCATCCTGGATCAACCTTGTCCGCCTGCTGAAAGCCAGGGACCATTTCTTGATCTCTCCCGGATCTGAACGAAAAGTGCCTTCTCCTGAGCAAGGAGCATCCACGAGAACCCTGTCAAAATAGCTTCCAAAGTGCTCGGTCAACCGCTCGGGTGTTTCGGAGAGCACCGCTGCGCAGCTGGCTCCCCAGCGTTCCAGATTCCTTGCCAGCGCTTGCACGCGGCTCGAGTTGGGATCATTGGCGATCAGCAGCCCCTGATCCTGCATCAGGGATTGGATCTGAGTTGTCTTTCCTCCGGGAGCACCACAAAGATCCAGGACCTTCTCACCTGGTTGAGGATCGAGGATGACAGCCGGAGCCATGGCGGAGGGTTCCTGCAGATAGAATAATCCGGCAGCGTGAAACGGGTGCCGGCCTACCTTCTCAGCCTGGTTCAGTTGGTAGCCGTGCTCAGTCCAGGGCAGGGGATCGTACTCTCCCGGGATCGCAGCCTGGAGTTCTATTAGATCCGTTTTCGAGGGATTGACCCGGATGCCCTGTCTGGGCGGTTGGTTAAGAGCATTCCAGAAACCGGCAGCTTCAGACCCCAGCAGGTCTGTGATCAAAGCAGTGAATTCAGGAGGGTAGTTTTCGGTCACTTGAGAGAAAAGGAAATGGATTTCCTGTCCAGGTGATCGGATCGGAGGTCGCCAACTTTGCCGGGCTCAAGCTCAGATTCCACTTCCTGCAGGCTGAACAGGGTTATGAAAAGCTTAAAAGTCCCTGGTTTAGCTCGCGAGGCTGGTATGTGGAGAGTGATCTCGTGGTGGGGGATGAAGATATTGACGATATTCGCGGAGGTAATCTCCTCTCCCTCGGGATCGATCAGGGAAATGGTTGATGCGAGGGATTTCCGATAGCCTGAGATGCGGAATTCAACTTTGACTCTCCGCTGATCCGGATAGGGTTCCGCGCTCAACTCAAGGATCTTGATGTCAGCGTCGTCTGGAGTGATCTGGTCTGGTTGGAAGAAAAGGTCTTCGCTCATAGAATTTATTCTAGCGGGTCTAGTGCGCAGCTAGCTAAGTGTACCATCCCGGAAACAGAAAAGTCCAGTCAGAACTGACTGGACTTTTGAGAGTATAGATTTGTGGGGATCAGTCGTAGAGATAGGCCAGCCCGACTGCTCCCGGCCCAGCATGGGTCCCGATCACAGGGCTCACTTCAGAAAAGACCTGTTCTACGGCAGGTATCCGCTTCAGGGCTTGATCGAGGATAAATCGAGCTGTTTCGGGGTTGTTGGCATGCAGGGTCGCCAGGCGGATATTCTGCCGCCCGGCAGTTCTTTCATCGATCAGATCGACGATCCTCTCCAGGGCTTTTTTCTGGGTACGGACGGAATCCAGCGGAACCACCAGGCCGTCATCGATTGCCAGTACCGGCTTGACATTCAAGAGTGTGCCGACGAACCGTTTAGCCCCACCGATCCTGCCGCCCCGGTGCAGGAATTCCAGGGTATCCAGGACGAAAACCACGCCTGCTTTGTCGCGGGCGTCCAGGACCAACCTTTTACAGTCCTCCAGACTGGCCCCTTGATTGGCTGCCCGGGCGGCGGCTAACACCTGGAAGCCCAGGGCCATAGCCAGGGACCGGGAATTGATGATCTCGATCTTGGCTTCCGGAAGCATATTCTTCGCCTGCGTCGCCGAGGAGATTGTCCCGGAGAGGTCTTCGGAGATCAGCACCGCCAGGATATCATAACCTTGCTGGTGAAGCTTGCGGAAGAGCACTTCAAAATCCGCAACGGATGGTTGGGATGTGCTGGGCATCACCTTGGCGGTTTCCAGGCGCTTATAGAACTCCACAGGGGTGATATCTACCCCATCGTAATAGTTCTCCTCTCCCCAAATAACGGTCAGGGGAACTACATGGATGTTATTTTCCTCGATGATCTCTTGGGGTATATAGGGTGAGCTGTCGGTGACAACGGCAACTTTTGACATAAGGCCTCTCTTTAAATAATTGGATAATGACTTAGACTCCTTTGTTTACAACACAGGAGCCGCAGACAGGTTACGAGTGAGTTGAGGGAGGGCTACATACCGTGCATGCAGGTGATTGCCAGTGTGCCCGGACCGACGTGGGTGCCGATCACCGGGCTGAGTTCAGCCAGATAGATCTCTTCCGGGTTAAACCTGTCCTGGAGCTGGTCTACCAAAGCCTGCGCCTGCTCGGGAACGTTGGAATGCATTACTGCCATGCGCAGTGGGGCATCGCCAGCGGATCTCTCATCAATGATCTCCATCAGGCGCTCTAAAGCCCGCTTCTGGGTCCGTACCTGGTCCGCTGCGTCGATTTTCCCGTCTTTCATTTCCAGGATAGGCTTGATATTGAGCATCGATCCCAGGAAGCGCTTGCCTCCACCAATTCTTCCACCCTTGTACAGGAATTCCAGCGTATCCACTGCAAAGACCACGTCGGTCCGCTGCTGGGCCTGTCGGGCGATTTCAACTACATCCCCTATTGTCCCCCCGGAAGCAGCTTTCCTGGCAGCAGCCAGTACATGCAGTCCGGCTGCCATTCCAGCCGTTTGGGAATCTACGATCTCGATCCGGTCTGAGTCCAGCGCTGCCTTGGCCTGGAAGGCGGAGTTGACCGTTCCCGAGATTCCAGAGGAGATCAGGATAGCGGCCACGTCCTTACCGCTGTCCAGCAGGGTCTGGAAGCACTCTTTGAATGCCTCAACAGAAGGTTGGGAAGTGCTTGGCAGGGAGTCGCTCACAGACAGGCGGGTATAGAAATCAGCAGTGGTGATGTCAATCCCGTCCCGGTAGGTCTCACCATCCCAGATCACGACCAGGGGAATGACCTCAATGGCGTATTCCTTGAGGATGGATGTCGGCAAATAAGCTGTACTGTCAGTAACAATAGCGACTTGATTGGGCATCAGATCCTCCTTGTGTTCTCGGGCAGTTTGGCACTAAAGGTATCCGGGATGATTTTCGAAAAACGGAGCGGGTTATCCCGCTCCGTTGCTGGCACCCTCGGCGTGATTCGAACACGCGACCCCTTACTCCGCAAGCAAGTGCTCTATCCACTGAGCTACGAGGGTGTGAAGGTTTCGAAAAGATTGTACAACATCGGCAGTTAATTGGCAATAGGCGAACCAACAGCTGGGGAGGCGCCCGTAATACTTCCTGCCCTGGACCTCAGGCAGGTTCAGCTTTCCTGGCAAGTGCCAAAATGCCGGAATTTTTGGTTAGGATGAAGGTCATATGTTTTCCGTGAGCTTGTGCGTTGGTGCCTGTTGGGCCTTCTGTTATGATAATTCTTGAGACGGGATAACTGCAAATTTATCACTGTTTCCTCCTTTGGCGAAAGCCTCCTCAAGCAGAGACTCTGATTGAGGAGGCTTTTTATTTCCGTTATGGGAGGAGAATACGCTTCCTTAATATCTTTCTAATAAATTGTTTAGATATCTGCAGTAGGATGGGATTATAGATTGCAGTAGATCATTGTTTATAAGGCGGAATCTTGATGTAGATGATGGATCTACGATCAGAGGATAATACAAAATTGCAATTCCGCTTGGTAGGCAAGCAAAGGAACGGACTATGAAAAAGAATACTTCCCTTCTGTTGGTCGTAGTACTGCTGGTGGGAACTTCCTTGGCCTGTGTGATCACCCCCCAGGCATTCTTGGACCAATCGCCTTCGGATGTTGCCAATCAGGTTACCACGACCATTAACCATGTGGTGCTGGATGAGGGTGATCTCGTAGCACTATATCAGGAGATCAATCCCGGTGTGGTGGCTATCCGGTCCTTATCAGAGGAAGGCGGCGGTTTAGGGACAGGATTTGTGTGGGATGAGCAAGGTCATATTGTCACCAACTATCATGTCGTGGAATCTGCGACGGACCTGGAAGTTGACTTTCCCTCTGGATTCAAGACCAGGGCTACTGTGCTGGGATCCGATTCGGATACCGATCTGGCTGTGCTGGAATTGGACCAGGTTCCTCCTCAATTGACCGTGCTGGATGTGGGAAGCGGCGAGGATGTTGCGGTCGGTCAGACCGTGATTGCCATCGGCAACCCGCAAGGCCTGAACGGGACGATGACCCAAGGTATCGTCTCTGCTTTGGGAAGGACCCTGGATTCCCTGCATAATGCTCCGGGTGGAGGCGCTTTTGCTACTGGCAATATCATCCAAACCGATGCGGCTATTAACCCCGGGAACTCTGGGGGACCGCTGCTCAACTTAAAGGGTGAGGTGATCGGAATCAACTCGGCCATCAGCACCAATAACATCGATATCACCGGCCAGCCGGTGAACTCCGGCTTGGGGTTTGCGATCTCGATCGACACAGCCAAGAATGTAGTTCCTGACCTGATCGAATTCGGTTTCCATGACTCCCCTTATGTCGGTATCCAGGTCTTGAGCGAATTGACCCTTTTTGCCCAGGAAGAGTTGGATCTGCCGAGATCGACCGGGGTCTATGTGCTGGAAGTTTCGCCTAACAGCCCTGCTGAAAAAGCCGGATTGATCGGTGCCGATTCGACCGCGGACCTTCCCACTGGCGGCGACCTGATCATCGCCATTGATAACCAACCGGTGAATGATTTTGCTGAGTTTATGGGTTATTTGCTGACCTATAAGAAACCCGGCGATTCAGTCGTGATCACGGTCATCCGGGACGGGAAAACCCTTGATTTTGACCTGGTCCTGGAGGAACGGCCCTAAGGAGAGGTACTTTCCACAGCATTGCTGCTTATTGGGTCCGGGAGTAGATCCTGCGGTAAATAGCGAAGATCTCAGAGATATTCTTGATATAGGTTTGGGTCTCAGGAAAGCGGATGATCTCCACGAACAGGTCAGGATCACCACCGGCTTCTTCCAACCAGCCCGCTGCGTTCCCGGGTCCTGCGTTATACCCTGCCAGAGCCGTGTACATGTCTCCATCAAAATAGGACCGCAAGAAACTCAAGTAAGCAGTCCCTAACTTGATGCTGACGATCGGTCTGTAAAGGTCCTCATCACTGTAATCCGGAGGCCAACCCTCTTTGTCTGCCCGCTCGGCACCCGTACTGGGGATGATCTGCATTAATCCCCGGGCTCCTGCCGTGGATCGCACGAATCCCTCAAAGAGTGATTCCTGGCGGATGACGCTGAAAAGCATCAAGGGGTGGAAATCATATTCTCGAGCAGATTGAACGACTAACTCGCTATAATAAGTGCCGAACCGAATATGGTTGAAATAGATCGGCGCGTTCATTGTCCCTGCATCATCCAGACCTGCCGCGTTCAGGACATCGCGGGCTGCGAAGATCGCCGGGCGGTACAACCCCAATTCCAGGAGATAATTGGCTAGCCTGTAGCTGCTGATGGGATCGAAACTGACTTCATTGCGCAGGATCTCGAATTCCGCCCGGGCTTCAGTATACAGGTCCAGTTCCCATAACTCCGTGCCTCGGATGACGTGGGGGTCTTCCGCTAGCAGCCCCAGGCTGTTCAGATTGGTATCTTCCGGGATCGAGAAGTTGCTGCGAATCCATTCCTGGGCCTCTTGCTTTTCCGCTTCAACATCATAGCCAAAATCGAATTCCATGGGAGGCGTGAAGGGCTCCCGACTCTGCAGTAGGTCGCGGGCGCGTTCACTATAGTACCCGGTTGGATCGGCATTAGCGGCTTCCTGCCAGGCTGCGGCTGCTGCCTCCATATCGCCCTGGATCTGGTGGACTTTGCCTAACCAGAATAAGGCTTGGGAGAGCTCTTGGAAATCGGCGGATGCATCCCGGTAGATGGCAAGTCTGCTCAACGCAGCGTTGTAATTTTCCATCCGCACCTGACAGATGGCACTCTTGAAAAGGCTGATCCTGCCGTACTCGGAGGCCGGGTACTCATCAAAGACCCGCTTCCAGATCGCAGATGCTGCCTCCAGATCGCCGGTCAGCTCTTCGACTCTCCCAGCATCATACAAGAACTCCGCTGCCCGGGGGTGATAGGGATTGCGGCTGACAAAATCCAGGAGGACCTGGGTAGCTTCCGAATAGCGTCCCAGGTAGAACCACAGCGAGTAAGCCTTGAACTCCCAGGCGCCCACGTAGTATGCGTGATCAGGATATTTGGCGATCAGTTCGTCCCAGGCAGTCAGGGCTTGCTCGTGCAGTCCCATGGCCCGCAGGGAAAAGCCTTTGAAGTAAAGCGCAGTCCCCCGGTCCTGGGCTTCAGGATCCGCCAGGTAGCGGTCAAAGGCTTCCACAGCATAGCTGTACTGACCTGCGTAATAATCGACCAAGCCCCGGTCGAGGTCGTTGATCGAAAAGCCGTTGTTGACGATCTCGACCAGTGCCAGGTAGGAATCATAGCTCAATGGGAATTGGAGAACTGCATCGCGGTAGGCTGCTTCTGCCAGGTCATTCTGTCCCAGCTCGATGTAGGCTTTTCCAAGCAGGAAATCTGCCCTGGCTCTTGCGTAATCATTGGTGGAACTTAGGTAGACGTCGTTGTAAGTGACAATCGCTGTGTTGTAATCCTCAAGCTTGGCATATTCCTCACCGATTTTCAGCTGCAGGGTATTCAACTCTGACCCGCTGCCAGCCGCAATTGCAGCTTGGTAGGCCTCGATCGCTTTGAGGGATTCCCCACCTTCCGAGAGGGCATCTCCCCGCTTTTGGTTGACAAAGGAATCCAGGATCCCTGGTCTTTTACCCAGGTATAGATTGTAGGCATCCGCGGCTTCCAGCTGCCGATCCAGTGCCGTGTAGGTTTCCGCCAGGGCAAAATAGGCCTTATGGATCAGGGGAGCATCGGGGTAGCTGGCGACCAGTAAGCGTAAATAATCCAGGGATTTTTGAAAATCCCCTTTCTGGTAATATACCTTTCCAAGTCCCAGCAGGGCAGCGCTGCCTTCCTCCACGGTCTGGGCAGACGCCAGGGTGGCTTCGTAGCTGCTGATCGCCTGTTCCCAATCCCCGTAAAAATAGTAGATATCCCCGGTGATGCCGCTTTCCAGTCTGGGAAGAATTGGCGTAGCAGTTGGCACTGGTGTGCTGAATGGCGTGTTTTCAGCCAGCGGAGTTTGGGCTGCATCTGGAGGGCTTTCCTGACTCTTCTGCCGGTAGGAAAGCAAGTACAGACCGGCAATGATCACCGTGCTGATCAAGATGATGAATGTTGAGAACTGGTAAAATCTTTTCCTCATGGCATCATCCCACTTTTCAGGTGGGGACTTTTAACTGTGTGGCGCTAGATCGTCCACTCACCGTGGACCAGGGCAGCCAGATACCACTGCCCATCCAGGTTGACAAAAACCAGGCGCAGGCTGCGCCAGTCCATTCCCCCATACTGGGGATCGAATCCCGGGAAATAATATTCCACCATGATACCATCCGGATAGAATTCCGCGACGTTATTGATCGAATTACCCTGGCTGACCTCCTGGTTGAATCCCACAACCTGAGGCTGGAAAAAATCCGCATCATATACAAACCGCTCATGATATTCCAGGAAGGTCAGTTGGATCGGCTCTCCAGATCCATCGTAATTTCCCCAGATCTTGATCGCATCGAATTCTCCCGCAGAGACCAGTTCCGTGGGGCAGATCACCTGGTCGGTTTCCCTCAAGTACTGGTATGGGGAAAAGCGCAGGCACAGCTGGGGATCGATCAGGTCTTTCAGTGACTGGTAATCACGTTCCTTAAGTGCAGCGGTTACGGTTTGGCCCAAGGCAGCTAATATTCCTGGTAGGTTTCCCTGCTGCACGGCCAGGTAGGATTTTTGAGTCCAGCCTCGCTGGCCTTGATAGTCCACTGCTACCCAGTTATCGCCGCCCTGGTCCTGGTCCATCATCAGGGGGTGGATGGACCGTGCGGCAGGAGGCAGGCTGGACAGGGTCTGGGAATCAGTGGACGGCTCGAGGTAAAGGGGCAGGGTCTGGTCAGAAGCGATTCCCACCACGGTGTAACTCATCCCGAAGTCTGGCTGGAACCCACTGAAAGATTCCCGGGAAGCAGGGCCGTCCCCGGCAGCCGATGATATGGTTTCCACTGAAGGTGATTCCTTTCCAGGGGAGGAACAGCTGGTGATCAATACCAAACAAAGCAGCGCAGCTGCCAACCCCGGAATTCTCTGGGATCGGGAACAGTTAATCGAGGATTTGACTTTGTGCATATTCACAGATCTCCTTCAAAGGACACTGCTGACAAAGCGGCTGGCGGGCTTTACAGATCTCCCTTCCCAGTCGGATCAGATTGAGATGCACGGGATAATAGGTCTCGGGTGGGAATTGTTCGGCTAGATACTCGTGAGCCTTGGCAGGGGACATCTTGGGGGGGCGGATGCCCAACCTGCCGGTAACGCGATAGACATGGGTATCGACGGGAAAGGCAGGCATATCGAGGGCAAAGAGCATCACGATGGCTGCGGTCTTGGGTCCGACGCCTTTGAGTTTTTCCAGCCACTGGGAGGCTTGCTGATTGGAAAAATCCCTCAAGAAATCCAGGTTGATGCTGCCGCGTTCTTTTGTGATCTGGCGTAAAGCGTTTTGGATAGCCGGTCCTTTCTGATTCGCTAATCCAGCGATGCGGATGGCGTCTATGACTGCACCCTCAGGTGCATCCCGGACCTGCTCCCATTCTGGAAACCGGGTCAGCAGGGACTCATAGGCTGCATCCCGATTGATATCGTTGGTGTTCTGGGACAGGATGGTCGACACCAGCTCTCCAACCGGTTTGAGATGAGGGCGCCAGGTTGGGAGGCCAAACTCCTTCACCAGGAGCTGGTGGATCTTGACTGCGGATTGTTTATGATCCATAGGTTAGCTGTATTGTAATTGAAAACAGGGTTTTCCCTCACCAATCACAATTCCGCACTGGTTCCGGTAAGCTTGAACCGGACCCAAGTCAGATAATCCCCCTAATTCTTGGGTTGAGAGGACGCCTAGTTGGCGCAGGATCTCCAGGGTAACTGCCCTGCGGGCCCTTTTTCCCTGGTCTCCATCGGCGATCTTGATAGCGATGCCCAGGGCTGGAGAACCAGGGGCGATCGCGCCAGGATAGATGCCGATCGCCTGGAATGCCTCGGCACCAGCCTTGGCGACCAGCTTGCTGGCTGAGGCTTTCATCAGGCGTGTATCGAATCTGCCTGGACCAGCTACCAGGAAGGGGTGGCCTCCCATGGCAGCGGTGATCCTGCGGCAAGCGGCTGCCCTGGCGGCAGGCAGATCGCTGGGATCCATCAAGCGAGCCCAAGCGCAGGCAGCGTTATAAAGTGGCATCGCGAATGTAGGCACAGAGCACCCGTCCCGCCCCACGGCGATCTGATCCTGGGTCAATCCGCTCATGTCGCAGATGACCTGCAGAATTCCCTGCTGTACCGGGTGGTCAATCTCGGTATATTCTTCTTTAGAGGCGCCCAGCAGTACTGCCTGGGCCAGCATACCGCTGTGCTTTCCTGAGCAGTTATGATAATTTGGCGTGGGGCTCAAGCCCTGGTCCTTCAATTTCGCCTGGCTGGCTTTATCGAAAGGCAGGTGCGTGCAGCACAGCAGATCCGCTTCCGTGATGCCGATCTTTTCCTGCAGACTGGCGATCGTTCTCAGATGCTGGTCTGTTCCCGAATGGGATGCACAGGTAACAGCGAGTTCACCTTCAGTTAGGTTGAATTTGGTCAACCCTCCCAGTTCAACCAAACGAATGGTCTGCAGAGGTTTAGCTGAGGAGCGCAGGAAGGTGGCCGTTCCCGGATCCCCTAGCGAGGCATACAACCTGCCGTCTGGTGACACCACCGCAGCCGCACCGAAATGGATCGATTCAGTGATCCCATTCCTCTCTGTCTGGTAGACAGGTTGATATCCGGTGTTGGACCAAGACTGATTTTCGGCTTTCATGGATTCAGGGATGGGGATGGTGACCGGATGGTTCCTTCTCAGTCGTAATCATTGGAACTCGGAAAGTAATTGTTCAAGTAGTATTGGGACAAACCATGCTGGAGGCGCTGCAGGAAGAAATCCCGATCCCTTTTCTCAAAACTGAATTCATCCATGAATTTGTCTGCCAGGTCGGCTGCATCTTCGGCAGATGCTTTCCTGCTGGCAAGTTTGTCGATTCGGCGGTGGATCTTCCGGAAAGTCTTCTTCAATTCCTTGACCTGGTCGATATCAATGGGTCCTCCCCGTCCGCTGATGACGGTGTAATCCTTGTACTTGGCTTTAAGCAGCTCATCGAGGGTATCTATCCAGGTTGGCAGATGGGCCTTATCCAAGAAGGGAGGTCCGTTGACCACTACTGCGTCGCCGATGAAGAGCACCTTCTGGTCGGGGAGGATCAGCCAGCTTGACCCTTGGCGAGGGCCAGGATGGTGCTCCATCAGGATCGGATTATCTGACCAGTGGAACTCCATTTTATCCGTGAAGGTGATGTCCGGCGTCATCCAATGCAGCCCGCTGCTTTCTGGATAGCGGTCCCAATGGCCGCTGCTGTCATGACCGCGGTACATGCCTGAGGGATCCTTGAGAGCTTTGGCGGCGTCCTTGTGGGCTACGATCGGGCAGTCCAGACTCCTGGCGCCGATGGTCCGGTCAGGATGGTCATCCAGGCAGGCAACTATCTTGTGAATGGTTCCCTGGCTTCGATTCAAAAGTGTGGTCTTCCAGCGGTGCCCATCTTCAGGGCGCAGGGGAGCGTCAATGAAGATCATACCCCGCTCAAGCAGCACCGCACCTATGGTTGGTCCTGGATAGCTGTCCTCATAAAAGATGCCAGGTTGAATTTCTTGCATGCCTACTCCTTAAACCCTGTACTGCCTTGATCGTGGGATGGTCACTAGATATTGAGGGGAATGGTAAAAGTGAATTTCGCTCCTCCCTTAGAGAGATTCTCGACCCAGATCCGGCCGCTGTGGCCTTCCACTGCCAGTCTGCAGAAAGCCAGCCCAAGGCCCAAGCCTTTGATCCTTTCGTCGGGATGGATGCGAGTATATTTGTCGAAGATGCGATCGATGTAGTCGGGATCAACACCGGGACCTGAGTCCTGGACCCAGAACTGGATGTTGTGGTCTGCCTGTTCTACACCAATTTCCACTTTCCCCCTGGAAGGTGTGTACTTAATAGCGTTCTGGACCAGGTTGATCAGCACTCGCTCGAGCATATTGCGGTCAGCTTTGATCTGGGGGACATCATCCGGAATGGTCAGGGTGACTTTCTGTTTCTTTGCTTGGGCCTGAGTGATGAGTTCCTGCCTGGCGTAGGTGATCAGCTCTTCCGGCTGGAAAGTTTCCAGGTTGGTAATGGGCTGGCCGCTTTCCAGGCGGTTGATGTCCAGGAGGGATTTGGTCAGCCTCTGGATGCGCACAGTTGA
>JBGCVQ010000065.1:0-6290 GCA_045888315.1 Anaerolineales bacterium | reverse complement strand
GCAATATCGCGTTTGTATTCGCTGACCGTGGGCAGATCCAGGTCGCTGGGATGGGGAACCAAGAAGTCAAACAGGTTTTCCACATTCCAGGTCATCAACCGCAAAGACCCCGACGCCACAGAAGACAGGGGATCGAGCGCAGGCTGGTAGGTCTGGACCTGGTATGGTTCGATTGGCTCAAGTTTGTAGTTCCCGTAGGTGAATGCCAGCGGCCCAGCCAGTCCCTCCACCTGATCCCCTACCGAGAGGGCGTAGGGAAGGGTATCCCCGCTCTGATGGGTGATCGAACTGCCATCATCCACGTGGATCAGGGTTCCGTGCGGCTGGTTCTGCCACGAGCGCTGGAGGCCGGACTCTCCCGGTAAGACCGCGTACTCCCCATAGCGGGTAGTAGGTCCGACAACCACCGCAGGGTCCGTCAGCGCTACCAAACTGCCTTCCAGGCTTTCAAAATATACCGCGCTGGCAAGGTCATCCAGTGGGGGAGCAAGCTCTATCGGCTCTGGGATGGCTTCTGTTCCCAGGATTTCCACCAGGACCGGTGAGCTGATCTCCAGTTCAGTCTGCTGGAAATATTCCCGGACGCGTCCGGTGACAGAAACCAGGTCCCCGGGTGCTGCTTCCGGCAGGTTGGGACCAGTGTGAACGAACAAGCCAGGTGAGGTGGCAGGATCGCTGTCGGTCTGATTCTCCTGGATCCAGAATCCTTCCAGCTCAGGGAAGGTCCCGGTTACCACACCCTGGGTGGTCAATTTCGCGCCGATATAAGGCGAGCGGTCACCACTGCCCTGGATGGCCCAGATGGGCACAGAGTCGCCAATAAAGGTGTAGGAAGGGATTCCCCCTGCTGGTTCGGGCCAGTTGCTTGATTGGACCGTGTAATCCTCGAAACTGACGTATTCCGCATCCCCAAGGATCCGGGCAGAGAAACCTGGGTGGATCTCCTCACCTCCGCCTAAGCGGGGGATCTCCCAGATCAGGTTGCGGCCTTCCAGCGTGCCGCCTTCGCTGATCTCCAGGACTTCCAGCTGGGGATCGATCGCGGCCCGCAGGATCACTTTCTGGTCGCTCCTGCTGTCATGGTTCGTGACAGAGAAGCTCACCTGGAATGATTCTCCAGGCAGTGCTGTGGTGGGAGGTTCTGCCTGGACGTATAATCCAGGATCGTAGATCCGGACCAGGTCGCTCTGCAAGCGGGGGTAAAGCTGCCAATTCCCATCGTAGAGTTCAAAGATCCCCGTGATCTGATAGGATTGGTCGGATTCAAGTTCCTCGATGGTGACCCCGGTTTCTTTGTCGAGGTAGATGGAGACCAAGTCACCCGCAGGGTCATAGAGATCGATCTCGTAGCTGTAGGAGAACTCCTCCACCCGGCCGATCCGGCCTTTGACCGAGACCAGCTGACCAGGGTAATCCTCCGGATTGTTGGTGATTGCCTTGATTTCCACCAATTCTGGTTCCGGGACCCTGTCTTCTCCCCCCGGTTGGAGGATCATCACCTGGTCTTCCGAAGCCGGGACCAGCTCGATCGAGTCCCGGTAGACCTGGATCTTCCCCCGCACCTGGACGGTGGATCCCAGGGGTACGACCAGGGAAGAGCCCGCACCGGCAACGTAGACCTGGACCCCTCCGCTGTCGTCCTGGAGATAGAATTTCGCCCCACTCCCAGCATAAAAGCCTCCCACGTACATGGTGCTGGTTCCCTGGACGACCACTTCCTTATCGATCAGCTCCCGGGCGGTAGCGATGGGGATCGCCCCGCCGCCGATCTCGCCGTAGATGGGACCAGCAAAAGCCGGCAGCGGCCAGTTCCCGGCTTCAAGGTAGCTGTTGTGCAGCTCGAAATCGCTGAATGTGAATTCTGCCCTCAAATCCAGAGCGCCCTGGAACTCTTCTCCATTCAGCAGGGATGATAGGGAACCGCTGACGGTCGTACCTGCAAGGCTGGGTTCAGGATCGCCACCTTCCAATGAGAAATTACCTGGTAGGTCGATCTGGTACTGAATATCCTCGAGATCGAGCCCGGTCTGGTTGCTGATCTTGAACTTGGCCTGGAACTCCTCTCCTGGTTTCACCAAGGGTGGAATATCGATCGAGAACCGTAATGAATTCCCTTGTGGATGGTTGAGTGGGCTTCCGGTATTCTCCAGTATGACATCGGAGACCAGGCTGAAATCAGCCAGATTGTCATTGCTGTCCAGGCTGCCTGCTCCATCCGGTCCTTCCAGGCGAGCCAGGGCTATGCCCGGGTCCATGGCAGGCGCTGGATTGCCCTCTGTCATTTCGACAGGACCGCTGCCCCAGCTGAGCTGGTCCAGGATCTCATCCCCTCTGCGGAGAGATAATCCTCCCCGGCTGGGAACCAGGGGCTGGTTGAAGTACAGGTCAGGCAGGACGTCGAAATCCTGGCCTTCCAGGCCCAGGGCATAGTAGCCCAGCGGCGGGATCAGGGTGGTCTGGTCCCAAGCGGCCAGTTGGATCTGGTCCTCACCATCCTTGAGCTGGTACCACAGGGAGGAACCCTTCAGATCAGCGATCTCCGTTCCCGCGTTATAAAGCTGGATGAAATCCGTCTGGTTGTTGCCTTCCGCGCCGGTCATCACCAGGTTGATGATCATTCGGGCCGGTACAATCTCCAGCTCTATCGGGGATTGGGGCATATCAGGGCTGGACTGGCAACTGCTGAGTACGACGGCTAGAAAGATTGCAATATAAAAGAGTCTTTTGGAAAGTTGCATAAATCACCTACAGGGCTAATTACTTGACTATACTGAGAAGAAAGATTGATTCGATTGTACCGTTTCAGCGCCATTCTTGCCAAAGATCTGACCATGAAAGGCTTATCCAGAATACTGCAGGTATAAATGACCGTACTTGGGTTGGTCGTGCTAAAATAAATAAAGGTTTTTTATTATATAGGAGGTACTACTTGCTCGTTCTGATCCGAGGTGGTGGAGACCTGGCCAGCGGTGTTGCTGTCCGGCTTCATCGGGCAGGCTTCGAGGTAGTCATCGCTGAATTGGCACAGCCTCTGGTTGTCCGCCGGACAGTGTCCTTTGCTGAAGCAGTGCCAGAAGGCAGGGTTGAAGTGGAGGGTATTACCGCCGAGTTGGTGAATTCGCCGGCGGAAGCGAGGGAAGCCCTCAAGGTCGGAAATCTCCCGGTGCTGGTTGATCCCGATCTGGACTACCTGGAGGCTCTCCACCCGGAGGTCCTGGTAGATGCCCGCATGCGCAAGAAGCCCCCTGAGCGAGGAAAAGACTTGGCCACCCTGGTGATCGGCTTGGGTCCGGGGTTCGCTGCGGGCGAGAACTGCCATGCGGTGATCGAGACCAACCGCGGGCACGATCTGGGCCGCGTGCTGTGGGCGGGCACTCCTCAGCCCGATACCGGCATTCCCGCCAGCGTAATGGGTTACAGCCAGGAGCGGGTACTGCGGTCCCCCGCGGATGGGGAATTGATCTCGGGGGCGAAGATCGGGGACAGGGTCAAGAAGGGGACCGTCATCGCCCTGGTTGCTAACCAGGCTGTTCTGTCGCCTTTCGACGGGATCCTGCGAGGCATGATCAGGCCCGGCTCCCAGGTAACACAGGGTATGAAGATCGGGGACGTGGATCCGCGGGATGACCCCAACATGGTCTTCCTGGTTTCCGATAAATCCCGGGCTATTGGTGGTGCTGTGCTGGAAGCCATTCTAGCTTGTCCTGATCTGAGGTCGAGTTTATGGAGTTGAACAGGAGATTTCGCTTAGGCCCCCAAGATAAGATCGCCCTGGTTGGATCCGGGGGAAAGACTACCTTGATGTTCCAGCTGGCCAGGGATTATGGAACCCCGGTTGTTTGTACCACCACAACCCACCTGGCGCTGGATCAGCTGTCCCAGGCAGATACGCACCTGATGGTCACGGATATCACCCAGCTGCCAGATCCCGCGCAGAGCCCGCCAGGCGGTGTGGTGCTGATCACAGGACCAGAAATCGAGCCGAATCGGGTAGGAAGTCCGCCTCAGGATGTCCTGGAAGCTCTTGTGGGTCTAGCAGAGAAGTGGTCCTGCCCCTTGATCATCGAAGCGGATGGCGCTCGTAAACTACCGCTCAAAGCGCCGGCAGACCATGAACCCCCTATCCCTGATTGCGTTGACGCAGTGATCACTGTGGTTGGCCTGTCCGGGCTGGGGAAGCCACTCAGGGAGGACTGGGTCCACCGGCCCGAGATTTACTCCCGCCTGGTCGGACTCCCGGAAGGGGGCACCCTGGAGAGCCAGCACCTGGTCCAGGAACTGACGTCCCTCCAGGGAGGACTTAAGAATATTCCGGATGGGGCGAGAAGAATCCTCCTCATTAACCAGGTGGACAGTTTTCCTAATTGGAAAACCTTCTACCAGCATATGGACGCCCTGTTAAGCAGTTATCAGGCGGTGGGCTTTTCGGTCCTGGCTGATGAGATGCTCCTGGAAGTCCACGAGAGAATTGCCGGGATCGTACTGGCAGCTGGCGGCTCAACGCGCTTTGGTGAGCCGAAGCAGCTGCTCGATTGGTATGGCAAACCGCTGGTGACCCATGCGGTGGAGATCGCAGAAGCGGGCGGATTATCACCTGTTTTGGTTGTGACCGGGGCTGACCATGATACCGTATCCGAGGTCCTCAGAACAGCACCTGTAGAGGTGGTCTGCAACACAGGCTGGGCGGAAGGGCAGAGCAGTTCGGTGAGGGCTGGCGTGCAGTCGCTTCCGGTGACAGTGGGGGGAGCTGTCTTCCTGCTGGTGGATCAGCCGCTGATCCCTCCTGCACTGATCGAAAAATTGCTCCAGACTCACCACAGGTCTCCAGCACCCATCCTGCTCCCCAAGATCGGTGACCGTGCGGGGAACCCGGTCCTGTTTGACAGGGAAGTCTTTGACGATCTCATGAAACTGGGAGGCGATATCGGGGGAAGGGCCCTGTTCGAAGCTTATCCCACCCGCTATATTCCCTGGGATGAGGCAGAATCACAGCAGGATATCGATACGCCGGAGGATTACCAGCGAATGCGTTTCGAGGAGTGAGCTCCCCGTCAGACCGGTTTCTTAAGGCTCTTTGCGGGCAGGCGCGGGAAATCCCCACTGCGAAGTTTATAGTACAATTCCAGTAAGGAAACCGCTGGTTTGGACCTTCTTGATCGAGTGCCAGGCGGATCAGCCCCCAACTCACCATCGGGTACTTTTAAGCGAGATATTATGGCAGAAGATGTCATTCGGACCTTTATCGCGGTTGACCTGCCGGCCTCCGTTCGGGATGCCTTAGGCCAGGTTACCAATCAGCTGCAGAGCAAACTCCCCGGTACGCCAGTCCGCTGGGTGAATTATGAGAAGATGCACCTGACACTGAAATTCCTGGGAGATATCTCGACCGAGAATATTTCCATGGTGGAGAAGATCCTGGCCAGCGAAGCTGCCAAGCGCCAGGTGATGGAGATCGGCATTGGAGGTATTGGGGCTTTTCCCAAGATGCGCCACCCCCGGGTGATCTGGATCGGTGTGGAAGCTCCCTCCGAGCTGTTCGACCTCAGAAGGGGCATCGAAGACGGAGTTGCCCGCCTGGGATATAATTACGATAAATACGAGTTTACCCCTCACCTGACTCTGGGCCGGATCTCTCGCAAAGCATCTGCTTCGGACGTCAGGAAAGTGGGAAATGTCCTGCATGACTACCAGGTAGGATTCATCGGGGTAGCCCGGATCGAGGCTGTCCATCTTTACCGGAGCGACCTAGATCCCGATGGGGCGATCTATACCCGCTTATATTCTGCTGAGCTGACAGATCCCGAGGGTCAGGTGGTAAAGTAAAAGCTAGAAGCGAGGTGAAATCTGGAATCTAGGAAAGTCGCTGACTTTATCGTTAAGGTCTTAGATGACAAGAAGGGGGAGGACATCCATTTATTGGATATTCATGAGAACTCGATCCTGGCAGATTTTTTTGTGATCTGCTCAGGCACCAGCGAGAGAATGGTCCGCGGGCTGATGAACGAAGTGGAGGATGAGGTCAAGAAGAAGTTCGGCCTCTCAGCTCGCGTTGAGGGTGAAGCTATGGCCGGCTGGGTGCTGGCTGATTACGGATCGGTAATCGTCCACATCTTTTCGCCCGACCGCAGGCAGTACTACAGCCTGGAAGAGCTCTGGGCAGAGGCGAAAACTATATTGCGGCTGCAGTGAGTGTCAGGATCAATCTTCTCTGGGTTAAATTCCAAACCGAAAACGTAAGTAGTAAGTCCTCATTCGTCAATCGATTTAAATCTAGCTTACTTATTCGATTT
>JBGCVQ010000064.1:0-11745 GCA_045888315.1 Anaerolineales bacterium | reverse complement strand
TGTTCATGGGAGCCATGCTGGGCGAGATCTTTGGGCAGGTGGCCGGCCAGCTCTTCCCTGGTGTCACAGCCCCTGCCGGGGCTTACGCCATGGTCGGTATGGCCGCTTTCTTCTCAGGCGCAGCCCATGCCCCGGTGACCGCGATCCTGATCCTCTTTGAACTGACCGGGAACTACGAGATCATCCTGCCCTTGATGCTGGCCACAGTGACCAGCACCCTGATCTCCCGGGCGCTCAGCCCAGAATCCATCTACACCCTCAAGCTCACCCGGCGGGGCGTCCATCTCCAGGAAGGCAAGGACATTGACGTCATGCAGACCATCACCGTCGGGGAAGCCATGTCGAAGAGTTATGACGTGGTCGCCAGCGACCTCTCGCTCAAGGACCTGGCCTCCGAGTTCGAGCATTCTCACCACCATGGCTTTCCGGTAGTGGATAACGAGAACAGGCTGGTCGGCGTGGTCACCATCCAGGACCTCGACCGAGCCCTCGAAGCCGGGATACCAGGCGATACCATGGTCAAGGACATTGCTACCTGCCAGGAATTGGTGACCGCTTATGACGATGAACCGATGTGGACCGCCCTCCGCAAGCTGGGTGTCCGCGATGTGGGACGCCTGCCTGTGATCAAGCGCGGTTCCGATAACCAATTGGTCGGTGTGGTCCGGCGCAAGGACATCATCCAAGCTTACAACCTGGCCATCGTCCAGCGTGCCCAGCACCAGTCCCGGGCTGACCGCCAGCGCCTGGGCAAGATCATCGACTCGAAATTCGTCGAGGTGGACCTGCCCTCCACATCTCCTGTGGTCGGCACTCGCATCAGCGATATTAAACTTCCCGAGGACTGCCTGATCGTCTCCATCCAGCGCGGCAGAAAGCTGTTCATCGCTCACGGCTATTCTGTGCTCGAGGAAGGGGATCAGCTGACCGTGATCACTCGCGAGGATGTCGCCCAGGAAGTGATGGAGATCCTGTTGGGAGGCGGATAGGCCTGGGTCCAGCTTGCACAACGATCAAACAAGGGCGGCTGCTTCAGCCGCCCTTTTCTTATCAAATCCTTATTTCAGAAGCAGATCATTTCCTGAACCCAAAATGCGAGATAGGCACGTCCATCCCTCCTCCGCTGCCCTGGGCACCCCCTCCTCCATTCTGGCCCAAGCACTCGATCCGCAGGGTGTGAGTTCCAGGTGGGAAGCAGCGCACCTCGATGTAGACAGCGTGTAAATATCCTTCAGCGTCATGCCAGTAGGCAGAGGTATCTCCTCGCCAGATCTCCTCGCCGTCAAAAAGCACCCGGGCCCAACCAATGGCGTACGTTCCGTGGGGCTGCACACCAACAGCAGTATATGGTCCACTGAATGTAGCCTCCAGGTACTCCCCGGCCTGATGGAGGATCCAGGCCTTCTGGAAACCGGCGCCTCCTCTGTTGGTGATCGTGATGTCAGCTTCAGGGGGCGGGAACTCAGCCGTATTTCCGTAAGCACGCAGGTCAGATTGATATTCAGAGCCGATAATCCAGCCTGGAGAACTGTAAACCACGACCTGCTGGGACTTCCCAGCGCAGGAATCCTCGATGAGGGCTGATTCGCAGCGGCCTTCATAGATCGCTCCGCTGGAAGGGGGCGCGGAGATGGCTACTTCCTCGGCGAACTCCAACTCATCGCTGTCGTCCTGATCCAGGACGGTGGGATCGTTCTGGATATAGTGGAAATAATCGATCTGGCCATCTTCGTCCAGGTCGCCCTCCTCCCAGTCGATGCACCAGCTGTAGGTCCCCATGGGCAAGGTCAGGTAGCGGCTGGAATTAGGCCAGTCCCCTGTCCCATCGTTGGCCGAGGACACCGTGGAAGCCAGAGCTGGTTGTACTGCCTGTGTTGCCCCCAGGGGGATATAGGTGTAAGGCATCACCACGGCATCAAACTCCCCGTAGTTGAGGAACCCGACCGGTTTGAGATCGCCGGACACTCCACCAGCAGTCTCCCCGCTGATTGGGGCTGCTCCGGAGGCTTCCCCTCCGGTATACTCTTCTTCCTCGCTGCCGTAGGCATCCCCAACCACAACCACTTCATCGGGTTCCACTAGCTCTACCCCTGCTTCTTCTCTTATAAACTGCTTGTATGTGTCGTAAAACAAATCTACTAAGGGACCAGAGGTACAAGCCAGCGAGAGCAAGGCTAGTAGAGCAATCGTCAAGGCTGGGATAAGTCTAAAGGGAATCGGGCGGCTTTCGCGGTTAGACATGGCTATCCTCCTTGTAGAGAATGTTAAGCAGCGAACGTGGAATTTGAAACTCCCCCACCTCATGATGGTACATCAACCTCCTTCCCAATTCAAGTTATTTCCATCCCCGCTTATTGGAGTCTAATCCCAAATCTCAAGTATGCTATACTTTACCCATCCTTGACTTGAGGTGTAAAATGCCGAAACAGATCACTTTTCAGGTTGTTATATCCGCCCCTCTCCAGGAAGTCTGGAAAGCCTGGACCAGCCAAGAAGGCGCGGTATCCTTCTTCGCACCGGCTTGTAAGATCGAGCTCCGGGTCGGAGGGTCCTACGAGATGTACTTCGATCCTGACGCACCGGCTGGGGAGCGCGGCGGCGAGGGGCTGACAATCCTGGCTATCCAGGAGGGTAAGATGCTGTCCTTCACCTGGAACGCGCCGCCCAGCTTGCCGGAGGTGCGAGGCCAGTTCACCCATGTCACGCTCTATTTCCAGGAAGCCCGGCAAAACCAAACCGCGCTGACACTGGTCCATGACGGCTGGGGCGAAGGCGGACAATGGGATCAGGCCTTTGACTACTTCACCCGCGCCTGGGGAGAAGTTGTCCTGCCCCGCCTGGAGTACCGCTTCGTACACGGTCCGGTGGATTGGGAGAATCCCCCTGCCCTGGGCAAAGCCAGCTGATCGTTGAATTCACTGGAAAACGGCTATGGGTAACAACCTGATCATCCTAGCTTCTGCTGGCGCTGCGCTGCTCGTCATTTTGGTGGGAGGCCGACTGCTGTACAAACTGATCCAGCTCCCCTGCCCCCCAGGTTTCATCTTCATCTTGGAGAGCAGAATGATGGAGAATGTGGCTGGCCCGGAAGCCATTATCCAGCGGGCGGGGATCCAGCCCAACATGCGGGTGTTGGACGCCGGCTGCGGTCCGGGTCGGATCAGTGTCCCGCTGGCTGCATATCTCAGCCAGGAGGGCCAGCTGGTTGCCCTCGATGTCCAGGAGGAGATGCTCAAGCGCCTGGCTCAACGCCTGGAGAAGCGCGGGCTGGACCAGGCGGAAATGATCCAGGGAGGCCTGGGTACTGGCCAGATCGGAGAGAACCAATTCGATAGAGCCCTGCTGATCACAGTCTTGGGGGAGATCCCGAACCAGTCTGCCGCCCTGGCAGAAATCTACCGGGCCCTGGTCCCTGGTGGGCTCCTGTCGATCACCGAGGTACTGCCCGATCCCCACTACCAGCGCCTGGTAAAAGTCCAGCGCCTGGGAGAAGAAGCAGGGTTCCAGCCCGAACTGGTCCATAAGAGCTGGCGGTCATATACCTTAAACCTCAAGAAGCCTCAATACTGACAAATCTGTTTATGCTATACTGGAATTGTTCCAGGTATTAGTGATCGCCAACCCCAGGGGGAATTGAAACGTCGACCTCCATTACAGCATCTCCTGAAATATCCTTGCTGTTTTCCGCGTTTAATGTTGTGGTAGGGAAGTATTGTCCCTTCTTGCGTCCGCAGGGTCCGGTTGCAGGTCCCGCGGGACCCAGCATATAGTCAAGGGGTGATGAACATCCCCTTAAAGGAGGTGCAGCGGAGATATCCGGGAGATCAAAAGTCACTCATTCCTCAGAACCTTCAGGAATATAGGTGCCATTTTCCAAAGGAGGAAGTATGGAGCATAAAACATTATTTGTAATCGATGCCGTGGTGCTGCTTTTATTTGGTCTTGGCTTTCTCTTCATGCCAGCCCCATTAATCTCCATGTATGGAGCTGCGCTGCAGCCGCCTGGAGTTGCGATGGGCAGGTTCTTCGGAGCTACCATGCTGTCCCTGGCCTGGATCATGTACCGGGCGCAGGATGCCCCACCCTCCAAGTTAGTGGACAGTTTGATGCAAGCTAACATCCTGGTCTGGATCCTGTCAGCCGGGATCGCTTTTCTTGGCCAAGTACAGAAGACCTTCAACCTGATGGGCTGGTCAACCATCCTCCTGGGACTGTTCTTTGGCGGATGGTTCATCTACGAGAAATACATCCGGAAGTAGCTGGACTGGGGTTTACCAAGAACAAGAAAAAAGAATCGCGGACTGGCAAGTTCGCGATTCTTTGGATTATTTCGGAAAAAATCATCAGCCAAAATCACGGATCGATGGATATCAATTTCGATCTTGTCCATTCTGGGGACTTATCTCACAATCCATCTCCACAGATCATACCTTTATTACAGTTCCCCGCTTGATCTGGAAGCGGTCAAAGTCCTTGGCCACATAAACTTCGGGAAAGACCTCCTGGGCCTCATCGCGGACCTGGGCGGCCCGGTAGCGGCGGGAGATGTGGGTCAGGATCAGGGTTTTCACCCCGGCATCCACGGCCAGCTGGGCTGCCTGCCGGGCCGTCAGGTGACCGAACTGCTCTGCCAGCTCCCTTTCACTCTCCAGGTAGGTAGCTTCGATCACCAGGGCATCGGCCCCTTTGGCCACTTCCAGCAGGTTATCGGTCCGGCCTGCATCTCCCACGTGAACCAGTTTGATGCCCGGCTGCTCCTCCCCCAACACCATTTCAGGATGGATCTCCCTGCCGTCCGGCAGGGTCACAGACTTTCCCTGGACCAGGTCACCCCGCCAGGGTCCGGAAGGGATCTTCAATTTCTCCGCCTTATCAACCAGGAAAGGACGGTGTGATCTCTCCTGAAAAGCAAATCCATAGCAGTCGGGAGTCCGGTGGTAGACCGGAAAGGTACTGACAGTGAAATCCCGCTCGTCAAATAACAGTCCTTCTTCCAGGGGAAAGAGGGTGATCTCCACCGGGGGATATTTCCCTTTTAGGACCACCCCGAAAAGCAGGTCCTCGATTCGGCCCAAGGCGGACCTCCCGGCAGCGATCAGGATCTTGTCCATCGCTTCCCAGCGCACAAAGGTCGAGATCAGCCCTCCCAGGCCAAGGATATGATCCAGGTGGCCGTGGGTAATCAGAATGCGGTCCAGGCGCTTGAAACCCAGGCCAGAAGTCAGTACCTGGCGCTGAGTACCCTCGCCGGCATCGATCAAGAAGCGGTGCTCTCCGTGCAGGACTACCTGGGAGGTCAGCCCCCTCTTGACCGAAGGGGCTGAGGCGCTGGTCCCTAAAAAGACGATTTCGAACAACGAATTACCTCAAGTGAATAAATAGCTGTTCCCTAATTTTACCGCATCATCGATAGGCTGGAAGGCGCTCTACGCCTGTCCGCGGCAAGGAGGCCGAGATTCATAGACCGCCCAGTCCAACAGGCAAACCCCGTGATCGTGGTCATCTGATCCCGATCAGCGATCTGGCTCTTGATAGGGCCCGGTTCTGCAGGCAGCGGACCCGGACAGTGACCTTAGCAGAACAAACATGCTATAATTCGGAAAGACCCTCGGAGTTGAACATCCATGGCAGCAGCACAGAAAAAGAACTCAAAAAAAACCACCAAGAAGTCCCCCAGCAAACCCCCGGCAGGATCCTTTCCAGATCGCAACCGCAACCTGACTGGACTGCTGCTAACTGGTTTGGGTTTGGTAAGCGGCCTGGGCATGTTCTCTGGCCGCAGTTCCAAGATACTGGCTGACATCCAGCAGCTGCTGCGCCAGGGTTTCGGCTGGGGCGCCTATTTGCTGCCTTTCTTGCTGCTGGGAGGGGGTCTGCTGATCCTGCTCCGCAAGGTCGACAAAGCCCCCCGTCTGACACTGGAACAGAGTCTGGGCGGAAGCCTGCTGTATTTGGCGGGCCTGACGACCCTGCAGTACTTCACATTCCCGGTCAATTTTCAAACCTCAAAATACATCGCTTCTACCGGCATCGGGGGCGGATACATCGGGGCCTACCTGCTGGCACCCCTGCTTTCTGCCTTCGGAAATGCCGGCACAGCAGTGGCCCTGTTTGCCTTGATCCTGATCAGCTTAAGCCTGGCCCTGGACATTCCGGTGCTGGACCTGTTCGCCTGGGTCCCAGGATTCTGGGAAGCTCTCAAGAGACTCTACAAGAAATTGTTCCCAACCCGTGAGAAACCTATTCAGAAGCGGGAAGAACCAGCCCCCATCCGGGTTCCGCAGCTGGAAAAGCCTTCCCCGCCCTCTGATGAGAAACCTGCCGAGGTGGGTTCGCTTTTCACTGAGCCTGCCCCTGATCTCAACTGGGTGCTGCCCGATGTGAGTGAGATCCTCAACGTCGGCCAGGACATCGAACCCAATGAGGAATTCGACCGCCAGCGGGCCAGGATCATCGAGGACACCCTGGATTCCTTTGGCGCCCCGGGCCAGGTGGTGGAGATCAACCGCGGTCCCACCATCACTCAATTCGGCGTGGAGCCGGACTTCATCGAGGTCCGGGGCCAGAAACGCCGCGTCCGGGTCAGCAAGATCACCGCCTTGGCAGACGACCTGGCACTGGCACTGGCCGCCCGCCGCATCCGCATCGAAGCGCCGGTGCCCGGCAAAGGCTATATCGGGGTTGAGGTGCCTAACGAGGAGATCGCCCTGGTCGCCTTGCGAGATGCCATCCAGAGTCCCCAGTTCAAGAAGCTCAAGAGCCCCCTGCGCTTTGCCCTGGGCAGGGATGTATCCGGCACGCCCGTAGCGGCCGACCTGGCAGAGATGCCCCACTTGCTGGTAGCCGGGACCACCGGCTCCGGCAAATCGGTCTGCGTGAACGGCCTGATCTCCTGCTTCCTGCTCCACAACACCCCCGAGGACCTGAGGATGATCATGGTCGATCCCAAGCGGGTGGAGCTTTCCGGCTATGACGGCATCCCCCACCTGCTGGCGCCTGTGGTTGTGGACCTCGAGCGCGTGGTTGGTGTGCTGCAGTGGGTTTCGCGGGAAATGGACCAGCGCTACCATAAGTTCTCTGAAGCCGGTGCCCGCCATATCATGGATTACAACCGCAAGGTGGTCCGAGAAGGCGGCAAGAAGCTGCCCTACCTGCTGGTGATCATCGATGAGCTGGCTGACTTGATGATGCTGGCTCCCACGGAGACTGAAAAGGCCATCACCCGGCTGGCCCAGCTGGCGCGGGCCACCGGCATCCATTTGATCATCTCCACCCAGCGCCCCTCCACCAACGTGGTCACAGGCCTCATCAAGGCCAACTTCCCGGCCCGGATCGCCTTTGCCACCGCCTCCGGCGTTGACAGCCGGGTGATCCTTGACCAACCAGGCGCTGAGACCCTGCTGGGCCGGGGCGATATGCTCTTCCAGGCTCCGGACGCTGCCGCTCCAGTACGCCTGCAGGGTGTGTTCGTATCTGACAGCGAGATCGAGAAGCTGGTTCGCTACTGGCGATTCCTGGCAGCCCAGATCAAGGGCCCTATCGGCGGCACCAGCGCAGCCGGCGAACCAGACGCGAAAATGCCCTCCATCCCCCTCAAACAGAAGGAGATGTGGGAGGATATGGAAGAGCAGACGGAGCAGGACGATTTGTGGGATGAAGCCGTGGAACTGGTCCGCATGGAGGACAAAGCTTCCATCTCCATGCTCCAGCGTCGCCTGCGGATCGGCTACACCCGGGCAGCCCGTCTGATCGAGGCCATGGCCGCAGAAGGCATCATCGGTCCCGCCCGCGATGGTCCCCAACCCCGCAAGGTACTGGATCAGAATCCTGATGATCCCCTGAATAAGGAGTGAGAAGGACAGACCTGGTATGTTTAAGGTACAAAGTATCTTAAGAAACCTTGTACCTTAAAGAGACTGAGTCCTTTAAAAGGACTCAGTCTCTTTGCTTTAACGGGGAATGATATAATTTCCACGTGAAGCTAAAATTTTCCCGAACCTGGCTGTGGGCCCTGATTCCCCTGGGACTCCTGGCAGCAGTCCTGGTATACCGGATCCCAGCTGTCAATCAAAGGCTTTCCTGGCGGGTCGAAGAGCTTAAAACCCGCCTGGTATATGCTATCAATCCCCCTGATCAGGCTGTTTTCGTGCCTGGACAAAGCACCCCCCTGCCTACCCCGCAGATCACAACCCTGGCTGCAACTCCCCAGCCCACAGAGGTGGAAGCCACCCCGGAACCAACAGAAGCGCTCCCACAGATCACCGGGACCCCGCTCCCGGAACAGGTCATCCTGGATGGTGTAATCTACGTTGACCAGCATGAGCGCTGGAACTACTGCGGACCGGCCAATCTGGCCATGGCACTCAAGTTCTGGGGTTGGCCCGGTGACCGGGACGATATCGCAGCCGTGGTCAAACCTGGCATCAATGATCCTGACCTGAACTTCACCCAGCGCGGACGGCTGGATAAGAACGTCATGCCGTCAGAGATGGTCGATTTTGTCGCCAACTACACCGACTACTACATTGTCGTTCGCTACGGGGGCGACCTGGAAATCCTCAAAGAGTTCATCTCCAACGGCTTTCCGGTACTGGTGGAAAAGGGTTATTATGAAGAGGATTACACTGGGAAAGTCGCCTGGCTGGGCCACTACCTGTATACGACCGGCTACGACGACGCCAGCGGCGAGTTCATCGTCCAGGACGCCTACCTCAGGCCCGGCAAGGACATGCGGGTGGATTATCAGACCTACCTGGAAGGCTGGCGCTCATTCGATTATCTGTTCATGGTCATCTATCCCCCGGCGGACAATGATCAGGTGTACGAAATCCTCGGTCCCTACGCGGATCCAAATTGGTCCTACCAGCATGCCCTGGAGACTGCCGAGGAAGAGATCCAGACCCTGAGCGGGGTAGACCTGTTCTTTGCCTGGTTCAATAAAGGCACCAGCCTGGTGAAGATGGAGCATTATCTGGACGCTGCTGACGCCTTCGATGAGGCTTATCAGGTCTACGGCCAACTGGACGCGGACGACGCTGTCCGGCCCTACCGGATCACCTGGTACCAGACCTCGCCTTACCAGGCCTACTACTTCAGCGGCCGCTACCAGGACGTGATCAACCTGGCTGATTTCACCTTCGAGACCATTGACGAGGACACGCTGGAAGAGAGCCTGTACTGGCGCGGCCGGGCTTACTATGCCCTGGGTCAGAAAGCGCTTGCCCGCCAGGACCTCTACAACGCGGTCTGGCTCAACCCCAACTTTGGCGCCGCAATCGAGATGATCAACACGCTGAATTTTGATGAGTGAAATATGCAAGGGATGAAAGCCTTTAAAAGGCTTTCATCCCTCCGAACTTAACTACTATGCCCCGTATCCTGCACTTTGCTGACGCCCATATCGATATCGCCAACTACGGCCGCCGCGATCCGGACAGCGGACTGCCGCTGCGCATCCTCGATTTTCTGCGCTCCCTGGACGAGATCGTCGATACCGCTATCGAGGAACAAGTCGACTGCGTGTTGTTTGCCGGGGACGCATATAAGGACCAGAACCCCGCGCCCACCTATCAGCGGGAATGGGGCCGGCGGATCATGCGCCTCAGTAGTGCCGGCATCCCCACGGTCCTGCTGGTCGGCAACCACGATATCTCCCCCGCAGTAGGACGGGCCCACGCCCTGACCGAGTTCAGCACCCTGCAGGTGCCCCACGTATTGACCATCGACAAGCCCGGGTTCTTCAGGTCGGATGACCTTGCCGCTTACGCACCGGAAGGTAAATCCCTGGATTTCCAGCTGATCGCTCTGCCCTGGATCTCCCGCTCGGAGATGGCAGCGGAATTGGAGATGACCTCCCGCGATACCGAAGTCCTCTATCAGGAAATGGGCCGGAAATTAGCGGCGGATCTGGAAAGCTGGCTCGAGAAGGCAGATCCCGAGCTCCCCACGGTCCTGACCGCGCATGCGACTGTGGAAGGCGCGGTCTACGGTGGAGAACGGGCGGTCACCCTGGGAGCGGATTTCATCCTGCCCCTGAGCATCGCCGCCGATCCGCGCCTGGATTACACCGCGCTGGGGCACATTCATAAGAACCAGCAGCTCAATCCCAAAAAGCACCCTCCCGTTGTTTATCCCGGCTCTATCGAACGGGTCAATTTTGGTGAAGCCGGGGACAAGAAGTACTTCCTGATCGCTGAGGTTGGGAAAGGGGTGACCAAGCTGGATTGGCGGGAACTCAAGAATATCCGCCCTTTCATCGACCTGCAGATCTCCCTGGAATCCAGCGATGACATCACTGGGCAGATCCGCTCTGCCCTGCCTCCGGAGGACCAATTGGAGGACGCGGTGACCCGCCTGATCCTGGAATACCCCCGGGCCTGGGAGCCGCTGATCGATGAGGCTGCCATCCGGGCGATGGCCGATAAGAGCTTCGAATTCCATTTTCACAAGCAGCCCATCTATGAGCCCCGCATCCGCCTTCCTAAGGACCGGGCTGTGGGATCGCTCAGTCCCGAGGAGCTGCTGGATGAGTACTGGCGGGTGAGCGGCACGCCCCCTGAGGAACAGCAGGAACTCAACCAGCTGGCCCAGGATATCCTCCACGCTGAGGAATAGGTATGCCCGACGTTTCCGTCCTGCTGCCCTGCTACAACGCCCAAGCCACCTTGGAAGAGACCCTGGATTCTCTCCAATCCCAGACCTATACCGATTTCGAGATCATCTGCGTCGACGACGGCTCCACCGACAGGACCCTGGAGATCCTCCACGCCCACGCTGAAATGGACCACAGGATCAGGATCCTCCACACCGACCACGGCGGTGTGATCCAGGCTGCCAACCACGGCCTGAGTGCCTGCCAAGGCGAGATCATCGTCCGCCTGGACGCTGACGACCGCTGCCGCCCCCAGCGGATCGAGCTCCAGAGGCGATATTTACTGGAACACCCGGATGTCGCCGTGGTCTCCTGCCTGGTGGCAGGATTTCCTTCTCCTGAGATCGGGGAAGGATTCGAGATCTATTACGAATGGCTGAATTCCTTGATCCACCACGAGGAGATCACCCGCGAGATCTTCGTGGAAAGCCCCATCGCCAATCCCAGCGCCGCTTTCCGGAGGTCCTGGATCCGGGACCTGGGGGGCTACCAGGACCACGGTTGGCCCGAGGATTATGACCTGTGGCTGCGCCTTTACCTGGCAGGCGCCCGCTTTGCTAAGATCGACCAGATTTTGCTGGAATGGCGGGAGCATCCCGCCCGGCTGACCCACGAGGATCCGCGCTATTCCCTTGAAAATTTCCTGCGGGCAAAAGCCCATTACCTGGCCAAGGGCCCTGCCAGAGACCGGGACGCGGTGATCGTCTGGGGCGCGGGAATGACCGGCCGCAGGCTGAGCAAGCACCTCCAGAGGGAAGGCCTGCCATTGCGTGCATTTGTGGATGTCGATGAGAATAAGATCGGCCGCACCCGGCGGGGTAAGCCGATCATCGGCAGCGAGGATCTGTTACTCCAGTGGGGAAAATATCAGAACCCGATCCTGCTCACCGCCGTGCGCGCCCGCAAAGCCGCTCCCCTCATCCGAGGAACGCTGGAGGAGCTGGGCTTGATCGAAGGCCAGGACTGGTGGCAGGCGGCGTAAGCGTAATAGCGTAAGAAGTAAGCAGTAAGGGAGTATTTACTCTGTTGTGAAGTTGGGGTTGAGCAGATTGCATCAGTCATCAGTTATCAGTTATCAGTTACCAGTTTTGGAT
>JBGCVQ010000063.1:3409-6393 GCA_045888315.1 Anaerolineales bacterium | reverse complement strand
TGGCGCAGGCCGATAAGGCCAGGACCAGCAGCAAGCTCAGGGCAATCCATTTTTTCATAAGAAACACCTCCCAACAACTGTTAAATTGATACTCGCTTCAGCAGCTGGGCATTGACAGCCACAATGACTGTGCTCAATGAAAAGACATGATCTCAGCGATCATTCGGGTCCCAGAAGGGCATCCCTTCGTGGTGATAAAAATCACTCCCGGGCTGGTACCCATCAAACATGCCAGAACCTGGCCTGTGGGGGTAAGGCAGCTGGTCATGACGGCACTCAAATCCAGATGACTGCCAACCCCTTCCAGAGATCATCGCCCCTTGATAGAGGGGGGCGGTGAACCTACCTAACAAAAATCCTCCCAAGAACAAGACCATAACCAAGATTACACCAACTGAGACAATAAGGGTTATTTTCAGCGTTTGACTCATTTTGACTCTCCTTACTGGGTTGTTTAAATTGTTAATTCATTTACTATCAGCAACTAGACAAGATAATGACTGGTCAAGATCAAGTTTTCGCTAACGAGAATGTATGATTTACATGCTGGACAGCTCCGGGATTCCTTTTTTTCGCCGAAAGGAAACACTCAGGGCAGAGGCAGACCCAAGATATAAGAAATAAGCCAGCACCTCGGTCAGGGAGGGGTTCCCATTATAGCCCAGCAGGGCTTGCAGCAGCTGTCCTAGGGTGGAATTCTCATCCAGGATAGGATTGAGATCCCAGACCTGCTCGATGAGCGGCGGGATCCAGCCCAGATCAGTGAACTCATGCACGCCGTGAGCCACCAATCCTGCCGCAAAGAAGAGCAGTATCAAGCTGGTAACCTGGAAAAAACGCTTCAGGTCCAGCTGGATCAGGCCTTTATAGAGCAGCAGAGATAGCAAGATTACGGATGCCAACCCCAGGGCCGCTCCGAGGAGGATTTGGATTCCGGATGCATTCAGCGCCGCGGCAACCAAGAAAAGGGCCAACTCTACCCCTTCCCGGATCACGGCCAGGAAAGCCAGGGAGAATAGTGCCCAGCCGCCCCCTGCTACAACTGCCTGCTTGAGATCGGAATTCAAGCGTTCATTCAATCGGCGGGATCCTTTCCCCATCCACAGGATCATCCAGGTCAAAATACCTGCCGCCAGCAGCATGGTGATCCCTTCGAAGATCTCCTCCCCGGGGGAAGAGAAGCTGGCACCCAGGACCTGGAACAGCAGGCCAACCAGCAAGCTGAGCAGGAAGGCAGCCGCTGTCCCCAGCCAGATCGATCTGCTGTCAGCCTGGCGGCCCATCTTTCGCAGCGATCCCAGCAGCAAACTGATGATCAAAGCCGCTTCCAGGCCTTCCCTAAGCGCTAAAAAGAAACTGGCCAACATGCCTGCACCTGCCGATCCGGGAGATACCCTAAGTTTTTATACATGTTTTTTATCATAATATTAAGATATATTACCACGGAACGTTTTTATGCACAGGCCACCCCGGGGTTCTTTATCCTAGCCAAATTCCCCGGCCTGGTTTAGTATTGAGGGAGTATTTCCCATCTAGCGATTCCAGGACGGCGATTCCGAAAACAATGCTGCGAACGCTCAATCTCAACTCATCTCTGCGGGCTTTCAAACACCGCAATTTCCGGCTCTTCTTCTGGGGGCAGCTGATCTCCGTGATCGGCGTCTGGATGCAGTCCACCGCCCTGCAGTGGCTGGTCTACCGCATCACCGGCTCTCAGACCAGCCTGGGGCTGGTCACCTTCATCAACTTCCTGCCGGTGCTTCTGCTCTCTCTTTACATGGGAGTGATCGTCGACCGCTTCCCGCGGCGCAGCTTGCTGCTGTTCACCCAGAGCTGGTTCACGGTCTTTTCCCTGGTGCTGGCCCTGCTCACCTGGCTGGGCCATATCGAGTACTGGCACATCCTGGCCCTGTCCTTCCTGCTGGGAATCGGCAACTCCCTGGATATGCCCACCCGCCAGGCCTTCGTGGTCGAGATGGTCGATGACGACCGGAACGACCTGATGAACGCCATCAGTCTCAACTCGATCTTGTTCAACATCGCCCGCATCATCGGGCCAGCCATCGGCGGCGCCATCGTGGCAACCCTGGGAGAAGCGCCCACATTCGCCATCAACGGGATCTCCTATCTGGCAGTCATCCTAGCCCTGGCGCTGATGAGGATCACTCCGCCCAGCTCTGCCAAGCGAAAGGGAGGATCCCTGGAGGGCATCAAGGCGGGCTTCCAGTACATCCTGGGAGAGCAGGACATCTTCCCCCTCGTCCTGCTGGTGGCAGGTTTCAGCATGATCGGCTTTGGGGCCCTGACCCTGGTGCCGGTTTTCGCCAAGGATATCCTGTCCATCGGCGTATCCGGCTACGGCCAGCTGCTCTCCTATCAGGGAGTGGGCGCCTTGGTCGGCGGAGCCGTTCTGCTGCTGTTCGGCGATCATTTCCACAAGGGCAAGCTGCTCTTCTTCAGCCGGATCATCCTCGGTCCGGGGATCATCGGTTTAGCTCTCTCCCGCATCCCCTGGCTGAGCATGGCTCTGATGGGCCTGCTGGGTTTCTCCTTCATCGTTCAGCTGGTGATCACCAACACCTTGATCCAGACCATTGTGCCCGATGATCTGCGAGGCCGGGTCATCAGCACCTTCACCTGGGGGCTGGGGGGGTTCTATCCCCTGGGCTCCCTATTGATCGGCGCCTTGGGAGACCAGATCGGCGCGCCCAATGCTGCCTTGATCTCCGGGATCGGCTGCCTGGTCCTGTTCGGCCTGGGCCTGGTCGCCTTTCCAGGGTTGCATAAATTGAATTGAGCGATGGTTGCATGGGAACATCCACCAGGAATGCAGAACTTGATCCAAGGCCTGTTCCAGCTGGCGGCTTTCCACAATCTTATTCGTATCTGTGTAGCAGGAGGAAATTAATGGTGAATCTGACATTGCCCCTATCCCTGGCAACCGTGAAAGAATTGATCTCCAGAGCAGAGGAATCCTTCAGGCA
>JBGCVQ010000063.1:0-3309 GCA_045888315.1 Anaerolineales bacterium | reverse complement strand
TGGATCTGCACGCTGCTGATCACCTGGCTCTATTTCCAGACCCCTCTTGGGAAGACCTTGCTGATCAGTCTGGCCGGCTTGGTGGCATCGCTGCCGATCACAATCATGGTGGCAACTTCGCTGCTGCAGATCACGATCATGAAAGAGACCGGTGCCATTGACCGCCTGGTGGCTTTTATCAAGACCATCGCTCCCGGCGACCGCGTCGCTCAGATCCTGATCCTCAACATCGGGTTCGGTACCCTTTTGGCCGCCCTGGGTGCCACACCGGTATCGATCCTGCCTCCCATCATGATCGCTCTGGGCTACAGCTCCTTTGTGGCCATCGCTCTGCCTTCTTTAGGATATGATGCCCTCTGCACCTACGCTCTGCTGGGTATTCCTGTGGTGGTCTTCGCCAATTTCGTTGGCTTGCCAGTCCAGGATGTCGGTGGGTATTTTGCCCGCTTCATGCCTGTGATCAGCAGCTGCATTGCCCTGGCAATGCTCTGGCTGGCCGGAGGTTGGGAGCTCCTCTGGCGGGGCTTTCTCCCGACCATCCTGGCTGGAGTGACCGCTGGATTGATCGCCATTGGCATGAACGCCCTGGGGTTGGTGACCCTGACCGGGATCGCGGCTGGCCTGGGTGTCGTCCTGGTAATGCTGGTGTACTTGAAGCTGGCCGGAAAAACCCTTTCCAGCCGCGATAGCTTGTCAGATGCTGACCTGCAAGCAGAGGGCAAACTCTCCCTGCTCTCCGCTGTCTCTCCCTGGATCATCCTGACCATCCTGGCACTGCTGGTGAACGCCCCTTTCCTGCCTTTCTTCGAGCTGGTCTTCAGCCGCTGGAGCATGCCCCTGGAGATCATTCCCGGGGCCCCGGAGAAGGTCCGCCTTTTGTGGCAGGCTTACTTCTGGATCCTGGTCAGCACGGTCCTAGCGCTGCCCTTCCTGAAGGTCACCCGATCCTCCCTTGAAAGATCTCTCAAACTTTGGCTGAAGCGTGCTCCTCGGCCCATGCTGGCTTCTGGTATCTTTTTTGCCATTGCCTACCTGATCAATCACTCCGGGGTGAATGCCAGCTGGGAGCTCCTGGATCCAGGCCGCAACATGGTCCAGGTGATCGCCAGCGCTGCCAGCCAGGCCTTCGGCCGTTTCTACCCTGCGGTGGCACCTTTCCTGGGCTTGCTGTCAGGGTTCATCAGCGGATCGGAGACTTCCGCGATCGCTATGCTAACGGGTATCCACCTCAGCGCGGCACAGAAGATCGGCGCGCTGGGTCTCCTTGTGGCAGCTTCCAGCGGAGTCGGGGGCGGGCTGGCAAGCGTGATCTCACCTGCCAAACTTCAGAATGCCGCAGCCAGTATCGACCGCATCGGCGAGGAAAGCCAGGTCATCCGCACCACCTTCCTGATCGCCCTGCTGATCACTGCTGTCGCGGCTTTGCTGGCTTTGCTGTGGGCCTAGGATTATCTTATGGAAAAAAAGATTGAGTTCCAGTGGATCAAAACCAACCGAATCCGGCTCCACACTGCTGTCGCCGGACCAATTGATGGGGAGCCGGTCATCCTGCTCCACGGCTTTCCTGAAGCCTGGTTTGGATGGGAAAACCAGATTGAGCCCCTGGCTCAGGCGGGATTCAGGGTCATCGTTCCCGACCAGCGGGGCTACAATCTGAGCGACAAACCCCGGGGAATAGAAAGCTACCGGATCCAGTCCCTGGTCAAGGATATCCTTGGCCTGGCAAAAGAGTTGGGATTGGAGAGTTTTAACCTGGGCGGGCATGACTGGGGGGCGATGGTTGCCTGGAGCCTGGCTTTGATAGCCCCACGGCGGGTCAGGCGTTTGGCTGTCGCCAATGTACCTCACCCGGCTGTGTTTTCCAGCTATCTGCGGAGCCACCCTGCCCAGATCCTGAAAAGCTGGTACATGTTCTTCTTCCAGCTGCCAAGGATCCCGGAATGGGTTGTGAGAGCCGCTAATTGGAAATTCCTCACCAGCGCTCTTCCGGAGACCTGGGACGAGGCTCGGCTGAACCGCTATCGGGCAGCCTGGAGCCAGCCCGGGGCGATCCAATCGATGATCAACTGGTACCGGGCGGCCGGCCTAATTTCAAAAGCAGGAGCGCCTTCCCAGCCGGTTGAACCCGAGACCTTGATCATCTGGGGGCAGCAAGACCCCCATTTAAGCTGGCAGATGGCGGAACTCAGCCTGGAGCACTGCCGGCAGGGCGAACTGGTGATTTTCAACGATGCCACCCATTGGGTCCAGCATGACAAAGCCGAGGAAGTCAGCCAACTGCTGATCGACCATTTTGGTCGGGATTGAGATAGTTTGGAGAAAGAACCGATCATAGAAAAGACAGGAAGTCCTCTAGAGGACTTCCTGTCTTTATTTGCACGAACTGTTATTTTTCGCCCAGACCCTGGATCCGCCCCAAGCCGCTGATCTCCGGATTTATGCTGGGGCTGCCATAGTAATTAATATCCCCGGCGCCGCTGATGAGGATATCCAGGCTATCCAAAACCCACAGGTCTGCGCCCCCGGCACCGCTGATGGTAACCGAAGCAATCTCACTTTCCAGATTATAAGCCTGGTACTTTCCCAATCCACTGAGACGGATGTCCTGCGATACTACCTTACCAGCGAGATTGACATCGCCGGCTCCACTCACCTGCACGTCCAGGCGGGAACCATTCAGGTCAGATATCTGGATGTCTCCAGCGCCGCTGAGCAGAATATCCAGGTCGCTGGTTTTCAGTTTATCCATCTCGAATTTGGCCGCCCCACTGAGAGTGACCGCAGAGAGATCGATGACCTCGATCCGGAAGATGATGCCCTCACTGGGCTCAAGCACTCTGCCTCCTCCCCCTGCGGAGAGAACTGTACCTTCCGTAAAGCCGATTTCCAGGGTATTCTCTTCCACCTTGGTCACGATATATTTCATCAGGTTGTCATCGGTCTCGATGGTCAGGGATTCCGAATCCCCTTGGGTCACGATCACCCTGCCGGCGCCTGACACCAGGATCTTGTCAAATCCCCTGACATTCCTTTCCTCTACCACGACATCCCCGGACCCTCTTACTAAGCGCGGCCCACCGGGGGTATAACATGCGGTCAGGGCGATTCCCACAATAAAAATCACTAGCATGGCTCTGATAATGGATCTCATGAGTACATCTCCTCTACGTATATTTGATCCAGGAACGAGGCCTGGCTTATAACTCCGCAATTCTCACATATGATATACGTGACTTTGGCGAAAACCTCTCATACCAATTTGCCCCTCCAGGTTAATCAACCCCAGAACATCACTTCCCAGAGATCACG
>JBGCVQ010000062.1:0-4092 GCA_045888315.1 Anaerolineales bacterium | reverse complement strand
CCGACGCCGGGTTCGCCGATGAGCACCGGGTTGTTCTTGGTGCGCCGCGAGAGCACCTGGATGACGCGGCGGATCTCGTCGTCGCGGCCGATGACCGGATCCAAGGACCCCTCGCTGGCAGCGGCGGTCAGGACCTGGGCTTTCACATCGCCCCCGCTGGATCCCTCTGCCTGCGCCGCCATACAGCCCTGCTGGTGGATAGCCCCCCAGGCGCTGCTCCAGGCGTTGCTATTATCGGCGTTGAAAACAGACGGGCCGCAGCGGCCAGTGAAGCTCTCTGTGGTTGGGTCGGGGGAGATCACCATCGACAGGTCCTTGATGTAGCCCAGTTCATCATCCTCTCCCCGGAAATCCAATTCCCAGGACAGCTGACTGATGTGCAGGGTGGACCCACCCCGGCTGGAGTTGGTCACCTGACAGCCCGGGGCGTTGGAGCTGACCGAGTAACTCTCATTCACCAGCGGGGCTTCGCCGTGGATGCCCTCTCCTCCCTGGTTCAGCGCGCTGGCGAGCAGATCATTCAAGCTCTCGATCTGGAGCTTCACTTTTGAAGTCATCTTGCTTTCGGTTCGCCAGGAATTGGGAGGATTGGTGATGATCTCCGATTCCAATTCCAGCTCGAAGCTCAGGCACTTGCGGACCAGGTCGTTACCCTTGGCCTCGAGACCGGCTGCCGACTGGTCTTCGATGCCCAGCAGCTGGCTCTGCCTCATCACACTGAGCACTACCGGGATGATCCGGTGGATGATATGGTCGTCCCGGCACAGTTCGTATTCTTCCTGCATGCACTTATCCGATACATTTAAGGTCAGGGCATTCATTTCGGCGAGATGGCTGGTTCCAAACCCCAGCAGCTGCAGCTGGCGCTCATACCCCAGAAGGGTCACCAAGGCCAGGCGGCCGGCAGCACAGCTCTCTTCGGCCGCATCCAGGCGGGGTTTAAGCACCTCCTCATAGAAGACCTTATCGACCCAGGCAAAGAGATCCTGCATTGCCTGCCGATCCGCTTCGGTAACAATCCCCAGCAGGGCTTTCTGCCGCATCACCCCTATTTCGCGAGCCACGATTTCCTGGATGCGCCTTTCCACGTCACCCCCCAGGCGCTCCCGGAGTGCTTCATAGTCAGCCAGCAGCCCTTTCTGCACCCCGTAGCCGCTGAAGTGGGTGACCATGATCTTGAGCTCGGGCGAGTCCGGCAGCGGGGCGGCAAAGGAGAATTCGTGCTCCTGCCCCTGATAGCTGATGAAGACCTGTTGCTCCAGCGGGATCTCGGCCGGGGGAGTGATGGTCAGGATAGCCACATCATACAACCGAAGGCCGTCCGGCTCCAGCTGCACGCCGTACGGAGCGCCTTCCCCAATGGGCAGTCCTCCTAAATCCGCCAGGGGGGTCATGCGGATCTGGGTAGGAACTTCCAGGGCTCCCTCGGGGATCTCCAGGGTGTAGAGTGTGCCGTCTGCTCCGCTGGCGGTCAGGGTGCCGCCTTCATAAGAGAACACGGCGGACACACCTGCACCCTCCTGCAGGCTGACCTCCAGGTCCAGCGGGTCCGCTGGCAGATCCAGCAGCGCACTCCATTGGCCTTCGGAGCCAGCGCTGGCTGAGGATGGTGCAGCGCCTGGATCTTGGCTTCCGGAGGTTTGGGCGGCTTTCCCGCTGCAGGCAGCCCCCAGCAGGACCAGCAGGCTGCTGATAAGTAGAAATTGAATTTTGGTTTTGATCATGCTTCCTCCATGATTGAAGCTGATATTGATAATAAACACCGCTAATGTGCCAAACCCCGGGAAGACCCGGGGTAAACGGATACACACTCCCAAAACAGGAGGGTGAAGTTCATTTAGAGAATTTGTAGATGTTAGGGAAAGTTAACCGAAACTAGGGTTTTCTGGCAGCCGGCTGTATTCGGATGGCGGATTGGGGAACCAGGGGTAGCTGGCGGGAAGGGACTGGCGTGATGCCGTCAGAAAGGGATTCTTCTCCTTAGCCCTCACCAATAATGTGTCACATGGGGCTGTACCACATTTTACACCTTGTTGGGCAATTATACAAATCTCTTTTCTGATCTGGCTAGCAGCGGGATGCTTCAGGGTTGGGCACACTGATATTGTGATTTTGAGAATGGTCGAAGCCAGCCCAAGTGCTTTTTTTGTCTGGCGGCTGATCTTAATTCTGGAAGTAAGTCAGTAAGCAGTGAACAGTAATCAGATCCGGGGAAGAACTCATCATGTCTGATCACTGAAAACTGATGACTGACATACTGATTACTGTCTTTCCCGAACCCATGTTCGTGAGCGGAAGGGTACTTGTGGTTCCCACAGGTGTTCTTTTTTTGTTTAGGGCAGGTCGCAGCATAGATGCAAGTCGTGGTTTCGTAAGGCGTAAACCGATCAGGTGACTTGTTTGTGTTCGGAATCCGGAATTAAAATCTCCTCCCTGAATCGATTTACTACTTACGGCGTACCATCCTCCCCCAGGCCGCATCTCTGATTATTACTGGACCTGGACTCTGCGGCCACGGGCTTTCAGGTTGGAGTAATTGGCTATTTTCCATTTCGTGCATTACAATTCAGAAGACAGCCGTGAAATAATTGGGACAGGGAGGTACCATGAAGAAATCAATCCTGCTGGCCGCATTCCTGATCATCCTTCCCCTGACTGCCTGTACTCCTTCTCCATCCCAAATAACACCAGCTGCCGATAGGGAGGTTTCATCGGGCGCGGAGCCGACTGCACCCCCCCCAGCGGCAGCAACAGATACAGCAGCACCCATCCCCACCGACACACCTGCACCTGAGCCATCCCCCACGCCAGATCCGCGAGTGATCAACACCCAACCGCGCGAGATCATCCTCTCAGTGGAGGAGCTGGCAGCGGTGGGGGAGTACGCGGTGTATGGCTCGGTTCCCAACTATAAGGAATACCAATCCATTTCCAATCCCTACGCGAATCTGGCCTGCATAAAGGGGTATGAAGGAGCGGTTGATTTCCTGGACGAAACCGGCCTGGTAACCGGGTGGACCACGCAGTACAACCTGCCCGCGGACACTCCTCCCCTGCCAAGATTCGCCGAATTTACCGTGATGGTCTTTCAGACTGTGGATGGACCGGAGATTTTCATGGAGAGTTGGGATTCTCCCTGCGAATTTGTCTTTTATGATTATCTTGGAGAACTTAATTTTGGTGACCAATCCACAATATGCAGCTACGAAATGCGGTTGCCCAATGGCGACCTATCCCATACCAGATACCGGTTGGCGGTCCGCTATCAAAATATATACCTGGGAATGAAGGTAGAGGAAAACCCTGAAATCCCTTTGGATCTGAATGAGTTCTTCACGCTGGCAGCTATGCAGATGGAAAAAATCGCCGGGCTGCCGCTGGTGGAAGAGGTTACCCTTCCGGTGGATTTCACACCGGGGGTGGGCTGTGTCACCCCGCCGACACAAGCAGCAGCTGGGAAGAAGGACAATTCTGGAGCGTCAGTTACCTTTGGTTGGTGTTTTTTCAATTCCGTTACCTTATCATGCAGAAGCGATTCTGCTTGTTACCTCCAGCGCCCCAAGTTTTACCCTGGAAGCGATGAACCGATCTATGACCGGGACCTCGGTCCCTGTATTTACACAGGAGATAAAATCACGATTGAGGATTGACCCCAGCTGCGAATTCATCATTTTATTGACTCTCTATTGGTTGATGCGGGGTTCGAATAATTGAAAATTCAATCTTCAATTCCGTGCCTACAGCCCCATGGTTGGGAATGCAGGGGTGTTTTGGCAGCCGCAGATGCCCTTCATTTTTTAGGGTAAGTGGTATCTTGCGGTAAGTCGTGGTTTCGTAAGTCGTAAGTCGATTTACTATTTACGGCATACGATCCTCCCGCCAGGTTCCTCGGCAACTATTTCTGGAATTTCGCCTCCCCTGGAAGTAACAAAAACCGGATCATCTGCGTTATTATATTGATATCGAGTCCTTGATGGCGCTCTATCATTGAAAATCAATCTCAATCATTGGGAGGTCCTCATGAAATATCATCGAACGTATTTACCCCTGCTGGCGGTCGTGGTCCTGCTGATGGCTGGCTGCAGCCCATCC
>JBGCVQ010000061.1:0-27918 GCA_045888315.1 Anaerolineales bacterium | reverse complement strand
TGTCCTCTTCCGTGACCCAGACATAGCCGCCCCAGCGGCAGCATTTCCCACCGCAAGCCTCACAGGCTGCCGGGTCGAAAGTGTAGGGGTAATCGGCTGATGAGGTCATTCTAGTATTGTAAATCGTAAGCTGTAAAAAGTACGCCGACTCGATCGGGGGCAGATCAAGCTCAGACGGAATTGCTGGGCAGCTTGAAGACATCCGTTGCCAGGACCTCGATGAATAACCCGTACAGGACTCCAGCCGAAGTATACAGCGCAAAGGTCAGAATGTCATTTGGCAGAAAACCAATGGAGACCGAAAGGGAGAACAGCAGGCCAAGCAGGGCTCCATGAAGAAGATAGGGGACCCGCCAGCCGCTGATCCCGATCGCGAAGCCCAGCAGCAGTCGGTTGGCAACCGTGGCGGCCGCATCTTCCCAGCGGATCGGCGGGAAACCGAAGATGATCTCCCGCCCGCCCAGGCAGATCCCGGCCGCAATCACCCCACCCAGCAGACAGACCCAGAATCTCTTCTTGTCCATATTCTTCACTCCAAAATTTACCCAATCAAGCAAAACGCTGCACCAGTGAGAATATACCTTCTATACTGATTGTTCAGTGCTTCTAAAAAGTGTGCCGTTCCAGACCATCAGCCGCAGAGAACACCTCTATTCAGGCTTATGAAGCAGGGTCATCTTGAAATCTGCGGTAGCTAGGAGTTGGCCTTCTCCCACCACTTCCCCACTAAATGCTTTGGTAGCATAAACCTCTCCTCCCTGTACATCCCAATCGCGGTAGACAACCTCGTCAAATTCGTAAAATGGCTCGGTGACTTCAAGATAGGCGACTTGGAAAAAATCAAAGAAGAATACACCATAATAGGGCAATATATCGCAGTCTGCAAAACCAGTCAATTCGGGTCCGGAAGCCCACAGCGCCAGTGCCAGGTCATTGGGTTGACCCGTTTCCTCGATTTCTTGCCAAGGTAAGTCCAGCACGGCATACCAGTATCCAGCCATGCTTGGATCATTGTGGAAATCGGAAATCCCCAGAGGGCAATCAAGATCTTCCATGCCTTCTTTGATTTCGGGAATAAAGGCGAAACTCTCCTGGGCGGGTATGACCCGATCATCCTCCCCGACAGCCGCCAGGGACATCGGCCAATCTTCTACCTCTATATGCTGCATCTCCAGGGTCGTGTTCACCACCATGCTCGCGGAATAAAGAGTAGGTGCTGTAACGGTCACCGTTCCCTCAAACACCAGCTCAAACTGCAGGCAGGAATTGTATACTTCATTAACCGAAACAGGCGGTAGCGCAAGCAGATCTGCCAGGCGCTCCAACCGAAAGAGCACATTCAGAGCCCGCAGGTCGTGATCATCGGTGCAGGCCCGGACGGTGGCCGTCCTGATATTCTCGAAGGCGGTCTTGATCAAGTCCCAGCCTTCTTCGATCTCATCAGCAAAATAATCCTCATCATCCAGGGACAGGATGGAAGCCGTGATGCTTACTTGTTTCTTCCAAGCCAGGTATTCGTTTACAGCGGACGTAAAGACTTCGATCGACTCCGATTTCCCTGAAAACACAAGAGCGGGCTGAATTCCGTCCTTCCACCAAGCCATCAAGTGCTGAGTAAGAGCATCCTGCGCTTCTTGGTCCGGTTCTAAATCCCCCTCCTGATTAAAACAATCGCTCAGGGTTTCTGAAGCATCGCTGGAGTACTGGTCTGCTGCGCTGGGCGCTGGCTGGGAAGCGATCTCTTCCCGTTCAGCGGGAGTGCCCGTCCCCACGCCATCAGCGCTGAAATGGCTCAGATAGGTTTGGAAGCTCTCACCCAGCCGGGCTGCCGGAACCAGGTATAAGCTGTGGTCCACTCCGTTATATCCAAACGGCACTGCATTTTCAGGATCAAAGGGTGAGGGAGGGGTGATGGTAAGTGCAGCCGGAAGCACCAGGTCCAGCCCCTCAGGCAGGATCTGAACAGCAGCATGCAGTCCACCCGAGAGGGGCAGGTTGGTGATATCAGTTATTGGAGTGAGCGTGATGGTCTGTTCGGTCAGCAGCGCTCCTGGAGGAAGCTCGAGCTGATAGAGCGTCCCATCCGGCCCCTCGACTTCCAGGCTCCCGCCCTCATCCCCCATAGTCAGGGAGACACTGAAATCTTCAGCTAATTCGAATTCCAGGGGTTCCGCTGTCGGCAAGGGAGATTCGGTGGGGACACCTGCACCGTCACCGCTATCCGTATCCCCATTCTGGGTCGTGGACACAAGGGTTCCATCCCCATCCTTTTCCCCTGAGTGATTGCAGGCAGCGAGAGACAGTGGGATGATCAGCAGGCAGATCAGAATAGAAAAGGTTCGGATGGTTTTCAGCATTTTCCCCTCCAACTTTTGTAATTCCGGATTGGTAGAAATCAAGCCGAGCCTGATCTAATTATACGGTCAGTTTAGCCTTGTATATTGTGAACTGAAAATCAGGCAAGGATACAGAGCAGATATTCAATAAAGATGCTTAACTAAAGAAGTAGCGTATCAGTCCCTCTTCGAAATCCAGCCCCAGCAGTCCCAGGATCAGGGAGCGCTGATGTTTGTTGATCAGCTCGGGGCGGAAGTTGAAAACGAGATTGACAATCCCGCTGAGGTAAAAAGAAGCGATCAAGGATAAGTAGAGCCAATCGTAGTAACGTCCAAACATGGCCAGAACGATCACAAAGTAAGCGAAGACGGGCAGGAATTTTCCTTCCAGTAAGTGGGCAGCAGCGAAGCGGTGGTACTTGACCAGGCCAATGACCAGGTTAACAAGATACAGGGCAGCAGGTGGGATGGCCCAGTATAAGCGCCCTGGAGGAAAGAGTGCCCCGCGGCAGAACATTGCCCACAGCGCGGAGGAGATCAGCACCAGGTGATCGGTCCAGGAGTCGATCTTTTCGCCGATCTCGGAGCACTGGTGGAAGATCCGGGCCGCCAGGCCATCCAGGATGTCGCTGATACCTGTGTAGACCAACCCCCAGCCTACCCATTCGTAGCGCCCCTGGAGGACCCAGATCCACAGCGGGACCATCATCACCAGCCGGGACAAGGAGATCCAGTTCGCTACTGTCGAGGTCAATTCCCTGATCAGATCCATGGGACACCTCCTTTTTTGATTATAGATGAGATTCCCGGGGGTTGATAGAGGGTCGGGGAGAAGCAAGGAGTAAGAAGTATGCAGTCAGGAGTGATTTGGAGATAGTGTTCAGTGTTCAGTGGTCAGTCTCCTCGTCCCCCAGTCCCCCAGTCCCCAACTCTCCTGGTCTCCCTCACTCCATAGGAAGAGCTGCAACTTAACTGCACTCACTGCTGTACAATAAACGGAGAAAGGTCTATCAAGGGAGCACTTTATGAGAAACAGGACTGCTGTTCTTTTTTCGATTATTTTATTCGCTCTGCTCATAGCTGGCTGCTCCCAGTCCTCGATCGAGATCCCCAACCGAGAGAGCCTGATCCCATCTGACGCGCCCAAGATGTCCCCAGAGAACGATCCCCTGCCCCCGGTCCTGCTCTCGAATGACTTCGAGGAACCGGTCCCGCTGCCCTATCCGGTCAACACCCGGGGGGCGGAGGATTCCGCCTTCATCCTCCCTGATGGGAACACCCTCTACGTCTGGTTCACGCCCAACAACCGCATGGATGTGATCGAGCAGTCCCAGGACCTGGTGACCGGGATCTACCAGTTCCAGAGGGAGGCAGAGGGCTGGAGCGACCCGGAGCGGATCTGGCTGGTCAAGCCGGGCGAACCCCACCTGGACGGCTGCGGTTTCTTCCAGGGCAATCGCCTGTGGATCTGCGGTGTCCGGCAGGGTTATGAAGGCCTGCACTGGTTCACATCGGAGTACGTCGACGGCAGCTGGTCGATCGCCCAGCTGGACGATTTCCCGGCTTCCTATGAAGTAGGCGAGCTGCACATCTCCCGGGACGGGAATACACTCTACTACCATTCCTCCCGGCCGGGCGGCCAGGGCGGGCTGGATATCTGGGTCTCTGAGAAGGTCAACGGAGCCTGGGGAGAACCGGTCAATCTGGAGGCTGTCAACAGCTCCCATGATGAGGGCTGGCCGGCCCTCAACCCCCAGGAGGATGAACTCTGGATCACCAGGGACTACGGCATCTGGAGGTCAAAGAAAGTTAATGGGGAATGGACCGAACCAGAAGAGATCGTCTCCACCCTGGCCGGGGAAGCCACCATCGACCAGTACGGGAACGTTTACTTCACCCATCACTATTTTGAGGGGGATACGATGATCGAGGCGGATATTTACGTGATCAGGAGGAAATGAAGTAGGCAGGACAGTGTAAGTTGGATGCAGGAGGTCGGAAGATAGGTTGGTTATCAGTTATCAGTTATCAGTTTTCAGGCCTCCCCTACCCCTTCCCGCAGCACCTGGCGCAGGGAGCCAGCAGGTCGTCCAGCATCGCCAGCAGGCGCGGCCTGCTGAGCAGGTTCGGGTGCCTCCTGGGAAGGATGACTTTGGTCCGAGCGATGGGATAATTCATCAAGCTCCGAGCCTTTCTCTTGCTTCGCTGGACGAATACTGGTATCCAGTATTATATATGCAATAACCCTTCACGACATTAAACCCCCGTCAGCAAGGTACATTCACTCCATCCGGACTTGCCAGCCTCACAAGACTGCCTGCCTTGCTGACTAAGCTGTAAGGTATGTAGTTGAACTATTTAAGGTAAAAAATATATGGTAAACTCAATGAAGAGTTTTACAAGGAGTATCAGCTATGGCAACCACCAGAGCAGAAGAGATGGTCAAGCGGCTGCGGGAAATGCAGTCCGCGACACCAGAGATCGAGGCCTCTGCGGTCGTATCCGTTGATGGATTGACCATGGCTTCCGCCCTGCCTAACGATGTCGAAGAAGACCGGGTCTCCGCCATGTCTGCAGCCATGCTCAGCCTTGGTGAACGCATCGCCACCGAGCTCAGCCGGGGATCGTTGGACCAGGTTTATATCCATGGGGATGACGGCTACGTGATCCTCTCCGCAATTGGTACTGAAGCAGTGCTGACCGCCCTGGCCAAGGAAAAAGCCAAGCTGGGCTTGGTTTTCCTGGAAATGCGCCGGGCAGCAGAGGACCTGGCTAAATTTGTCGGATCCTGAACACAATTCAGGCCCAGAGACAGACACCGCGGGGAGGACTGGCAGACCAGGTCCTCCCCTCTCCACTTAATATAGGGACTTTTCCAGCCAGACCGCACCCAGGAACGGATTATGAAGACAAAGTACATATTTTTAACCGGTGGTGTCCTCAGTTCAGTTGGCAAGGGAGTCACCGCTGCCGCCCTGGGGCGCTTATTGAAGCAGCGCGGCTACCAGGTGGCTGTCCAGAAACTGGATCCCTATATCAACGTCGACCCGGGGACGATGAGTCCCTACCAGCACGGCGAGGTCTATGTTCTGGACGATGGAGCAGAGACCGATCTCGATCTGGGCCACTACGAGCGCTTCATCGACACCGACCTCAACCGGGTCTGTAATGTCACTACAGGGCAGGTCTATGAAGAGGTCATCAGCCGTGAGCGGCGGGGAGATTACCTGGGCGGCACCATCCAGGTCATCCCACATATCACCGATGTCATCAAGGAGCGCATCTGCCAGGTACCAGACAGTACCGGGGCGGAGATCGTCCTGGTTGAGGTAGGTGGGACAGTCGGTGATATCGAATCCCTGCCCTTCCTGGAGGCCCTGCGCCAGATGCGCGGCGATATCGGCCGCAAGAACAGCTTTTACATCCACGTTACCTGGCTGCCCTACATTGGAGCCACGGGCGAACTGAAGACCAAGCCCACCCAGCACTCTGTCCGCGAACTGCGTTCTATCGGCATCTCCCCGGATATGATCATCGCCCGCTCGGATCACCCCATCGAGGAAGAGCTGCGAGAAAAGATCGCCCTCTTCTGCGATGTCGAGAAGCAGGCTGTCGTCCCCATGACCACCACTGATACCATTTACAACATCCCCCTCATGCTTGAGGAAGTTGGCGTAGGAGACTATATCTTCAAAAAATCCAAGCTCAAGGAACGCCAAAAACCAGACTGGTCAGCCTGGCGGGAGATGGTGGGGGCTATGCGGAGCGAAAAGGAGAAGCTGCCTATTGCTGTGGTTGGGAAATATGTTGAGCTGCTGGATGCCTATATGAGCGTCCGGGAAGCCCTCCAGCACGCCGGGCTGGCCAACGGGGTTGACCTGGAGATCGACTGGATCCATTCCGTCAGCTTGGAAGAAGAGGCTGATCTATCATTCCTGGCCGATTACGCCGGAATCCTTGTTCCCGGCGGATTTGGTGACCGGGGCATCGAAGGCAAGATCCGGGCCATCCGCTTCGCCCGTGAAAACCGGATTCCCTACCTGGGTCTGTGCCTGGGCATGCAGCTGATGGTAGCTGAGCTGGCGCGTCATCATTTCGGCTCCCCGGAAGCCAATTCGACCGAATTCAATCCCGACACTCCTTATCCGGTGATCGACCTCATGCCCGATCAGCGCGATATCACTGACAAGGGCGGCACCATGCGTCTGGGGGTCTATCCCTGCCGCGTGCAGCCGGGAACCATCGCTTCCCGAGCGTACCAGCACGATGTGGTCCAGGAGCGCCACCGCCACCGCTTCGAGTTCAACAATGCCTACCGGGATGAGTTGGCCAAAGCCGGCCTGGTATACTCCGGTCTTTCCCCGGATGGTCGGCTGGTGGAGATCGCCGAACTCAAGGACCATCCCTTCATGATCGGCACCCAATTCCACCCTGAATTCCTCTCCCGGCCCTATAAAGCCCATCCCCTGTTTGCGGCTTTCATCAAGGCTGCCCTGGACCAGAACCACAAAAACTGACCGCGGATAGCTTTTGGTATTTATTAAACGCGCCGGATAGGCTACAATAGGCGCGGTATCACTCATTAAGAAGGCGGAGAAAACATGTATACAGAAATCGAACACATTGCTGGACGCCAGGTACTGGACTCCCGCGGCAACCCCACTGTGGAAGTGGACGTGCGCTTGCTGGACGGCAGCCTGGGTCGGGCCATCGTGCCCTCGGGCGCTTCCACAGGGATCCACGAAGCTCTCGAGCTGCGGGATGGCGACAAAAAGAAATATAACGGAAAAAGCGTCTACCAGGCGGTCCACAACGTCAACAGCAAGATCTTTGACGCCCTGGTCGGTCAGGACGCGACTCGCCAGAGGGAGATCGACCGCATCCTTCTTGAGCTGGATGGAACTCCCAACAAATCCAAGCTGGGCGCCAACGCGATCCTGGGCACTAGCCTGGCGGTCGCCAAAGCCGCCGCAGCTTCCCTGGAGCTGCCCCTTTACCAGTACATCGGCGGCATCTATGCCCATCTCCTACCCTCCCCGATGATGAACATCCTCAACGGAGGGGCTCATACCGGATGGCAGTCCACCGATGCCCAGGAGTTCATGATCATGCCCTTGGGCGCGCCGACTTTTTCTGAGGGTCTGCGCTGGGGTGCAGAGATCTATCACACCTTGAAAGCCGTTCTCAAGGATCACGGCTATGCCACGCTGATCGGCGATGAGGGCGGCTACGCCCCTGCCCTGGGTTCTAACGCAGAAGCAGTGGAAGTCATCCTTGAAGCCGTTGAGAAAGCTGGCTACAAGGCAGGCGAAGACGTGGCTATCGCCCTCGACCCAGCCGCCTCTGAATTCTACGAGGAGGACAGCGGCCTCTACAATCTGCGCACGGAAGGCAAGAAGCTCTCCAGCGAAGAGATGGTCGCTTTCTGGAAAGAATGGGTCGACAAATATCCGATTGTCTCCATCGAGGACGGCCTGGCCCAGGATGACTGGGAAGGCTGGACGAAAATGACGGCTGAGCTGGGGGACCGGATCCAGATCGTCGGCGACGACCTGCTGGTCACCAACCCTGAGCGCGTCCGGCGGGGCATCCGCGAGAAAGCTGCCAACTCACTGCTGGTCAAGGTCAACCAGATCGGCAGCCTGACCGAGACGATCGAAGCGGTTGAAACCTGCCAGCGAGCAGGCTGGACCGCGGTCACCTCTCATCGCTCGGGTGAGACCGAGGACAGCACCATCGCTGACCTGGCTGTAGCGCTCAACACCGGCCAGATCAAGACCGGCGCTCCTGCCCGCTCTGATCGGGTGGCCAAGTACAACCAGCTCCTGCGCATCGAGGAAACCCTGGGTGATATGGCTGAATACGCCGGCTGGAAACCGTTCAGGAAATAAAAGTTAACAAAAGGTATGAAATCCTTTCGAAAGGATTTCATACCTGGGTTCTACCTAGATCATCAACATAAGGGCGACTCTCTGAGTCGCCTTTTTTTATTCCGCTTATTCCATGAACTTTTTTAAAAGACCAGGTTTCTTAAGAAACCTGGTCTTTTAAAGAAACGAGGTCTACCACAAACAAAAACAGGGACAAAATCCTCTCGGTGGACTTTATCCCTTCGATTGTATCGTAATATCCGGACTCTATATCTTAAGGTACAAGGTTTCTTAAGATACTTCGTACCTTAAAGAGACGAGGTGTCTCACAGTCGATCGATCAGATCCTCGTCGGATAGAGTATCGAGGTCCTCCAGCTCTCCCACGTCCCGGGCAGCTGGGGGTCCCTCCAGATCCGATTCGAGATCCTCCTCGACCTCCTGGACATCCACAGACCGGGAGGCTTCGGCAACCGTCAAGTCTTCGATCCGTTTGCCCGGCTCTGGAGTGCCGCAGTAGGGGCACAAGCTCCAGGGCAGCTTCATCAGCCGTCCGCAGGCATGGCAGGTTTTCATCAGTTTGGTGTAGCAGTTGGGGCAGATGATCCAGTCATCGGCGGTGTGCCGGCCGCAGCCCGGGCAGGCCGTGCGCTCCTCGATCGCCTGCAGCAGGGCTTCCTCTTCCAGCATGTGCTGATATTCATCCTCCATGGTCTGTGAGGGACGCAGGATCAGGTAGACCACTACACCCGGCAGGAACAGCACACCGACCAGCAGCACGGCTAAGATGCGCACCATGGGATCCCGGACCCGCCCCCGGATATCGCGGTAGGTCCAGACCATCAGGCTCAGCCATAACGCAGCCAGGAAGGCACCCCCTAACGCGGCGGCGATCAGCAGGAAATTGTTCAGAAAAGAAGGGTTGAAGCTCATGCGCGGCCTCCTGAACTTCGATTATACCTTATTTCAATTTTCACGGTCTCAGGGTGCTATTTTCACCGCTCTCTTGCCCCGGGGAGTTTTTTTCTGTATAAAAAAGGAAACCGTTTCAGGAGGGGGATATGGATGGAAGGCTCTCAGGATCCCGAATCGATGAAATGCAGATTGAAGAACGACCTCGGGAGCGACTGGCCAAGATGGGCGCTGGCGTGCTCAGCACCGCGGAGCTCTTAGCCATCCTGCTCAGGGCAGGTGTGGCTGGTGAGAACGCCGTCCAGGTCGGCCAGCGGCTGCTCCGGGATTTCAACGGTCTGACCGGCTTGCAGCGGGCCAGCTACACTGAGATCTGCGCCCAGCATGGGGTCGGGAAAGCCAAGGCAGCTCAGATCAAGGCCGCCATCGACCTGGGACGGAGACTTGCTACCCAATCCGCTCAGGACCGGCCCGTGGTGCACAGCCCGGAGGACGCGGCGGACCTGGTCCAATATGAGATGAGCGCCCTGGAACAGGAACAGCTTCGGGTGATCACTCTCAATACCCGCAATCACGTGCTGGGGATCAAAACCATCTACCAGGGATCCTTGAATTCCTCCCAAGTGCGAGTCGGCGAGCTCTTTCGCCCTGCCATTCGCGAGAACGCGGCCGCGCTGATCGTGGTCCATAACCACCCCAGTGGGGATCCTTCGCCCAGTCCGGACGATATCGCCATTACCAAAGCCATCATCGATGCTGGAAAGCTTCTGGATATCCAGGTGCTGGACCATTTGATCATCGGCCAGGGGAGATTCATCTCCTTGAACAGGAGAGGTTTGGGTTTTTCAGATTCTTCTTAAAGGGTGGAGCGCACGTGAAAAGAGCTGTATTCCCCGCTGGCGGGCTGCAGGTCAGTGACAACCTGGTCCACGGATGATGAGCGCGGTCCTTTTTCAAGAACACTTACCAGGGTTCGGAGGGTATCGATATCCCCTTCAGCGAGCACTTCTACGGAACCATCCCAGCGGTTCCTGACCCAGCCAGTCAATCCCAGGCCTTGAGCCTCTGAGAGTACATAGTAGCGGAAGCCTACTCCCTGCACTCTACCGGTGATCTTGGCGTGCAGTCTTCTTTCAGGAGTAGAGTTCATTTTCATCCCAATCCTTCTCACCCGGTGGTTTTCTGGTCTTATAATAAATGAAACCTGCCAGGGTCGCAACCAGCACAAAGAGGACTCCTGCCAGCCCATAGATCAGCGTCTGGTATGTCCCCCGATCAAATACCTCCAGGCGCCAATCCTTCTCCAGCTCATCCAGCGTCATCCCCAATGAGATCTCCACCCCGCGTTCGCAGCTTACTCCCTGGTCGTAGGCATAGATCAGTGACTGTAAGCCCTGCGTCCCGTACGTCCGCCTGATGTATTCCACCAGGGAGTCTGACTGGGCATATGCCAGCAATGCCAGCTCCTCATCAGCAGGAAAAGCCTGGCAGAGATGCGTGAGGGGGATCAGATCTCCCCCCTCGTGAGCCCTTTGGAGTGCCAGGTCGTACTCAGGCAGGCTGTAGATCTCCATCTGGGAGGCAATGCCTTCGTTCAGCCAAGCTGGGAGATAGCTGAACTCCGCTCCCATGAAGCGATAGAGCAGGATATGAGCCACCTCGTGGGGAATCAAGCGCTGGATCTCCAGCGGTCGCGAGATCTCGGCAGGAAGGGCGACCACGATCGAACCCCGGGCTGGATCAGCATAGCCGCTAACCCAGGTTTGACCTATGAAAGCCAACGAGGACTGCAGATCCTCCGCAGAATCGTAAATGAAGATCACAATGGGATCCCCACCTGGCGGCTGCTGCAGTAAATCCAGGGTCTTGGTCTGTCCCTGCAGGGCAGCGTCAAGCACATCCTGGGCCAGGTTGATCTCACCCTCATACCAGTAGATCTTGAATGGGTCTCCGATCAGCTCCTGCCAATTGAAACGGTTGTCCAGATAAGTGAAATGGTAGGTAGGTGAAGATGTGGTCCCACCATCTGAAAGTGTGAATTGGTAGGTATAGGATATGTCTGAAAATGCCGGCAGCGGCCGCTCGGTAAGGGAATAGATGAAGCTCCCCTGCCCCTCTCCTACGGTGGTCACGGCTCCCGCAAAAGAAGGCAGACCTGGCGCCTGCAGGATCAGGGTGATGCTTTCCACGGAAAGCTCGCTCTGGTAGCTGAGCTGGAAGGTGATCTCATCCCCGAAAGTATAGTCAACATCCTGGTTGGTGACCGTGACGGCTCCTTGAGCCTCGACAGCAGGGCGGGCAGGCAAGAACAAGGCTGCCGCCAGGACCAACGCCAAGGTTAAGGAAGTCAGCTGTTTGTTCATTGAGGTCTCGCGGGGGAAGCGGGAGGCCACGGCTGATCGAATAAACCGGGTCATTCCAGCCACTGGTCATCATCGATGCCGAAATCATCCAAATCGAAGTCATCGTCATCGTAATCATCGTCGTAGCCATCCTGCTGGTAGTCATAATCATCCAGCAGGTAATCGTCATCATCCTCGTCGTAATCAAAGTCGAACATGGGCATATCCAACCCATCTTCAAGGAAATCCATCCTGTCGATGGCCTGCTGGAGAAGCTCCTCCTCTTCCGGGTTGACATCGCCATCCAGTAAACCCTGGATCGCCAGGCCGGCATCCTCCCCCCCAATCTGGGATAGAGCCCAGATGGCCGCTTCGCGGATATCAGGGAGATCGTTCAGCAAGTCCAGAATGATCGGCACCGCGTCTTCCAGGACCAGCTCACCGCAGGCTCGCACCGCTTCCAGGCGCACCTTAGGTGAGGTGTGCTGGAGTTTTTCTATAACCAGGTCGCCGTAATTCTCGTAATCGTAGGAGCGGCCCATAGCGAACAGCGCACTGGCCAGCCATTCCTCCAGCTCGCTCTGGTAGGCTTTGAGGATGTGATCCTTGACCTCATCCCGGGAGGAGTAACTGATGGCCTCCAAGGCCCGGCGCTGGACCTCCAAGGGATGGTCTCCCTCCAGGATCTCCAGCAGCTGATCTTCGATCTCGATCTGCTGCTCTTTATCGATCTTATCCAATTCACCCCGGTATACATATTTTCCCAGCACAGAGGCGGTCACTGCCCTGAGATCGACTGATTTCTCGTTGGCAAGCACGGAGAGGAACAGCGGGATCAGGTCATCCGTATCGAAGACTTCGATAGCCCGGATGGCGAAAAAGCGCACATGTTCGTCCTCGTCTTTTAATGCCAGGCGAAAAATCGGCTCAAAGGACAGCAAGGCGTTGGTATCTGTCAGCTCCTCCAGGTCCTCCATCAAAGCTCGGCGGCGCTCGACATGGATATCATTCCAGATCTTCAACAGCGCGGAGAGGTTATCCTGGTTGATATCCGACAGGCGGTAGAGATAGAGGGGATCAAGCACCTCATCTCTCTTGAGCAAGGCTTTCAGCACCTCGTCAAAGGGAGTATCTTCAGGGGTGGGGAATAATGAGTCTTCCATTACGGCAGCTGGACAGGTGAAGTGAAGTCCAGAATATTGAAATAAATTAATAACAATATAACACTGATAAAGCCAATTGCGTTGACCACATTTTGCACTCTCTGGGAGACCCTTCTGCCGGTGATCAATTCAGGCAGGACGAACAGGATCCTACCCCCATCTAGGGCGGGGATGGGCAGCATATTCAGCACACCCAGGGAAACGGTGATCGATACCAGGAACAGCAGCACATTGATGTCCGCAGAAGTACCCGGAACCAGCTGTCCTTCTTTGGCGCCGGAGTAGATATCATACATGCCTTTGTAGCCGACCGGACGGCCAGCGGCGTCAGCTGAACCACGGATCAATTGACCCGGCAGTTTGACCACCGCGATGCTGTGTTCAGTCGTGGCCGCGGCTGCCAGCGGCAGGGCTTGGAACCAGCTGATGTCTCTGGTCGGGCTGGTCATCAAAATGCCAATCGCTCCTTCATCTTCAGGAGGATTTTCCCTTGGCACCAGGGAGACTTCGCCAATCTGGCCATCACGCTCATAAGAGAGAGTGATCTCCTCACCCAGATGGGCATAGATCTCATTCCGCAGAGCGTCGTAGCTGTCCGCTTCCTGGCCATTGATATCAAGGACAATATCCCCCGGGAGCAATCCAGCTTGCGCGGCCGGCGAATTGGAGACAACATCCTGGATCTGGATCACCGACATATCCGGCACGCCCAGTCGGCTGAAGATCACAGCATAGAGTACCACGGCTACCAGCAGGTTCATCACGGGACCGGCGATATAGACACCGATGCGCACCAGCGGCTTGGATGCTGCCAATCCGCCCTCCACTTCAGGCTGCGCCTCACCCAGGGGTTTGACAAAACCCCCCAGTGGGATCCAGTTCAAGGTATATTCCGTGCCTCTCAAGGTGAACAGCTTGGTTATGCGAGGAGGGAAACCAATCCCAAACTCCTCCACCTTCACACCGAACAGACGGCATGCCAAGAAGTGACCAACCTCATGAAGGATGATCATCGATGCCAGGACGCCGATAAACTGCAACAGAGTAATTAACATAAATCCTTCCACTTTTATATTTGAAACCAGCAAATCAACCTGCACTCAAAAAGGAGATTATACACCAGAGATTTCCGGTTCGAGAAGCCAGGCGGGACCTCCTGGAGTGCATTTTAACAGCGATCTAACATTTGCCAGGGCGGTCAATTTGCGTTTGACAGCCTCCGAGTCCGATTCCGGGCAAAGCACATGGACATTCGGGCCGGCGTCAATCGTAAAACAGACCTGCAGACCCTCCCCGCGCCATTCTCGCACCGCTTCGATGATCTCGAGCGTTCTGGGTTCCCAGTAATACAGGGGAGGCGAGGAAGTCATCATCACACTGTGCATCAGGACGCAGTCCTGCTCTACCACATCCGCAAAAGCGCCAAAATCACGCGCCAGCAAAGCCTGGCGGCAGACCTTTAATCTTCGGCTGGCATCCTTGACCCGGGCTTTCTGAATCGGGCTGGTATTGGCCAGTTTATGTCCCTGGGACGAGCTCACCGTTTTATGTTGGCTGCTGATCAGCACAATATAATCCACCAGATCCCAATACTCCGGGCTGACCAATGTCTCCGCAAAGGACGAATCGTGGTCCATTCCTGCCTGCCATTCTACAAATCCTCCGGGGATGGATCGGCAGGCAGATCCAGATCCCAAACGGGCCAGCTGGGACAGTTCTCGTTCTGAGAGGCACAATCCCAGGGCTGTCGCCGCAGCCAGCACCAGGGCAGCAAAACCGGACGCCGAGGAAGCAATGCCGGTTCCCGTTGGAAATGAATTGTGACTGAATACCCTGGCGGAGGTATCCAGATCAGCTAGTCTCCGGATGTGGTCCAGGGTCTGGCTGACCCGCTGCAAGGCTTCAGCATTGGCAGGTTCGTCGTTGATCAGCAGCTGGTCTTCCGTTAATTGCGTGTCAAACTCCACCGTTGTCCGGGTCTCCAACCCTTCCAGGTTCATGGAGATCGATCCATTGGCAGGGATCCGCAGGTCATCGTCCTGGTTTCCCCAGTATTTGATAAAGGCGATATTGGGATGGGCAGCAGCTGCAGCGGATGAGATCATAGCTACCTCGTTACGGGGTGGGCAGGGCTAAAGTTGGGAATAGGCAGTAGCTGACCTGGCTCCAGGATTGGTTGATCGCCAGCGGGGTGGAATCAACCACAACCAGGTGGCCAGCAAAACCCTCCAGGAAACGCTGCAGCAGGTCGTTATGGGCTGGAAGCGGCAGCTGGGAGCAGAAATCCTGGATGTAGCGGGCTTGATTGACCTGGACAACCAACCGGTTCTCAACAGTATAGGTCAATCCAGCCAGACCAACAGAGTTAAGGGGTTTATACTCGGGGTTGAACTCCTCCAAGATCAGTCCGATCTCCTCCAGGGCAAAGCTGTCGAGCAGGATGACCTGATGCCAAACCAGGTTCCGATCCCTGAGGATGGTCTGGAACTGCTGGGAAGGCTGGTTGGCGTCCTCCAACCAGAAAGCTCCCCGCAAATTGATATCCCTCTGGTCCCCGTCATCCGCCTGGGAAGGGAAGATGGGAAAGAACAGGCTGGCCTGGCCAGCGTCGCTGGACCGGCTCAGCCAGACACCGTTCAAGGTTGGATTAAGGGCAGCCAGGTCATCAACCAGGATAATCAGTGTAAAGGGATCCGCTGTAGGTGGCTGGTCGGTCACTGCCTGCAGCAGAACCGGAGCTGGCTGGCCTGGATGGCTGTTTCCCGGCGCGCCGTCCTCTGAAAACACAGCCTGGCTGGCCCGGTATCCTATAAAAAGGAACAGGCCAAAACAGATCAGGAACAGGACCAGCAGCGGCTTTGATTTCATAAGCAATTAGAATCCACGCAAAAATACCGGCGGAAGGGGATGTTTCTGCCAGTTTTCAAGGCATTTTCGCTCTCTACTCTGAATCATACCACCAGTTAACTACCTGCTCGTCTGGAAGGGGAATAACAAATCAGTCAGGCGGATCAAGCCAGCTCAGGATGGTATTTAGCAACTGGGGCGTTGGAAATGTCCGGGTCGACCAGGGAATATTAACAGAAAACACCATCAGAAACTTGCAAGGACCAGCCCTGTCAGCCTGATGGTGCTCTACTACTAAGGCAATAACTTATTTTAAGATCACAGCCAGATATCCCAGCAGCACCCCTGCCGGAAAGCCCAGGATGGACAGCACCAGATAGGGCATAGCCTCCTCACGCCTATCCCAGAGGGCTTTCAGTTTCGGCATGGTTTCCCGCAGCCAATCCCATTCATCCAATGTCCGGATGTGAAAAGTCCACCAGGTATATTCAATGCGCTCTAAGACCGCTTTCATCTCATTCTCTCCTGTTATTTTGAGGTCGAGATCTTCTTGATCTCGCCGTCTTCAGAAACGACTGCCCGGACGATGCGGTTGATGCTTTTTCCACCCGGACCGGAGACCTTTTTCTGGTAGACCAGCAGGGTATCGCTGGATGAAGACCCTTCCCTGGGGGTGACCGTGGGTTTGACACCCTCGATGTCGGGATGCTTCCGGTAAACCTCAGCTGAGACCTTATCGATCATCTTGGCTTTCAAGGGAACCGCTCCTTTCCTTTCAGCTCTCAAAGCTGAAATTGGTGTTGGCATAAGCCCGGCGGCGCATGAAAGCCGGCACATCGAGGGGATCGCGCCCAGTCTCAATGTTTGCCGAACCCTCCGGTTCCATCTCGCCCTCTGCCGGCTGGGAATCTGCTTTCACTCGCTCAACCGGGGTGGGAACCTCGCGGGTCTCCCGACCAAAGGCATTGAAGACATCCTCAAAGGTGGTTGCACCTAAACCGGTGACGATCAAGTTGACCTGCACCTGACCCTGGTAATTCTCATCCTGAGTGGTGCCGAAGATCAGTTCCGCGTCAGGAGGGATCTGCTCCTGCAAATAATTGAGGGCCTGGCCGATATCCATCAAGGTCAGATCCTTTCCGGAGGTGAAATTGACAATCAAGCCCGAGGCGTTAACCAGGGAGATATCTTCCAGCAGGGGATGGTATAAGGCCTGCTTGATGGCGTTAAGAGCTTTGTTTTCGCCAGATGCCTGGCCGATGCTCATCAAGGCGCCCCCACCCAGCTTCATCACCCGCTCAATATGGGCAAAATCGACATTGATGGTGCCCGGCCTGGTGATCAGCTCGGTGATGCTCTGCACCGCTTGGCGCAGCACATCATCCGCCAGCAGGAAAGCCTCAGAAAGAGTGGCTTTCTCGGATACCGTCTGCAGCAGCCGCTCATTGGGGATGGTGATCAATGTGTTGACATGGGGCTGCAGCTTCAGAAGTCCATCTGCGGCGTTCTTCTGTCGGCCGCCTACTTCGAACCCAAAAGGCTTGGTGACCACAGCCACGGTGATAATACCCATCTCCTTAGCTACCTGGGCCGCCACCGGGATAGAACCAGTGCCTGTCCCTCCTCCCATGCCGGCTGTCAGGAAGACCATGTCCGCCCCTTCCAGGGCCATAGCGATATCACCCTTGCTCTCCAGGGCAGCGGCTTCCCCGACCCGGGGATCCCCACCTGCTCCCAGACCGCGTGTCAGCTCTGGACCGAGCTGCAGTTTAACGGGCGCCTGGCTGAAGGCCATGGCTTGGCGGTCGGTGTTGGCAATGATGAAATCGACCCCGAAGAGGCCGAAATCGATCATCCGGTCCACAGCATTACTGCCGCCTCCGCCTAATCCCACAACCTTGATGACCGGCACGTAAGGGAGGTCTTCTCCCCAATCTCTTAGCCTTTGATCTAAAAGATTATCGTTAAACATGGTCTTGTCTCCTTGCATTCACGCCCACAGTGGGGCAAATGACGATAAAAGGTGTTATATGGTTGCTAATTGTGATGCAATTTTTGTACCATCTCCCTCAACCCGCCGGACCAGGACGCCATGGCTGCGAAGCTGGTTGAGCTGCTCCTCCGGAAAATGCTCTTCTCCACCCACCACGGTGACCCGTTCTGCCTGGTAGGCTTCCTCGAGCGAAAACCCAACCGTCGGTCGATGGCGCTTGATGAAGGGACGGGTGATATTCAAATGCCAGTCCGCCACGCCCCAATCAAAACTGGGCAGAAGCAGGTAATGGGAGATCCGGAATTCCCCGGTACTCTTGGCAGCCGGCTGGCTGTCTTTTTGCCCTTTGAAGAGCTCCACTACTGGTTTACCCTCCCCGGTGGGGCTGAACCAGGCAGAATCTTCCTCGGCTGAACCTTCATCCGCAGTCAGCAGCCAGAATGCTCCGCCGATGATCTCCTCGGGAAGGGGATCGAAGCCATCCACCACCTGGCGGGCGATCAATCTTGCCCCATCGACCAGGACCCGGGATCGATCGGCAGCTTGCGGCGCCGGTCCCTGGATCCCCAACATCAAGGTGGGAAGTCTCCTATCCAGCACGGTCTCAGAGATGGTCAGGTACCACTCGGCGATGCGGAAGCCCAGCTGATCCTCCGACGTATCCGGAGTGAAATAGGGCTGAGCTTCGGGCCAGCTGAGCGGCCCACCTCTACCCCAGGAAAGCGGCCTGCCGTTCAGGTGGGCATAAACACTGAGGACCAGGCGATCCAGAAGGGGTTTAGACGCCCGGCGCTTGATGCCCTCCAGGACTCCGCGCAGAAAACTGATATCCCAGTAATCCCCCCCTGGTTCAAGGGGAGGAAAGATCGGGACCAGACCAACCGCAGCAGCGGCTTCCGCCAGCGGCAGGAACAGATCCAGGAAATGCTCAGTCAGGTCGGATTGAGCCCAGGCTTCCGGACCCCAACCTGCCTGCTGGTTAGGCCGGTCAAAGAGGATGACATATTTCACACCCCAGCGGCTGTAGCTCTCAAAATACAGGGCCATCTCCTCCAGCGAAGGAAGCTGGAAGGGGGTAATCTGGAAATGGATCACCGGCTCTATACCCTCCATCTTCAGCGTAGCAATAAAACCCTCAGGAATAGCCCGCTTCAGCGGCGCATTGAGCACAACCCAGGAGGCGTCCAGCTCCTTGATGCGAGGCAGCCAGCGGCCCAGATCCTTGTCCGTATAATGATCCGCATCGCTGCGGTAATGAAAACCGACTTTATCCATAAACTTTATCTCTTTGATAAGAGCCTGATATAGTACCTTTCAAGATGCAAGGTTTATGCCAGCTGAGGGGCAAAATCCAGGAAAAACCCCTATTTTGCCCCCTTGGGCTTGAAATGCTATAATGCGGGGGATGAAGAAGATCCTGCTGACCGGTGCGACCGGTTTCATCGGCAAGGCGCTCACCCGCCATTTCTCCGAGACCGATTACCAGATCCGGGCTTTGATCCACCCTTCCAGTAAATCCCCGGATCTGCCTAAAGGCATCCCAGTGGAGGCATTCGTATCTGGCTTGAATGACCTCCGCGGTCTGCAGGCTGCCCTGGTCGGGGTCGATATCGTCTATCACCTGGCTTCCGAAGAAGCTCTGGGCGCCCGCGGGGACCTGCTGGGAACCGACATCCAGGGCACCCGCAACATGGTTCAAGCAGCCGAGGAAGCCGGGGTCGAGCGCTTCATCTATCTCAGCCACCTGGGAGCGGACCGGGCTTCTGCTTATCCAGTGATGACCGCCAAGGCCATCGCCGAGGACCACATCAGGAAAAGCGGTCTGGACTTTACGATCTTCCGTACAGGGGTCGTTTATGGACCCCAGGACCGCTTTACAACATCCCTGTCCAACCTGATCCGGGGCATACCGCTGATCTTTCCCCTCCCCGATAAAGGGGATACCCTGCTGCAGCCGCTGTGGATTGAAGACCTGGCCAATATCCTGCTCTGGACCCTGGACAATCCCAAGACCAAACGAGAATTGTACGAGATCGGAGGTCCAGAGCAGCTCAGCTTCCGTGAGATCATATCCACTCTGCTGAACGTAATGGGGCTCAAACGCACCCTGGTTTCCATCAACACTCCCCTGATCCGCATCGCTACCTTATTCGCTGATTACCTGTCCATCGACATCCCCACTGATGTGTTCTGGCTGGATTACCTGGCCACCAACCGGACCTGTTCACTGAACACCATCCCCCACATCTTCAACTTACTGCCAAGTTACTTTTCTAAGCGGCTAGAGTACCTCCGGCCGGAAGAATAAGGAATCATCCCATGGCACTTTATGATATATCCCTCACCCTGTCAGAGAAATTGCCGACCTGGCCAGGGGATCCCCCGCTCAAACTGAAAAAGGTCAGTTCCATCTCGGAAGGAGAAAGCTTCAACGTCACCCACATCTCGTCCTCGCTGCATATTGGCACCCATGTGGATGCGCCGTATCACATTCTTGAGAGCGGGCAGACAGTCGACCAACTCCCGCTGGATCTACTGGTTGGCCCAGCCTGGGTTTTTCCTGTCAGAGGGGATCGAACCATCACATCCCAGGATCTGCGGGAAGCGGGTATCACCCAGGATCACAAGAGGGTCCTGCTCCAGACATTAAATTCCAAATTATGGAACGCAAACCAAGGGACTTTCCAGGATGATTTCCTGGCCCTGGCAAGCGACGCTGCGGAATACCTGGTCACCTGCGGTGTGGAGGTCGTGGGAGTGGACTATCTCTCAGTTGCTCCCTTCCCGGACCAGGTAACCACCCACCACATCTTGCTGGAGGCCGGGGTTTTGATCATCGAAGGCCTTAATCTAGCAGGGATCGAACCGGGATCCTACCAGCTGCTGTGCTTGCCGCTCAAAGTCGCCGGGGCTGATGGAGCTCCCGCCAGGGTCTTGCTCCAAGCTTGAGGACTACAAGCTGGTAGCTTTTTGTTCTATAATGGAATCAAGTCCAAGGAGATCCGGATGTCGAAAACTACCCAACTTCTGTGCCTGGTTATCCTGGGAAGTATCTACCTGGGAGCCTGCGCTCCCAATCCGGAGCCTGCCGAGGTGATCGGTCCTGTAAGCGATGAAGCGGCCGCCCCCCTTGCTGAAAGCCAAGCCCAGGAGGAAGAAGGTTCCAACGGAGAAGGAGAAGGTCCTATGGTAATGGCATTGACCAGCCCGTTCTTCAATAACGGAGAGTCCATCCCGTCCCAGTTCACCTGCGACGGTGAGGATATCTCCCCTGAATTGGATTGGTTCGGAACACCAGGCGAGACTGTCACTCTGGCATTGATCATGGATGATCCGGACGCACCGGTAGGGACCTGGGTACACTGGGTGCTGTACAACCTGCCATTCGATTTGAACGGCCTACGCCAAGGGGAGACCGGCGTAGGTGTTGACGGTTTGAACAGTTGGGGCCGGACTGGCTACGGCGGCCCCTGCCCACCCTCGGGCACCCACCGCTATTTCTTCAAACTCTACGCCTTAGATGTTGAGCTCGATCTCGGTTCCAGGGCTGATAAAGCCAGTCTCCTGGCCGCCATCGAAGGCCATGTCATCGGCCAGGCCGAATTGATAGGCACATACAGTCATTGAGTTCGACCCTGACCGGGTCCATTGACGGAACCTGGTCCACCACTATCATTAACCCCCTCCAACGCTGATCATTGAACGCTGCAATATGCTGTTTCAGGAACCTGTTAGCAGGTCTTCTCAGGTTGGATTTTTAGCACTGAGCCAGCGGTCAATCACCCTTAGCTAAGGAGGAAACTATGAGCAGAGGTATAAAGATCACCTTGATCGTCGTCTTGGTCCTGGTCCTGGTGATATTCGTAGGGATCAATATCCTGACCTATTCGACGGCCAAGGACATCCTCACACTCACCATGCAGGACCGGATCGACGAAGGCCTCTGGCCCCCGGAAAAGACTCCCGAAGATTACGGACGCAGTTATGAAGAGGTCTCCACGATGTCTCCGGATGGCTTGAAACTGACCGGCTGGTATCTTGCCGGTGTGAATGGTGCCACAGTGATGATCCTGCATGGCTCTCCCGGAGGGAGGCAGGATGGCTTGTACGAGGCAGCCTTCTTGAACGAGGCAGGCTACAACGTGCTGCTGGGCAGCTTCCGGTCCCATGATGATAGTGAAGGAGAGCGGATCACCTTTGGGTTCTATGAGATCCAGGATGCAGAGGCCTGGCATAAATATCTGCTCTCCCGGGAGGATGTCGATCCGGATCGGATCGGCATCTACGGTGAATCCATGGGAGGAGGTACCGGATTGCTGTATGCAGCCAGGCAGCCCGGCATCCGGGCCATCGCTACGGGATCTGCCTTTGGGCTGACCAGGGAGGTGGTCGAACTTTTCATGGGCTTTGAGACCGATCTGCCGCAGTGGGCCATACCCCTGCTGTCCCGTTTCATCATCTTCTGGGCTGAACGGATCGGGGATATGGACTCTCAAGCCCTCGATACCCAAGCCGTGATCGCTGACATAAGCCCGGTGCCGGTACTGATCATCCATGGGGGGAAGGACGATAAGATCGGACCCAACATCGGCCGCGAGCTATTCGAAGCCGCTGCCCAGCCCAAGCAGCTGTTATGGATCGAAGATGCCGGCCATGTCAACTTCGAGGAGTTCGAGCCCGAACTCTACCGGGAGACCCTGATCAAGTTCTTTGAAGAGAATTTACTGAACTGAAACGCGGCATCATTTAGGGGATCACGACTATCTGAGGCACCAGGTTCAAGAAAGTGACCTGGTGCCTTCAGCCCCATGTGGTATACTGGGGGGGAGTATATATACGAGGACTACAGTATGCCGCTTTATGAATACCACTGCCCCAACTGCGGGGAAAACTTTGATAAGATAGTGCGCTTTTCCGAAGCTGACCAGATGCCAGTCTGCCCCGCTTGCGGTGCACAAGATACCAGGAAGAAGATCTCCGCCGGCGCCGTGATCGGCTCCTCGTCCAGCGGATCCAGCACCGTTGCCAGCCGGCCGGTTTCCAGCCCCTTCACCTGAGCGGGCTGCTAAAGCCGACCGTGAGTCGGATAGATATGAAAATCGGGGACCAGGAAACCAAGCTCAAGCTCATTCAGCGCCTGCGCCGCATCGAAGGACAGCTGCGCGGCGTCCAGGCCATGCTGGAGCAGGAGCGCGACTGCCGGGAGATCATGCAGCAGCTCTCCGCCGTCTCCTCTGCAGTGAAGTCCACCAGCCGAACCTTCTTTCAGGATTATGCCATCCTCTGCCTGGCGGACATGGACCGCGAAGGACCCGACCAGAGCCAGGAGCTGCTCCAGGAGATGGTCGAGCTGTTGGATAAGACCCCCTAGCCTATCAGATCTCCGAGGTTAGCGGAACCTCCGAGGTCCCATCAACCTCCGAGGTCCTGTCTAAATATCACCCTCCCACCGAGAGAAAAAGTCAAATGTCGTAAATTCTTTCCCGAGGTTGCCAGGCCTCAATAATGGTGACCTCGGAGGTCAGAGTAATCCCCGAGGTCTTCTCAAAGTATTTCCCCAGTGCTATAATTTCGTCCACATGGGCGCGTAGCTCAGCTGGTTAGAGCGCACGGTTCACATCCGTGAGGTCGATGGTTCGAGTCCATTCGCGCCCACCTCTCAACCGTTCTCGATCCAGGGGACGGTTTTCTCCTATCTGATACCAGAAAACCCCAACCAATTCAGACAGGCGAGGGAAATGGCAGGCAGAGGAGAGTTCAAGGATTATTACCAGATCCTGGGGATCCCTTTCAGCGCTACCGCGGAGGAGATCAGATCCGCTTACCGCCGCCTTGCCCTGCGCTATCATCCCGACCGAGTCGGGTCCAACTTATTTGAGCGTCAAATGCAGCTCGTCAATCAGGCATTCGGTGTGCTCGGCAATGCTGAGAGGAAGCGCCGCTACGATCTGTTCTATCTCCAAAATAAATTGCAGTTTAGAGAGCAGGTCGTCAGAAAGCCCAGCCCGCCGCCGCCACCTCCACCCCGTCAGTATCGACCTAACACATACTATTACAAACCTCCTCCGAGGGAAAATCCCTCTTGGAACCAAAAGACATCCACTCGGAAAGCCAGTGCCGGATCACCTTTTGTGTCTGGGGTTACCATGGGCTCAATCCCGGCCCTCGGATTTGTTTTCATGTCTATCCTCACTGGGGAAACCTTCCTTGCTGACGCCCTGATCACGCTGGTTCTGATCGGTTTCGTCTACTTTACGGCAGTGGAGGTCCTCAGTTGGTTTAGGGGACATGCACCAAGAACCGGATAGGAGCCAAGTATGGGAACTCATGTGAAGCTGCTTGAAGTGCCGGATCGATCGGGAGGGAGAAACAGATGACGAAAACCGAGAGATATACCAAAACTAGATGGATCGCAACCTTTTCGATCGTAGCCATCGATCCCGCGACCAGGCAGATCGGAGTAGCAGTCCAGTCCAAAGCTTTCGCGGTTGGCAATGTCGTTCCCTGGGTTAAGGCTGGCATCGGCGCGATAGCAACTCAAGCCTATTCACTGGCAAGCTACGGCAATCAGCTGCTGTCTGCCCTGGAAAAGGGAGAAAAACCCGAAGCCGCTCTCCAGCAGGCTCTTTCGAAAGACTCCCTGGCATCCCAGCGGCAGATCGGCCTTGTCAATGCCAGTGGAGAATCAGCCGTCCATACCGGAACAGACTGCCTGGAATGGGCTGGCGGGATCAGCAAGCCCGGATTTGCAGTCCAGGGAAATATCCTGGCAGGCGAAGATGTTGTTCAAGCGATGGCTCAGGCGTTCTCAGACACATCCGGCGGCCTGGGCTACCGGCTGCTGATCGCCCTGGAAGCTGGCCAAGCTGCCGGCGGAGATCGCCGGGGGCAGCAGTCCGCCGCTCTGATCGTTGAGCAATCCGACTATCACCAGGTGAGCAGCCGGGGTATCGACCGTCTGATTGACCTGCGGGTTGACGACCATACTGCCCCGATCGCTGAACTCCGCCGCTTGTACGGGATCTGGGAACATAATAATATGCTGGAAATCGGCCTCATCCATTACAACAACCAGGATTACTCTGCAGCTGTGAAAAGTATGGTTGATGCCAACCAGAAATACCCTGATGACGCGCCCATCCTCTACAACCTGGCTTGTTTTGAAGCTCTGGCGGGGAATCCAGTGGACAGCTTGGAACACCTCGGACAGGCCATCAGCCTCGATAGAAGCTTTCGAGACGCTGCCCGAACAGACGCTGATTTTGACAGCCTCAGAGACCAGGCTGATTTCAAGGAGCTCTTAGAACCGGGAAGGAGCTGATCTCACTCCCGCTTTCCGGCTTCCTGGTAGCCGATCCCGATCGGCGGGCCCACCCGGTAGTAACAGTTATCCAGAGCATAGAGTATGGGATCGAGCTCCTCCAAGCCAGCGATCCTGGTCTCTCCCCCTTCCAACCTTACCAGCTCTTGATCCACATGGGTCATCACCACCTGGCCCACAAAGACCTGGCGGTGCTGGATGGCGAACTCCTTCACCACCCGGCATTCCAGGTTGACCGGGCATTCCCGGATCAGCGGCGCGTGGGGCAGATCACCGTAGAAGGCATCGAAAAGAGCGCCCTTATCAACATCCCTCCCAGAGACCTGGCCGCAGTAGTCCACCTTGGAAAGCATCCCCGTGGTCGGGAAATTGATGCTCCAGCAGCCGTGCTCCAGGATCCCGATATTGAGATAGTGTTTGATGTGGGAAGAGATATACACCAGGGGCGGATTGATGCCCATCAACCCCACATCCCCTATGGTAGTAAAGCTGGGTTTCCCATTGACGACTGCGCCTGCCAGCACGATTGGGACAGGATAGATATAAGGCTTAGTCCCGATCTTGATCTTCATGATCCCTCCCCGGGCTTGAAATAGGCAGCGCGCTGAACCTCGACCCAATCCTCCAGCTCCCGGGAGAGGGAGAAATCATCCTGCCAACCCGGCTTTTCCAGCAGATCTTCATAGCGAGCGGTCACCAGGTCATCCAGCCTGTCCGTCTGCAGCGAGGCAGGGATCTTTTCATGGAGATGCAGCGGGTAGTTGACCGCCGGGGAGAGCGCCTGCAGGTCAGCCTCTGTGAGGTTGGCCAAGACCACTCCCGTGAAAATCGCCTGGTGGGTGAACACCGCATACAGGCCATCCTTTTCATAGTAGGTCCTGAAGGCCGGCTCCCGGTAGTGGGATTTGAAGACACTCTCCCACTCCCGCAAGATTCCTTTCGCCGGCCGAATAGCATAACAACCGGCATTGAAATAGGGCCGGATCTTCTCTCCCAGATGGGTGGTCATCGGGAAATCACTCTCAGGCGAAGCTCCACAGGCTCTGTAGACAAGCTCCCAATACTGGTCCAGCGGCTCGCCCCAGGCGGTACCCAGCAATTTGTGGTGCACAGGTCGGTACCCCAGGACCTTTTCTGGGAGCAGGGTGAATTCATCCAAGGGGGAGAGTACCAAAGTATCGCCATCCAGCCAGATCAGCTGTTCAGCCTTCCCCTCTGCCAGTCTTTCTGCAGCAGCTGCCGCCTGGACCTTGGTTCCCAACGGGAATTGCAGGATCCCCTCGTCAGCTGGGAAAGGAACGGTTTCGGCACCCAGGTCTTCCAGCCGAGCCAATTCATCCTCGCTGAAGGATCCCCGGGATTGGGGATGGAGGACCCAGAGCGGGCTCTGCCCCCAGCTTCCTCCGAATTTCCGCAGGCTGCTGAGCAGCAGGGACGTGCGAGAAAGCGGTTTGCCTGGATAAGCCAGGGTGACGAAGATCGAAGATAACATAACCTCACCTATCCTGATCATGGATCAACATACTCCAAGCATACTGGAAAAACAGCTGGCAGTCAGCCCTCCTTGGGAACTGACTATCCCTGCATTACCAGGCAGGTTTATAATGAAAATCCTATGGGCATCCTGATCGCCAGTATTCTGATCATCGTCATCCTGCTGTTGTCCCTGATCTGGACCACGCCGCGAGGCGCGCCCTGGGTGCCGACATCCCTGTCCCTGGTGCGGGATATGCTTGACCTGGCCGAGGTCAAACCCGATGAAGTGGTCTATGACCTGGGATGCGGCGATGGGCGGGTGCTGGTCACAGCGGCGCTGAGATATCAGGCCCGGGCGGTGGGAATCGAACTCGATCCCCTGCGCTGGCTGTGGTGCCAGATCCTAGTGACGCTGCTGGGGCTGCGGGGGAGAGTGAAGGTCCAGCTGGGGGACTTGTTCCAGGCTGACATCAGCCAGGCTGATGTGGTGGCCTGCTATCTGCTGCCGGACACGAACAAGAGACTACAGGACAAACTCCTGCGGGAGCTAAAGCCCGGCGCCCGGGTGGTTTCCAACACTTTCATCTTCCCCGGGATCAAAGAAGTAGACCAGAAAGGGAAAGCCCGCCTGTATCTATTCTCAGAAGAACATACCACGGCTGCCTACATCAAAAAACAGCTGCTGGAATCCAGCTGAGCTACTCGTGGCAGGAACAGCCCTCATAATAGGGCTGATCCCCATGGGCTTCCACGTAGATCACTGTGCCTTCTGCGATCTCCAGGTCGCAATCCTTGAGAAAGGTGGACTCTTCCTCCCAGGCAGGGATCTGGATATCACAGGTGATGTAGACCACGCCTGAAAGGGAATTATTGCAGAGAGGTCCTGAAATGACCTGATCAAAGGTTATTTCCTGGTGCCCGATTTCGATCATTTCCACCGTTTGTTCCAGAGTACCACTATCCGGTGGATAGGGCTGCGCGAGATACTTGATCGTGTCTGGAGGGCAGGTAGATGAAGTGCAGGCTCCCACCACCCAACAGAATGGCATGATCCACTTCAGTACACGGCTTGACCTCATGACTCTCTCCTTGCTATCCAAACTGATTAGATTCTAGGCCAAGGAGCAGTAAAAGTCTTTGCGTTAAGATAAATCCGCTCCCAGGTTTTAGAGAATCCACAATGGAGATAGAGGCAACCCAAACTCACTGATAGCCGGTGGCCAACTTCCTGTAGACCTTCGCGACCGCCACTGTAAAGGAGCCCTTAGATTTGGCATCGGATTTCACCCTCTACGCGGATCGGAGCTTTGAAAGACACCATAGGAACAGAAAGAACCCCGGATGACAATGCCTCCCTGACCAATCCTATTCCGAATCCCGCGCTTTGAAACTCGGAAACCCCCAGCCGCAGCAGGCAGCAGTGGATATTCGCAACTTTCCTGAGAAACTGGGATCCTCTGCAGCTGGCCAAAAGCCTCCAGGACACGCTGTCCGCCCAGGTCCTTCTTTACTTTCCACGGTGTTATTCATCACAGTTCTCCCGGTCAGCCATTGTCAAGCAAGTCATCGTAGAGTAGGATAGTCCCCTGAACACTCCCCTGGATCGGATGAGTCTCGCTTTGCTGAGTCTCAGACGTGACGATGGACCATCACCGCCGA
>JBGCVQ010000060.1:23503-31274 GCA_045888315.1 Anaerolineales bacterium | reverse complement strand
ATCAGCACCAAGGTGTAAAAAGTGTCATTTTCCAGCCAGGCCATCAAGATCCCCAGCAGGGAAGCGACAGCCAGCATGATCACAGCCCAGGTGGCTGGCTGAATGCCCCATCCGGACCAGTCAAAAAAGTATAGCCACTGCGAAGCATTGGCAATTGTGGCAACGCTGATCCATCCCAAATACAGGCTGAAAGGCAGCTTCACGTACCATTTGGTCTGCCCTTCTACCCCAGCCAGGGCGCGATTGACGACCAGCAAAGACGCTAGGATCAGCACCATAAACAGCAGCGTGAAAGCGAATACCTCATAATGCCAGAGAAAGATCCAGGCGATATTTCCCAGACTGCTGATCCAATACCAGGGAGCGATCTTCTTCAGGACGGGGTTCTCAGCTTGGGACGGCAAAGCCTGGAAGACCGAGTACACCAGCCAGCCGATATAGATCACACCCCAGATTGAAAAGACATAGCCAGCAGGCACGAAATAGATATCGAACCGGTCAGAGATATCGCCAGTGTACAGCCCATTGATGGGCAAGGTGTTGGCCAGCACGTTGATCGTGATCGTGGCTAAAGTTGCCAGGATTGTCATCCACTGCCTACCATTGATCTTTTTCATATTCTTCTCCTGCCTCGCGAGGAGGCCTATATTCCAATCTCTTGCTAGTTTTGGGACTACTTTACACTCTTGTAGACGTTTTGTCAAGATATTTTCTTTTTTTTATTGACATTTTGTATAGTTTGTGATAAGTTTAGTGGGACAATTGAGGGCAAACATGATGGACAAACCAATTTCCCAGAAACCTCTCTTCAATCTCAGCCTTGTGGTACAGGAAACCGGCATCAAGCCTGACACCCTGCGTGCCTGGGAGAGGCGCTACGAGCTTCCTGCGCCTTCTCGGACAGAGGGAGGCCACCGGCTCTTTTCTCAATACGACATCGAGACCATCAAATGGCTGCTGGCTCGGCAGGAGGAGGGCATGCGCATCAGCCAGGCAGTCGATTATTGGCGGGAGTTGATCGCTGCCGGAATCGATCCGGTGCATCAAGCACCCCACGGTGCTCAAGCGGCAGCTGGGCCATCCCCCACTGGCAGAGTTCTTCAACCTCTAGGTGACCTCCTCCAGCAGTGGCTCGAATACTCGCTGGTTTTTGATGAGGAGCAGGCTGAATTTGTCCTTGACACTGCCTTTACCCATTACCCCTGGGAAACGGTTCTTACAGATCTGATCTTCCCGGCTATGGCTGAGATCGGGGAGCGCTGGTATACAGCAGACATCACTGTTCAGCAGGAACATTACGCCTCCGAGTTGGTGATCCGCAAACTGCAGGCCTTGATTGACGCTGCACCTCAACCCTTCCACCCCCAAAAGGCACTCATCTGCTGTCCTGCTGGTGAATTTCACACCATTGCTCCCCTGGCATTGAACCTGCTTCTTCGCTATCGCGGCTGGGAGATCATCTACCTGGGAGCGGATGTCCCTGCCGACCATCTCGAAGATTCCCTGGTTTCTATCCAGCCCTCGTTAGTGATCATGACCGCTGTCCGATTGAAAACTTGCGCGGCTCTTCTGGACGCCAGCGAGGTGCTTCGAAAATATAACACACCTCTGGCATTTGCGGGTCATGTTTTCACTGAAAACCCTCAACTGGTAGACAGGATCCCAGGTACATACCTGGGCAGGGACCTGGGCAGCGCTGCCTCAATAGTGGAGAAAATGCTCAGCGCGCCTGATCTGCCAGCCGACCCACCTCCTCCCTCCAACCCCTACCAAGCCATTGCTGATCAAATTATTGAAAAACTCCCTTATCTGGAAAGCGCCGCCATGTTCACGCCAGCGGGAGAGAACGTACCCCGCATACCTGCATCGGTCATTCGCTATTCGAATCAGTATCTCTTTGAGGATCTCCAGGCAGCCTTGGTACTGGGTGATCTCGGCTTGCTCAAACCCAATATCGCTTGGGCTAAGGGCTTGCTCCAATCCCGGGATTTCGATCCAGCAATCCTAAGAATATATCTTGAGAATTTCAGTCAGGTCGCTCGGAACGTGCTTGGAGAAGACGCCCAACCCTTGCAGGAGTGGTTGATTGAATCCACGGTAAGTCTATTCCAAAATGAGGGGATATCATGAAAGTCCTGATCGCGGGAGGAACTGGTCTGATCGGTTCCGCTTTAGCCGATTCCCTCCAGGACGATGGTCACCAGGTAGCTATCCTGACCAGGAATCCTGCTAAGGTCTCACCCGGTTTCAGGGTAGTTTCCTGGGAAGAAAACGATTTGGTCGGGGCAGTCTCCCAAATGGATGCGATCGTCAACCTCGCAGGAGAAAGCCTGGCAGGTGGCAATCCCCTACTCATGCGCTGGACGAAGAAGCGCAAAGCCAGGATCCTCACCAGCCGGATGGAGGTAGGAGCAAATCTCCTGGACGCCATTCAGAAAGCGGAACCTAGACCAACCACCTTGGTCCAGGCTTCGGCGATCGGCTACTACGGGAACCAGGGAGAGGAAGCCGCAGATGAAGGTACTCCTATGGGCAGTGACTTCCTAGCGCAAGTTTGCTTGGACTGGGAAGGATCCACCAGGGAAGTCGAACAGTTGGGCATCCGCAGAGTTGTCATCCGTATCGGGCTGGTCCTGAGCCAGAAAGGCGGTCTGCTTCCGCTGCTGTCCCTTCCCTTTCGGCTCTTCGTCGGGGGTCGGCTGGGTAGCGGCCGGCAAACCATGTCGTGGATCCACATTGACGATATCATCGGAGCTGTCAAATATCTCCTGCTCCACCCCGAAACCCAGGGGGTCTACAACCTCACCGCCCCTGAGCCAGTGACCAATTCAATTTTCGCTCAGACCTTGGGCAAGACGCTGCAGAGGACTGCCTGGTTTCCGGTTCCTGCCTTTGCGCTCAAACTGCTGCTTGGCGATGCTTCGACCCTGGCGCTGGATGGCCGGCAAGTTCTGCCGGGGCGCTTGCAGAGAACAACCTTCCAGTTCCACTACCCAGAGCTGGCGCCTGCCCTTAACAACCTCCTTGCCTGACTGGACCACCCATCTAACCTTTAAATCAGCAAAGAAATGGACTCACAATGACCGATATCGTTTCCAAGAACCCCACACAAACAACCCGCCAGGACCTGATAGCCCTCTGGATCGGGATTCTTACCAGCCTGGGCTTTGTGCTGCTGATCTGGCGCCTGGGTCCCCTGCTGGATGGCATCACGCTCCTTCCCGACCAGGGTGCTTCCTGGTATTACTGGAAATTACCCAATCCCTCATTTTGGTCACGAGCAACAGCCTGGGGCTTCTATCTGCTGCACCAATTCTCCTTCTGGGGCTTGATCCTGTATGCTCAAACCAAGCTGAAGAAATACTCTACCCGACTCCACGCTGTGAATTATGCTGCCTTGGGCGTCAATGCCTTTTTTATACTCCTGCGTATCCTGCAAACCCACATTTGGTATGACGGTTTAGCCCAGGATGTATCGATCTGGAGTTCCCAGGCATCAGTCGCGATCCTGCTGATCTGGATCCTGCTGATGGAAAACCGAGCCCGGGGGATGTTCTTCGGCAAACCGCTTCCCATATCCAAGGAGATCATCCGTTTTGCTCGCAAATATCATGGTTATTTCTTTGCCTGGGCCACTATCTATACCTTTTGGTACCACCCGACCATTGCTACCAGCGGCCATCTGGTGGGATTCCTGTACATGTTCCTGCTCCTGCTCCAGGGTTCTCTATTCTTCACTCGCATTCACATCAACCGCTGGTGGATGATCGTCCAGGAAGTCAGCGTGCTGGTGCACGGCGCCCTGGTCGCGGTCATGCAGGGGAACAACATGTGGCCGATGTTCGCATTCGGCTTCGGAGGTGTTTTCGTGATCACCCAAATGCATGGTCTGAAGTTCCCTGCCTGGCTTCGCTGGAGCATTTTGGCCGCTTATCTTGGCCTGGCTCTTTTTGTCTACAGCGGTAGGGATATCACCATGATCCACCAGATCACCTGGATCCCCCTCATCGATTACCTGGCTGTGTTCCTCCTAGCTGGGATCCTGGGATTGATCATGCTGGCAGCCCGGAAGCTCCAAAAAGAGCCTGTTCAATCTTCAAGAGAAGGATGATAATAAGCTTTACCGGCAGTCAATGAGAGGTAACAATGAGAGCTAAAGCCGTTGTCTGTGTTATATTCGCCTCATTCATCATGCTGGCCGCATCATCCTGCTCCAGCTCTGCCAATCCTGACTGGATCAGCCAGGCCGGCCTGTTTACAGACCCAAGTGGGACCCAGCCAACCGATTCCTACGGCTGGAGAGAGATCTTCTATCTGGTCGTCGAGTTCGATCAACCACCCCAGGAGGCGATCATCCAGGCCAGCTGGATCGCGGTCGATACCACCCGCCTCCGGCCTGATACCATCATCAAGATCGAGGAAAAGGAAGCCCGGGAGAGTCCCCTGGTCTTCGAGCTGGAGAATGCGGGAAATTTCTGGCCCGAGGGTGATTATCAGGTGAACGTCTATGTGAACGAAACGCTTTACAAGGAAATCAAATTCATCGTGCACATGACAGACGTACACTGATCCCCAATAAAATCGATCGCTAATTTGAAAAAAGAACCCCGGCAGGTCCAAGCACCGCCGGGGTTTGTGCATCCGGTATCAAGCTAGAGGGAACTATGACCACCAGCGCTTGACGAAACGTTTGGACTTGAGGATCGCCGGGGAGAGAGCCTTCAATAGAAAATAATTAAAGAAGATCCCAGCCACCATATTGCCGCCAAACCAACCGAAGAAATTCAACAGGGCTTGACCTTGCTCTAAGCGCCCCAGCACGAATACCAGTATGAAGACCGACCAGAATGCTCCGAATAAGCTGGAGAGCACCATTGTCAAGAACAGGTAGAGGAAATCACGGCCGCTTTCCAACCTCGGGTTCAGCTTCAAGCGCCTAAAAATCCATGCCGGTAAGAAGGACTGCACAAAATTGGCCGGGAAATAGGCAGCTGAGATCAACAGCGGAGTCTGAGTGACCGAATTCGAGATGAAAGGAAAGACGATTCCAGCCAACACACCCCAGGCACCAAACCAGATGCTGCCAACCTGCTGAACAACAATACCCAGCCAGAAATAATTGATCCCATAGGCGGGGCTGGCAGGATCGATCGCGTTGGTGATCCGAAAACTCAACGAGCTCAAGGACCCCAATACCGTACCGGAGAGGACCAGGATCAGGAAGACAGCCAGGTGCTTCCAACCTGGTTTTCTTTCTGAGCTAGGATCGACCTCCCAGATATCTACAGCTGTTGTTTCCTGTGTCTGCTCACTCATAGCAAGAATATACAATTAATCATTTGAATATTATTATAATACGCATAGATCGAAAACACTCCGGTGACTTGGATCCAATCTCAACCCGATTTGTCTATTTTCAAGCCGATACTGCTATAATCCAATCACGAAGCCTCTCCAAGGAACAAGATGATTTTCACTAGCAGCGCCTCCCAATTGATACGCCAGCGGCATTCCTGCAGGACCTATCAAAAAAGACCCCTGAACAAAGAGGACATCAGCTCCCTGGAGACTTTCGCAGCGAACTGGAAATCCGGCCCACTTGGAAATCCAGTCCGCTACCTGCTGACAGCCGCAAGCGAGAATGACACCCAGGCATTGCGCCGCCTTGGAACATACGGATTCATCAAAGATCCCCCCGCTTTCATCATTGCCTCCATCCGGGATAGGCCAGGAGCCCTGGAGGATTTTGGATATCTATTAGAACTCCTGATTTTGAAAGCAGCGGATCTGGAAATAGGCAGCTGCTGGTTGGGGGGGACATTCACAAAAAGCCGTTTTGTCCAATTGATGAAACTGGAAGCTGGCGAGACCATCCCGGCGGTCATTTCCATCGGTTATCCCCATGACCACCAGGCATTCTTGGACCGCGTCAGTCGGGTCTACGCTGGATCTGACCGCAGGCTCCCCTGGGAGCAGCTCTTCTTTGAGAATTTCTGGGATGTTCCGCTCGCGAAAGACCGTGCCGGCGATTATCTTGAATCTCTCATCCTGCTGCGCTTAGCTCCATCTGCCTCCAACAAGCAGCCCTGGCGAATCCTGAAAAGCGGCCAATCCTGGCATTTTTATCTCCGCAGGACCCCCAACTATCCCCCTCCATTCTTTGACTATTTACTGGGATTGGCGGACCTTCAGCGCATTGATATTGGGATCGCCATGGCGCATTTTGAGCTGGGAGCCAAGGAATCAGGTCACCACGGCAGCTGGCTGGTGTCCGATCCCAAGCTGACCCAGCCCGGCCAGCACCTGGAATATACCGTGTCCTGGATACCGGAAAATCAGGCATAGTAGACAGAATACCCTATAAGGAAAAATCAATGAACGATAAGAACACTGGCATATTTGATATCCTACTGCTGATCGCCCGACCCGCTGCCGGAAAAAGTGAGATCATCGCCCATTTGAAGAACACTCCCCTGGACCAGCGACTGGAACGCTATCATATCGGGTCCTTCCAAGAGCTGGATGATTTCCCAATGCTCTGGACCTGGTTCGAGGAAGATGCGATCCTGGCGGAACTGGGTCACCCGAAACTGCACACAGACGAGCAAGGAAATTTCAAATACGTTTACATGTGGGATCTATTGATCCGGCGCATTGACCTGGAGTACGAGAAAATCCTTCGCGACAATCCGGATTTCCATCGCGAAAACACGCTGGTGATCGAATTTTCCAGGGGCAGTTCCCACGGAGGCTTCCGACGGGCCTTTGAATACCTCAGCAAGGATATCGCCCTTAAGCTCGCCATCCTTTATGTCGATGTATCCTGGGAGGAATCCCTTCGGAAGAACCAAGCTCGATTCAATCCCGATCGCCCAGACAGCATATTAGAGCACGGCCTCTCAGATGAAAAAATGGAAGCCCTCTACCGCGCGTCTGATTGGGATGAAGTCCACAAAGCCAGCCCGACGTCGATAGAGATCCAGGGTGTGGCAGTCCCGTATGTGATCTTCGAAAATGAGGATGACGTCACCAGTCAAGGAGGCTCAGCCCTGGCAAACCGGCTTCAGGAATCCCTTCAAAAATTATTCGAACTCTATCAAGCCAGTCGCAGCTAAACGGTCCTGGTTCCACAATCTTGCGAATGTCCCGCGCTGCCTCAAATCTGGCAGTTTCGTAATATAGCTAATACCCCTTGCAGGGGGTTTTTGCCTGGTTTTCCATGTCTTCCAATCAGCTAGGGTCCCGATTCGAAAGCCCGTCCGTAAAACAGGTGATATTAATCACAACTTTGCCAAATCAAGGTGCAGCGGTACCGCATTCTGGTATAAATATACGGTATCCACCCAGTGCAGCTTTCTCACTTGCCTTGCATTGATTTGCCCTTGAGAAGGACGGCTGATCCTTCCTCTGCACTGCGGATGATACGGGAGGAGCAAATGTTTGTAAAAGACCGCATGACCCCAAATCCCACTACCGGATTTCCGGAGATGTCCGTGACGGACGCTCAGGACCTGATGAAATCCGGGGGATTCCGCCATCTCCCTATTTTGGATGATTCGGGAAAAATGGTCGGCTTGATCACCAAGGGTTCCCTTGCCAGTGCTCTTCCAGCAGACACTTCCAATTTGAGCCGATTTGAGGTCAGCTATGTGCTGGCAAAGATCAAAGTCCATTCGATCATGCTTGAGGATGTCATCACAGCTACACCTGATACACCTATTGAGATCGCAGCCCGGATGATGGCAGACAACTTGATCGGATGCCTGCCGGT
>JBGCVQ010000060.1:0-23403 GCA_045888315.1 Anaerolineales bacterium | reverse complement strand
GTTTATAAGGTACAGAACATCTCAGAAGACAAATTGACCGAGGTCATCAACGGCCTCGGAGATGCAACTATATTGGACATTCGTCAGTTTCAGGAGTCTTCATGATCAGTGAACATCATCAACCCGCCGGTTCTGTTTTAGTGGTTGGCGGGGGTATCGGTGGTATGCGGGCAGCTATTGACCTCGCTGAAGCCGGCCTCAAAGTCTATCTCATCGAGCGTGATCCTGGGTTGGGCGGCAGGGTCGCCCAGCTGGGATATATGTTCCCCACCCATGACTGCGTATTGTGCCGGGGCACATCCGATCACGGCTACGGATGCACCCGCCCTGCAATTTCACCAGCGTTCCATGAGCACAACCGCCACCCCAATATCGAGGTGTTGACCCGTACCGAGCTCAAGGACGCCTCCGGCCAGGCTGGCAATTTTGAGATCACGCTCCTGCGGGAACCGCGCTATGTCGATCCTGCGCTGTGCACCAATTGTGGTCTATGCGCAATTGCTTGTCCGGAACGTCTTCCCAGCGAATTCCAGGAAAGCCTGGTCACCCGCAATGCCGTGCATAAGAGCGCTCCCCGCTCCCTACCTGATACCTATTACATCGATAAAGGTGATTACTGCGAGGGCTGCAACCGCTGCGTTGACGTCTGCCCTACCAACGCCATCAACCTTGATGACCAGCCCTGGGAAGAGACCATCCATGTGGGAGCGATCATCCTCGCCATGGGATATACACTGACCAACCCCCTGGAGCTGGCCGAGTACGGCTACGGCCGCTATCTCAATGTCGTTCACAGCATGCAGTACGAACGCTACGTCAGCCGCTCCGGCCCCACCGAAGGCCAGCTGCTGCGGCCTTCCGACAACAAACCGCCCAAGCGGGTCGCCTGGCTCCAATGCATTGGCTCTCGGGACCAGAAGCACCCTTACTGTTCCTCGATCTGCTGCATGTATGCCACCAAGGAAGCCGTGCTGGCCAAAGAGCGCTTGGAAGATGTCCACTGCCAGATCTTTATCATGGACGAGCGGGCATTCAATAAAGAATACAACGCATATTTCTACCGCTCCACATCCCAGTACGGGGTCCAGTACACCCGCTGCCGGATCTCTGATATCCAGGAAGATCCCAAGACCAAGGACCTCATTGTCCAATATCCCGATCCGGATAACGGGGGAAAGATCAAGGAAGCACGCTTTGACATGGTTGTCCTTTCTGTGGGTGTCCGACCGCCCTCCGGCGCGTCCTTGATCTCCAACAGGCTGGATTTCGACCTTAACGAATACGGGTTCTGCCTGACCGATAAATTCAACCCTCTGGAAACAACGCAGCCCGGGATCTACGTCTGCGGTGCATTTTCGTCCCCGAAGGAAATCGCAGAAACGATCATCGACTCGGCTGGTGCAGCTGGCGATGTCATGCGGCTTTTCCAGGATAAACTGGGCAGTTCCTACTCCAGCCGTGAATATCCTTTCATGAGCGATCAGGAATTCCCTCCGGAAAAGAGCGTTGTCGGAGAGGAACCGCGCATCGGCGTCTTCAGCTGCCGCTGCTATCCCACCATGGAAGGCATCATCGATGTAGAAGAACTGCTGGACCGCTCCGCCGATTTCCCTCACGTGGTCCATACAGAGGAAATTGGTTACGGATGTTTTCCCGAGGGGCTGGACCAGATCCGCAAGGCTATCCAGGAACACGATCTCAACCGAGTTGTGGTTGCTGGCTGCAGCCACCGCACCCATGAATCCTTGTTCCAGAAGACAGTCCGGGAAGCGGGCTTGAACTCCTACCTGCTGGAGATGGTCAATTTGCGCGGTTTTGCCGCCTGGGTCCACCCCCACCAGGAAGATAAAACCTTCCGCAAAGGCTTGGAGTTGGTCCGAATCGGCGTCGGACGGGCAGCTACCCTGGAGCCGATCTATAAATCCTCTATCCCGCCTCACCGGCGGGCTTTGGTGATTGGTGGCGGAATCTCAGGGATGACTGCCGCTCTCTCTATCGCCGATTCTGGTTTTGAGGTTGTCCTGGTGGAAAAAGCGGATTCCCTTGGGGGGAACCTGCAGAAGGTCCACTTCCTCGTCGAAGGAGACAACCCCAACCGCCTGCTGCGCGACCAGGTCAACCGCATCATCTCCCATTCCCGCATCACGGTCATGACCAACACTGTGGTCGAGGAACACGATGGCCATGTGGGAGCGTACCACGCGGTCCTGCGCCACGGGGACGGAACCACTTCGGAGATCTCCCATGGAGTGACCGTTGTCGCCACCGGTGGCCAGGAAGCCAGGGTAGACCATTATCTGCTTGGCAAACATCCCTCGGTCATCACCCAACTGGAAATGGAGAACAAGCTGGCCTACCACCTGGATGAGGTCACTGGCCTCAAACAGGTTGTGATGATCCAGTGTGTCAAACCGAAAGACGAGACCTACCAATATTGCTCCCGGATCTGCTGTATCAGTACGATCAAGAATGCCATCCGGCTCAAGACCATCAATCCCGACTGCCAGGTAACGGTGCTGTACAAGGACATCATCACCTACGGGTTCAGGGAGCAGTACTATACTGAAGCCAGGAACCGCGGCGTTATTTTTGTCCGCTACGAGGACTCAAAACCACCGGTGGTAGACCACGATAACGGGCAGATCACCGTCAGCCTCCAGGAGAAAATGCTTGATCGGGAAATGATCCTCAAGCCAGATCTGCTCGTACTCAGCACATCCATCAAACCCTCAGAGGGAACCAGGGAGCTGGCCAAGATCCTGGATGTACCTATCTCCAATGAAGGATTCTTCCTGGAAGCTCATATCAAGATGCGACCGATGGACTTCATGGAAGAGGGTATCTTCGTCTGCGGGATCGCCCACTATCCGAAATTCATCGAGGAATCCATCAGCCAGGCGCTGGCTACCGCCGGGAGGGCCACCACTCTTCTCAGCAAGAAGCCCTTCCACTTCGGAGGAACCATCGCTATCGTCGATCCTGATAAATGTGTGGGCTGCCTGACTTGCATGCGGACCTGCCCCTTTGAGATCCCTCGCATCAAGGATGAATATACTGGCGTGGGAGGCCTGGGAGGCGCTGCATATATCGAGCCGACTCTCTGCCACGGATGTGGGACCTGCACTGCCGAATGTCCTGCCAACGCCATCCAACTGATGAATTACACCGATAACCAGGTCATGGTTCCTGATTTTCCGGTTCTGGGAAGCTGGGTTGAGTTATGAGTGAAAAAGGGTTCGAACCTGAGATCACGGCCTTCATGTGCATTTACTGTGGATATATGGCTGCCGATACTGCCAGCGCACTGCGGATTGAATACCCTGCCAATGTCAAGCTGATCAAACTTCCTTGCACGGGAAAGACAGATTCCCGCTACTTGTTGAAGGCTTTCGAGGATGGTGCTGACGGTGTCTATGTGATCGCCTGTCCCAAAGGGAACTGCCACCATGTTCGCGGCAACGAACGGGGTGAGCTGCGCGTCCAGCACACTAAAGACATCCTAGACCAGATCGGCCTGGGCGGAGAGCGCTTGAACATGTATTTTATGTCCGGAGGTCAGGGAAAATCCTTCGCGGACGCGGCCAAGGAAATGACAGAGCGCATCCGTGAGCTCGGACCCAACCCTTTGAAGAAATAGATCCCAGGATACCCCTCTCAAACAGAAGCCACCACCCTCGGGTGGTGGCTTTTTCTATGAACGGGGAAATAAATAATGTCTTTGTGTGCCAGGGTGCGTAAAAGTCTCCACCTCGACCTGGTAGGCTTGCTGGATGAACTCTGGGGTCAGGACTTCCTCGGGCACACCTACGCACTGCAGCACTCCACCGACCAGGATGGCTACCCGGTCTACTATGCCTGACACCTGGTTGAGGTCGTGCATGGCCATCAGAACCGATAGGTGCTGCTGACTGACCAGCGTCTTCAGCAGATGTAGTAGATCGACCTGGTACTTAAGGTCAAGATGGTTGGTAGGCTCGTCCAGCAGCAATACCTGGGATTTTTGAGCCAGGGCCCTCGCCAGCAGCACCCGCTGCTGTTCTCCCCCGCTGATCTCTGCCAGTTTTCTATCAGCCAGGGAATCGACGGACGTCTCTCGCATAGCCCAGTCCACGATCTCCAGATCCTTCTCTTCCGGTTTTCCCAGGAAACCGAGATAAGCTGTCCGCCCCAACAGGACAGTCTGGCGGACAGAAAATGCCCCACCGAGCTGATGGGCTTGCGGCACTACAGCCACCATCCTGGCCCGTTCCGCTGGCGAAAGCGCTTTAATCGAGGTCCCGTTGACCAAGACCTCACCGCTTCCTGCCCGGAGGATCCCACTGATCACTTTGATCAAGGAGGATTTTCCCGCACCATTGGGGCCGATCAAACCCACGATCTCCCCTCTTTTTACATCCAGGGAAATATCTCTCAATGCCTGGTTCTTACCATAGGAAGCAGACAGTGATTCAATGCGCAGTACTGGGAATCCTTGCTCGCTCACCAGAACACCTCTTTTTTCGCTCGTCTCAGGATCCACAGGAAGAATGGAGCGCCGATCAAAGCTGTGACAATCCCTACAGGCAGATAGCCGGGTGCCATGACGATCCTGGCCAGCAGATCAGAGAACAGCAGGGTGACCGCCCCGCCGATGATCGAAAGCGGGATGAGCTGCTTATAATCACCACCCCAGACGATTCGGATCATATGGGGTACCACCAAGCCGATAAATCCGATCACCCCGGAGAATGACACAGCAGCAGCGGTAGTCAGTGATGCTGAGATGATGATGAACAATTTGACCTTTTCTACCGAAAGCCCTAACTGCTTGGCTTGCTCCTCCCCAAACTGGAGGACGTTGAGCGAGTGCCCGCTGAACACCAGCGTGGTCAGCCCCACTGAAAAATAGGGAAGAGCGATGATCAGCGGCTCCCAACCGGTGACGGTGGATCCACCCAGTAAAAAACCCATGGCCTGGAGAACCATCTCATCCGAGATCAACATCAAAAAGGATGTCAACGCCGATGTGAAGGAGCCAATGGCTACGCCGGCCAGGATCAAGGTGGTCAGCGGAACGATCTGCCCGACTTTTGCCAATTGATAGACAGCAACCATCGTCCCCAACCCTCCCAGGAAGGCTCCAAAAGGAACAAGATAGCGTCCCGCTTGGGGAATGGACATGATGATGATCGCACCTAAACCAGCCCCGGAGGCGACGCCGATCAGATAGGGATCGGCAAGTGGGTTCCGGAACAGACCCTGGAAGGCTGCTCCGCTGCCAGCCAGGGCCGCCCCGGTCAAACCAACTAGTATGGCATGGGGCAGGCGCAGATCCCAAATGATGGTCTCGAAATAATCAGGCCAGGATGCCTTAATATCCAGCCCAGGAATCTTACTGAGCAGGATCTGGAGAGCGCTGCCTGGGGGAATAACGACGGCCCCCAGGGCAACACTCAGAATGAATGCTAAGACCAGCAGGGAAAATACTGCCAGATATGGCCTGGACCTCATAGCGGTTATTCCCACACCTCCGGATGCAGCAGTTGAGCCAGCACCTGATACCCCTCCACCAGGCGCGGTCCCGGAACACTGAGGATGAAAGGATCGAAACCGAAGACCTGTCCGTCCTGGACCGCGGTGATCTCTCCCCAACCAGCCCGCTCAGCAACCGAGTCTGCCGTGATGCCATAAAGTTCATCCGCCAGCAAGATCACATCTGGATCCTGGGCAACCAGGGCTTCAGAGCTGATCTGGACCCATTCTCCTTCCAGGCTGTCTCCCAGGTTTTGGCCTTTGGCCCGGGTAATCACATAGGATATAAATGTACCCCCACCAGCGGTCCAGGGATTGGCCGGCTCGGATGCATCCAGCTCATAGAAAACAAGTGGAATTTGCTCGACTCCCGTCAGTTTGTCATCCACATTGGCGACCTGGGCAGAAAGCTCTTCCACCAGGGCAGCCGCCTGATCTTCCGTACCAGTGAGGACCGCGATGTCCTTGATATTTTCATACAAGCCTTCAAAATCATCAGGGTTAGCCTGCCAGTAGACCGTCAAACCCAGGTCCCGCAGTTCACTAATCGCGTCTGCCGAAAAGATCTCGCCAGCCAGGATCAGGTCTGGTTCCATGGCAAGTATGTCTTCGACAGGGATGCCGTCCCACATCCCGCCTAGATCCACTGCCTCAAGGGCAGTTTCAGGAAAGGTGGAATTGGAATCTCGCCCGATCAAGCGCTCTCCAGCACCAACACTATACAGGATCTCTGTGAGTGAAGGGGAGATGCTGATGATCGACTGGGCAGGTCCCTCCAGGGTGATCTCAACCCCAAGATCGTCGGTGACGACAATCGGTTCTGGTGCTGTTTCTTCGGTAGGTGGAACGTCAGCAGGCTCCGCGGTAGCAGGGATCTCAGAGGGAATTGCCTCCGGTGCCTCCTGCTGGGCCGCAAGGGAGCAGGCCGAGAGTAGTAATGTCATACCAACAATCAGGCTTACAAGAAAGGTTGCTCTGTTTCTCATGACTCCTCTTTTACGTCTATGACGATAATTCATCTCTTAAAAACAAAACCCCTGTCTCAGACAGGGGAGGCAAATGGATTTTGTCTATGCATCATCCAAGTTCACACCTCCTTACCGCGAGAGTTCCATGAACTGTCAGCAAAGGCGGTCGACCTGGCTTAGTGGCAGTGGTATCTGCCACATCACAGTTGCGGGTCAGCGTCTGATTCTCACAGACTTCGCCTTTCAGCCCCCCCCACGAATGGGTTGCGGGGCACCTTCGCCGTATTCATTTGTTAATCTGCAATCCTACACAACGATTGTATTCTAAAGAAGACGGTGAAAATTGTCAACTTACATTCCTCACCTTTATCACCTGCTTGCAAGGTAGTGATACACTTGGTTGTACCGCTTGGATAACCCGGATCGGTGAGTTATGGAAACCTATGATGTGATCGTGATCGGAGGCGGACCTGCCGGTTTGATGGCAGCTGGGCAGGCTGCCCTCGTCGGCAGCCGTACACTGCTGATCGAAAAGATGGAACAGCCTGGCAGGAAGCTCCTACTGACCGGGAAACACCGCTGCAACCTGACCAACTCCACTCCTATACCGGAAGCCATTGCTCAGTTCAATCGGGAGGGCCGCTTCCTGACCCAGGTCTTCTATCAATTCTATACCACCCACCTCAGGGCGTTCTTCCGGGACCTGGGAGTCCCCACGGTTGAGCAGCGGGGAGGCCGGATCTTCCCAGCCAGTGAGGACGCCCGCGATGTGCGCAGCGCACTGCTGGGATGGGTCGAAAAAGCGGGAGTGGTCATTCGCACCCAGACCCGCCTGGAAAGGATCCTGGTCCAGGATGGAATCGTCCAGGGAGTACAGACCGACGGGGGAGAGATCTTCGCTGCTGCAGTGATCCTGGCAACTGGTGGAAAAGCCTATCCAGGAACGGGATCGACCGGTGAAGGTTTGGAGGCAGCCCGAGAAGTGGGCCACACCATCCGGTCGCTGCGCCCGGCTCTGGTCCCCGTGACAACTGCCGGCAGTACTGCCCAAGAGCTTCAGGGATTGAGTCTAAGCAATGTTCTCGCATCCGTCTATATCGACTCAAAACTCTCCAACCAGCTTTTCGGAGAACTGATGTTCACGCATTTCGGGCTCTCCGGGCCGGTGATCCTCACCCTCAGCAGAGAGATCGTCCAGGCATTGGAGAAGGATAGCCAGGTGGAAATCACTATCGATCTCAAACCTGCCCTTTCTCACGAAACCCTGGACGCCAGAATTCTGCGGGATATCCAGCTCTTGGGACGCAAGCAATTCAGCACCCTGTTGGAGGGTCTGCTCCCCAGAAAGCTCATCCCGATCTGTGTCCAGCAAACCGGGATCCCCTGGGACAAAAAGAACAGCCAGCTCACCAGCCAGGAGCGCGAGCAGCTGATCGACTGGCTGAAAGGGAATTTCAAATTCCAGGTCACTGGCCACCAGGGATTTGAACAGGCCATCATCACCGCCGGCGGGATCAACACACGGGAAGTCGATCCCCATACCATGGAGTCTAAATTGATCAAAGGCCTCTACTTCGCAGGCGAGATCCTCGATGTCGATGCCAACACCGGTGGATTCAATCTCCAGGCAGCATTCTCGACTGGCTGGGCAGCAGGTCGATCAGCTGGATCGACCTCGGGAAAACACAGCCAAAATAAAGGATAGACCTCGGAGGTCCACCTGACCTCGGAGGTCGGGTCTCCAGCAAGTATCCCAGCCGATTAGCGCCGCGCTCTGTTCCAGCATAAGGGGATGACATTTGGCGCGGCTCCGGGCCACGCAAATGACTCGGATCACGACCTTGCTCATCGTTTGGCGAGTTACGTTTTCGACCGTGCAGCATATGTTATGATGACCGTATGACACCACAGCCGAAGAGAGCCCAAGTTGTCCAGATCTTCCGCTACTTCACCGGGGTTGCCATGGGATATTTCGCAGCCCTTTCCCTGTTCACAGCGGTCCAAACTGGGCAGATCGTCAATCCCTCCCAAATCCAATCCTATGTCAATCTGGGAATCGATGGGCTGCTCTTTGGATATCTGTCCTGGATCTGGTTAGAAAAAAAACTGGGGAGATACTACCTTCCACTGGGACTGGTGGCTGCTACTGCCCTGCCCCTCTTCAGCAACCTGATCTACCTTGCCAGCCCCCAGGAATCCGCCCTGGTCACCATCACCAGGTCCTGGCTGCTGTTCCCGATCTTGATCGTCCCCCTGGTGATCATTGCCTGGCAGTACCATTTCCGGTATGTCCTGGCGTTCACGCTGTTGACCTCACTGACCGAGGTCATCATCCTCTTCTCGCGCTTGGAAATCATCAATTTTGAAACCCTGCCCATCCTCGGCGTACCGCTGATCCGTGCTTTCGCATTTGGCATGATCGGGCATATCGTTAACACTTTGATCACAACCCAACGCGTCCAGGAACAAAAACTCTTGACGGCTAATCTGAAATTGAGCGAGCATGCCGTGATGGTTGAACAGTTGGCGACCAGCCGGGAGCGCAACCGCCTTGCCCGTGAACTCCATGACACCATCGCCCATACCTTGAGCGGTTTGACTGTCAACCTGGAAGCGATCAAGATCATGCTGGGAAACGACCATCCCCAGGTTATGGAACGCCTCGATCACGCCCTCTACAACACACGGATCGGCCTTACCGATACCCGGCGTGCCCTCCGCGACCTTCGCGCTAAGCAGGTGGAGGACCTGGGATTGAAACTGGCCTTGGAGAATTTGGGATACCAAGCTGCCAGCCGGGGACACTTTGAGATCCAATTCGATCTTCCCGACATCCTGCCAAAATCCTCGATCCTAGTCGAACAAGCCTATTACCGAATCGCGCAGGAAGCCCTGGAGAACATCGTCAAACACGCTGGCGCTACACTGGTCACTCTCAGCCTTTCGGGCCAGGGAAATACATATACACTGAGCATTGAAGACAATGGCAGCGGATTCAACACCTTCCAGGATCAAGACCCTGAATCACTCGGCATCCAAGGAATGACCGAGAGAGCCCAGGAATGCGGCTGCCACCTGGAGATCCACAGCCAGCCCGGCCAGGGCACCCACGTACTATTGACTACGGAGCTTGCAGATGTACAGGATACTGATTTGTGACGATCAGAAGATCGTCTGCGAAGGCTTGCAGACGATCCTCAGCGCGGATGAAGAACTAGAGGTCGTTGGCACTGCCCACGATGGAGAAGAAGCGCTCGAGATGGTTCCCAGACTGGAGCCGGATCTGGTCTTGATGGATTTGAAGATGCCAGAGATGGACGGTGTCTTGGCGACTCGCAAGATCACCAATGACTATCCTAATATTTACGTCCTGGTGCTGACCACTTATGATGATGACGAATGGATCTTTGATGCCATCCGCAGCGGAGCGGCAGGGTACCTGTTAAAGGACACCCCGCCGGCGGAGCTCATAAAATCCATTAAAGGCACTCTGCAGGGGAAATCCTTCATCGACCCCCAGGTTGCCGGGAAGCTGCTGGCCGAGTACGCGGAGAATTTCGGCCGATCCCAGCCGCCCACCCACTACACCTTCACAGAACGGGAGCGGGATATCCTGACCTTGCTCTCCCAGGGTTTATCGAATGCAGAGATCGCTGAAAAACTCTTTCTGGCAGAAGGGACGGTTCGCAATTACACCAGCGTGCTGCTTAAGAAACTTGGGGTAGCCGATAGGACCCAGGCTGCCATCCTGGCGATCCGCTATGGATTGGTACCGGGGGATTCGCCCCAGGATTAAGCTGCCCGCTTCCGTTCCGCGATCAATTCCTGGTAGAGCTCGACGATTCGGGCAGAGATATTCTCCCAGCTGTACTTCTTCGCAAAAGCAAAGGCATCGTGGCCCATACGGTAACGGAGTGCTTTATCATCGAGCAAGCTCGCAATACGCTGGCTCAACGCCACAGGGTCCTCAACCGGGGCATGATAGCCAGTCACTCCATCCTCCACCAGGTGGATCAATCCACCCACCATGGAAGCGATCACCGGTGTCCCGCACGCCATGGATTCCAGGGCTACCATCCCGAACGATTCATAGTGAGAGGGCATGATCACCATCTCGGCCGCCGAATAATAATACGGCAGGGAATCCTGACTGCGCTTACCCAGAAAAGTGACCATATCCTCCAGGTGATACTCCTCCCTGAGCTCTCGCAGAAGCTTCATTTCCTGAGACTCCTGGGTTTGGTCCTCTTCTAGATCCCCTCCGATGATGGCCAGGCAGAGTTTCTCGCCCGCCTGACCGTTCTGCCGGAGAATGGCTAGCGATTTGAGCAGGGTCTTGATCCCTTTAAGCGGTTCGATCCGTCCCACGAACAACAGCATGCGCTTATCCAGGGGAACACCGACGAATTCCTTGGCTTCCTCCGGTGGAATGGGATAAAAATGGTGCAGGTCCACACCCGGGGGAATGACCTCGATCTTCGAGGGGTCAGCCCCGTATAAGTCCTCAAGCTGCTGTTTTTCTGTCGATGTTGAGGCAACAATCCTGTCCGCTATCTCGATCGCCCGGGACTCCCCCTGGATGCGGTAATCCCCTTCTGCCTCTTCTGGATTCTGGGCTATCAGCTGTTTCAGTTTTCCCAGGGTATGGAACATCTGGACGACCGGCACATTCCAGTTCCAGGCCAGCTTCTCTGCAGCCAGGCCAGACATCCAGTAGTGGCTGTGGATCAGGTCATACTGCATACCTTTTGCACTCGCAAAATCCAGGATCTGGTCAGCATAGTCCTCGATGTAATCCTTTAGGATGATCTTCGGCAGCGGATGCTCCGGTCCCGCCGGGATATGGGCAACCCGGTTGCCAAAACCCAGGTCGTGCAGGACGTGCGGAACGTGCTCGTCCTGCGATCGAGTGAACACGTCCAGCTGGACGCCTTCCCGGCCAAGATAGAGCGCCAGATCACGCACGTAGACATTCATCCCGCCCGCATCTTTTCCGCCCAGCGTAGCCAGGGGGCAGGTATGGTAAGACAATACAGCGATCCGCAAATCAAACTCCTTCTTGTGGTTGGGATGCCGGCTCGACCGGCCATTGTCTTTTCACTCAGGTATAATAGCTGGTATAATTTTTCCCGTCAACCACAGCTTATAGTGCCACCGTAGCTCAAGGGTAGAGCAATCGCTTCGTAAGTGATAGGTTGAGGGTTCGAATCCCTCCGGTGGCTCTCTTCTTTTAATCCTGCTGCCAAATCCAAGGGGAAAACCAGCTCGCGATAGTTGACGGGGATTTTAGCTTTGATTATATTTATAGGTAGCATCACCTCCCCAGGATCCGGTGTCAACAATACAAGGAGCAGCCCATGTCAGAAGAACAGGAAGCCCTTGAGTACACGGCAAGCGGCAAACTCAAGTCCTCGCACTATAACCGGGAGTTGAACATACTGCAGGAAGAGCTGGTAAAACTGCAGTACTGGATCAAAGACCAGGGTCTCAAGGTCTGCGTGATCTTTGAAGGCCGGGACGCAGCTGGTAAGGGCGGCGTCATCAAGCGGATCACCCAATGCCTGAATCCCCGTATTGCCCGCGTTGTTGCCCTGGGCACCCCCTCGGATAAAGAAAAACAACAATGGTACTTCCAACGCTACGTCCCCCATCTGCCCACTGCGGGTGAGATCGTGCTCTTCGATCGCAGCTGGTACAACCGGGCTGGAGTTGAACGGGTGATGGGCTTTTGCACTGATGACGAATACCGGGAATTCATGAGGACCTGCCCGGAGTTCGAACGCATGCTGGTTCGTTCTGGCGTCCAGCTCATTAAATACTGGTTCTCGGTCAGCGACGAGGAACAGGAACGCCGTTTCCGGAGGCGCAATACCGACCCCACCCGCCGCTGGAAGCTGAGCCCGATGGATATGGAATCTCGCGCCCGCTGGGTGGAATACTCCCGGGCAAAAGATGCCATGTTCATGTACACCGACACCGAAGAAGCGCCCTGGTATGTGGTGGATGCCAATATCAAACGCCACGCCCGACTGAACTGCATCAGCCATTTACTGAGCTTGATCGATTATCAGGATCACACCCCGGAACCAGTCCAACTCCCACCTCGTCAGGAAGATCCCGGTTATCGGCGGCCTCCCATCACCAGCCAGAAGTGGGTTCCGGCTGTATATGGTACAAACTCCTACGAGGAAGGATAGTCCTCTGGCCTTGCCACCTTTGGTCATCCGCCCCTACCAAGCCGCTGATTGGGCCCGCATCTGTCAGATCCATGACGCAGCCCGCCCAATCGAGCTGGCTGGCTCCTGCGATCCAAGATCTTTTGTCCCTATTGAAGAAGATCAGGAAGTAGCGGACTTGAAGAGAAGCCGCAAGCTGGTAGCCTGCCTGGGTGATGAGTTGGTTGGATTTGTTGGAGTCGACGGGGATTATTTGGCCTGGTTGTATGTTGACCCAGATCATTTTGGACAGGGTATTGGAAGGAAACTCCTCCAGGCAGGTGTGGAGCTCATTCCCGGAAAGGCCTGGACGATCGCCCTGGCTGGCAACTCCAGGGCAGTCGATCTTTATAAAAGCGAAGGGTTCATTGAAGTACACCGCTACAAAAGCGACAACGCAGGCTACCCCTGCACCTGCCTGCGCTTGGAAAGGGCAGGGTGAGTTACATAGACCCAACTTGCCCGGCCCGTAACCGGGGTGGGATCTGAGCCAAAACCATTCCCAACAGCATCAAGCCGCATCCAGCCAGGGATCGGAGCGTCAAGCCTTCACCCAGGATCAACCACCCAAGCAAAGCAGCGAATACAGATTCCAGGCTGAGGATGATCGCTGCCGGTGTAGGCCGGGCAGATTGCTGGCCAACAATTTGCAGCGTATACGCGACACCGATCGATATCACACCCCCATAGAGGATGGGCCAGAGTGAATCCTTGACCTCCTCCATGACCAATCCCTCGACCCTCAACCCTACCAGGAAGCTGACCAGCGCTGTAAACAGCGATTGGACGAATGACAATTTGAATGGATCGATCCGGGGGGCATACTTAGCCATGAGCTGAACGTGCATGGCCCAAAACAGGGCTCCAGTCAGTACGTACCCATCACCCGGAGCTAAACGCAATCCCTCCGTGGCGCTAAGCAGGTACATACCGGTCAGCGCCAGCAACACGCCTACCCAAGTATTGAACGGGGCCCGGTCGCCCCACAGCATCCCCAGGAGAGGGACGATGATCACATAAAGACCGGTGATGAACCCCGCTTTCCCAGCTGTGGTATACACCAGCCCCAGCTGCTGAAGCGTCGCTCCGATGAACAGCAGCACGCCGGCCGCCATACCGACTAGGATAGGGCCCCTCCAATGATCCGGGGCATTCCGCTGGGCGTCCTTACGGAAAAGTAAAAATGGGACCAGGACCAGAGCGCCCAAGAAGAACCGGATCCCGTTGAACAGATAGGGTCCCATTTCCTGCATCCCCAGCCGCTGGGCTACAAATCCTCCACCCCACAGCGCCGCTGTCAGCAGGAGCATTAAATTCGCCCGCAAGGATTTCCCGCTCATGTCAGGGATCTTCTCATTATCCATCCTCATCAGTATACCCTAACCATCAATAAGCCTTGCACAGGTGCAGCGCCTGGAATAATATCATAGGGTATTATTCAGTTGTTCAAGCAATCGAGGAGTGCCCTATGGATGTCCTGCAGCAGATTCATGAACACCGTTCTATCCGCAAATATAAACCGGACCCAGTTCCTGAGGAGATCCTCTTAGAGATCCTGGAAGCCGGCATCCGCACCTCATCGTCCGGGAACATGCAGTCCTACTCTGTCATCGTAACTCGCGATAAGGACCTCCGCCAGAAACTGTACCAGGCACACATGCAGCAGAACATGGTGCTGGATGCTCCGGTCTTCCTGACTTTCTGCGCTGATTTCCATCGCATGCGCCGCTGGCTGGATCTCCGGCACGCCCCGGATAATTTTGACAACTACTTCAGTTTTATGGTGGCTGCCATCGATGCTGTGCTCGCTTCTCAAACCACAGCCCTGGCAGCTGAATCCCGCGGTCTGGGAATCTGCTACCTGGGCAGCACCTTTGCCAGCGCAGACCAGATCGGGAAGATCCTGGAACTTCCTAGGAATGTCATCCCGGTAGTGGGTTTCTCCCTCGGCTACCCCGCCGAAGATCCCAATTTGCGGGATCGCCTGCCACTTACCGGCATCATGCACGATGAGGTGTATCATCAGTACACGGACCAGGAGATCCTGGACATTTACAAGGACAGGGAGATCAAAGGCTGGGAACGTTATATGAAATCACCCTGGCTCCGTGAGCAGGTCGAAGAGCATCAGGTTGAGAATCTCGCTCAACTATATACCCGTGTAAAATACACCCGCGAATCCCATCAGGAATACTCCACCCGGATCCTGGATTACCTGGAAAGGCAGGATTTCATGGACCAGGGTTAAATGCAGATAATAGTGGAGGCGAGCCCAGCAGGATGGTACAATGACAGCATTAAAACGAATTAGCGGCAGGGATCCATTTCTTACAAGTAGCATCTGCCACAGGAGGAGAACATGAAACGCCTGGAAGACAAACACATAGCAGTTATTGGCAGCGGAGTAATGGCTGGGGCAATGATCGGTGCCCTTTTGAAGAACCAAGAGCTCCCTCCTGAGCAGATCACCGCCAGCGATCCATATCCTGAACAGCGAGAGCTGGTCAAGAGCAAGTACGGCATCAACGTCACCTCCGACAATCAAGAAGCAGTCAAGGACGCTGAGATCGTGCTCCTGGCTGTCAAGCCCCAGGTCATCCAGGAAGTCTTCATTAGTCTGAAAGGGAAGATCCCATCCAAAGGCCTGGTCTTTTCGATCGTTGCCGGGATGCCGATCTCTACTCTCCAGAAAGGCTTGTCTCACAAGGCCGTCATCCGCGCCATGCCCAACACACCGGCGCAGATCAGCGCCGGGATGACTGTCTGGACTGCTTCTTCAGAGGTCTCAGAATCCCAGCGGGACCAAGCCCGGGTCATCCTAGAAGCAATGGGCAAAGAGCTCTTCGTAGGCCACGAAGACGCGCTCAATATGGCTACCGCGGTCAGCGGTACCGGTCCGACCTATGTGTTCTTACTGGCAGAAGCACTGGTGGACGCAGCAGTCCATCTGGGTTTCTCCCGCAGAGATGCCCGATTGATCGTGCTGGAGACCTTAAAGGGTTCGGTCAATTTTGCCGAGCAATCTGATCTTCACCTGGCTCAACTCCGCAATATGGTCACCTCACCGGGAGGGACGAGTGCGGAAGCCATCTACCAGCTGGAAAAAGGCGGGATGCGGACCATACTCTCCAAAGCAGTCTGGGCAGCTTACCAGAAAAGCCAGCTGCTGGGGAAAATGGCCGAACATCCGCCAGACGCCCCCCTGAACATCGAAAGCTGAGATTTGCCGCCGGCCAGGTTCAATCCTTGCGCTTTCTGCGGCTGGCAGCACCGCCACCGGAACCGCCAAAGATAATCGAGGCTCCCATCAGGAACCCAAAGTTATACCAGCCGCCGTTGTTGTGTACTTCGTAGACGGTGATGTTCTTTGAGAACAGGGAAATAATGAACGTGAAGGGGGCGATGATCCCTTGCCAGAGTCCCTGCCAGAATCCTGCCACATCGCCATCCTCGTCCGGCATATTGCGGAGATCATTGGGTCCTGCGGTGCAGGCCGCTGCGATCAAAGCGACCGCGATCAATAGAGAGAGAAGGACTGCTTTCTTCATCGGTGTTTCCTCCTTGATAAATCCTGATTCACTATACGTTGATTTGCTGGATTTGTTGCATCCCGATCTATCAGGGTTGGTCCTGTGAGGTCAGTGCTCACCGGAAATAGCTCAGCACTGTATGGGCAAGCAGAGGACCGCCGTAATTGGTAAACTGAAGGCACCCCATTCAAGTATAATACAGGCAAGATGAGTAAACAAAAACCCTCCCTTGTCATCGGTATCGCTGGTGGAACCGGCTCCGGCAAAACCACCGTTGCGGACTACATCTTGGAATCGGTTGGCCCTGAGAAGATCTCATTCCTACCTCATGACGCTTATTACCGGGAGCTCAAGGGCATGGCCCAGGAAGAACGCGCCAAGGTCAACTTCGACCACCCTTCTTCTCTGGAAACCGAGCTGCTGATCGAACATATCAACCAGCTTAAATCCGGTAAAACCATTCAGCTTCCCCACTATAATTTCAAAACCCACACCCGCACTGGGGACACCACGCCCATCATTCCCCACCAGATCTTAGTGGTGGAAGGCATCCTGATCTTTGCCGAACCAGAACTGCGCAAGCTGTTCGATTTACTGATCTATGTGGATACCGATGCGGATATCCGCTTCATCCGCCGCTTGCGGAGGGATATCGAAGAACGCGGCCGAACGACTGAAAGCGTCACTCGCCAGTATCTGGAGACGGTCAGGCCCATGCATCTGGAATTCGTGGAGCCGTCCAAACGCTACGCCCACGTGATCATCCCAGAAGGGGGCTATAATACCGTGGCACTGGACCTGATCGTCGCTCGGATCCAATCCATGCTCCAGGAGTAAAATCCATGTCCGACCTCTCAGCAGTAGACAGCTTCCTGGAGGCGAACCTTGGGAACAGCCTCCAGGAATTGAAAGGGTTTTGTGCCCAACCCTCGGTAGCCGCCCAGGGCCTGGGCATGGCGGAAGCCGCCCATATGGCATTGGAGATGCTCCGCGCCAGAGGATTTTCCGCGGATCTCTACCAAACCGATGGTTATCCCGTGGTCTTCGGAGAACACTCAGGAGCCTCCCAGAAGACCCTGTTGATCTACAACCACTACGATGTCCAACCAGCTGAGCCCCTGGACCTCTGGACCTCCCCACCCTTCCAGCCTGAAGAACGCGAGGGAAAACTCTACGGCCGGGGGATCAGCGATGATAAAGGCCACTTTGTCAGCCGGCTGCATGCCATAGACGGCCTGCTTGATGTTCTGGGTGAACTGCCCTGCAGGATCAAGTTCATCCTCGAAGGAGAGGAAGAGATCGGCAGCGTCCATCTGCCTGCTTTCGTTGATTCCCACCAGGAATTACTGGAAGCGGACGCCTGCATCTGGGAATTCGGCGGTGTGGACCATCGGGACGTTCCCTTACAGTATCTCGGCCTGCGTGGAATCTGCTATGTGGAGCTGTCCGTGGAAACGGCCCGGATGGACGTGCACTCTGGATTAGGCGGATCGATCTTTCCCAATGCGGCCTGGCGGCTGGTGTGGGCTTTGAACTCCCTCAAAGACAGCGCGGAAAACATCCAGCTGCCGGGGTTCTATGACCCGATCATCCCGCCTACGGAGCGCGATATCCAGCTGCTCGCAGAACTGCCGCCCGTCAGGCAGGAATACCTCGACCGTTATGGGCTCCAGGGATTTTTAGAGGAATACCCGGATGATACCGCCCTTCAACTGGCAGAGGTATTTAAACCTACCTGCACGATCTGTGGTCTGACTTCTGGATATCAAGGACCTGGCTCGAAGACCGTGCTGCCAGCACGAGCATCCGCCAAGGTTGACTTCCGCCTGGTACCGAACCAGATGCCCCAAGATGTCCTCCGCCAGCTCCGCGACCACCTTGACAGCCAGGGCTTTCAGGATATCCAGATCAATTACCTGGGGGGAGGCCCACCTGCCCGGACTGACCCCGACGATCCATTTGTGAAGCTGGTCGTCGATACTTCCCAGGATGCCTTTGGCCAGAAAATGCAGCTCGTCCCTTTGACAGGCGGATCTGGACCCAATTATGCCTTTATCCATACCTTGGGGCTGCCAGTTGTCACCACAGGCATCGGCTACCCTGGAGGAAACGCCCACGCACCGGACGAGAACATCCGGATCGATCTTTATCTCAAAGGCGCTAAACACATCGCCCGCATTATCCAGGCTTTCAGCCGCTCCTGAGATGAGGCAGCGAAGGGGCGAGCCAGGAACAGCAGGCGCCGGCTTTACATGTATTCCCGCAGGGGATAGAACCTATGATGACAGATAGACCGCTTCTTGTAATTGACCTTGAAACTACCGGACTGGACTCTTCCAGCGACAGGATCATCGAGATCGGGGCTGTCCTTTTTACAGGCGGCGGCAAAGAAACTGAGTTCTCCCAATTGGTCAACCCGGGCATTCCCATCCCGAAATTCATCAGCGATCTGACCGGGATCACCACCAGCATGGTGAGAGGCGATCAAGCCCTCCCCCTCCAGGATGCTCTCCTGGAACTGGATGGTTTTTTACGGAGCAGCCTCCAGGATTTCGGGGCCTCAGCGGCCATTGAGGACCTGCCGGTCATCGGCCACAACGTCAGTTTTGACCTTTCGTTCTTAACAGAGGCCGGCGCGTTCAAAACCAACCCGTCGATCGATACCTATGAAATGGCAGCTGTGATCCTGCCCACAGAAGGCCGCTATAATTTGCGCGCTTTGGGCCAGGTCCTAGGGGTACCAGAGCGGGCAACGCACCGGGCTTTGGATGACGCCCGGGTGACCCAGGCGATCTTCCAGATCATGTATGACTTCATCCTCGAACTACCCCTTCCAACCTTGGCGGAGATCGTCCGCTTGTCTAGGAACACAAACTGGGAAGGCACACTACCCTTCCAATGGGCTTTGAAGGAAGCCTCAGGCCGGTCGAAAGCAGCGGGGATCCAACCTTATCAGAATCCTTTCTTTACCCAACCCCCTCCTCCGGACCTCAAACCCCTAGACCCTCGCGATAGCCTTCAAATCCTGGATCAGGACCAGGTCGCCAGCCTTCTAGAACCCGGGGGCCCATTTCACAAGGAATTCCCAAATTACGAGAACCGCTCGGAACAGCAGGAAATGCTCAGGGCTGCAACACGCGCGATCTCAGAGGGCAGGCATATCCTGATCGAAGCCGGAACCGGGATCGGCAAATCCCTGGCTTACTTGATCCCCGCAGCCTTGTGGGCCTCAAAGAACCAGCACCGAGTGGTGGTATCCACCAACACCATCAATCTCCAGGACCAACTGATCAGCAAAGATATTCCGCTGCTGCTGCAGACCCTCAAGCTGGACTGCCGAGCCTGCGTCCTCAAAGGCCGCTCGAACTACCTTTGCCCCCACCACCTGGAATCGCTACGAAAAAGCAAACCCAAGAACGCTGACGAGATGCGCGTCCTGGGCAAGATCCTGGTTTGGATGGAGACCAGCTTATCTGGCGACCGGGGAGAGATCAATCTCAACGGATTCAGAGAAATGCGAGTCTGGAATCGAGTCTCAGCAGACCACGAGGACTGCTCCACTGAAGGCTGCTTGAAGCGAACCGGGGGCCGGTGCCCGTTTTACCAGGCGCGGCAGCGAGCCCATTCTTCGCATATCATCATCGTCAATCACGCCCTGCTCCTGGCCGATGTGGCAACCGGCAACAGGGTCCTGCCAGAATACGATACCCTGATCGTCGATGAAGCGCACCACCTGGAAGGCGCCACCACCAGCGCTCTCAGTTTTTACACATCCCAGGCCCTGCTTCGCAGGTCACTGGGCATGCTGGGAGATGAAAACAATGGCATCCTCAAATGGGTCCTTGGCTTGGGCCAAGGATCGCTGACTCCCGCCGAGCGCGGGGCGCTCAACCAGCTGGTGCAGTCCATCATTTCGCGCTCATTCAAAACCCAAAGCCGGATGGACGATGTGTTCAGGATCCTCCAGGGCTTCTTGGACAGGCTGGCTGGATCGAACCGAACCAATCGCTATACCAGACAGCTGCGGATCGAGTCGCCCCAATCCTCTGAAAATTTTTACGGGATCCACCGCACAGGATCGGATTGGGACGAACTGGAGGCCGCCTGGGACCATGCCAGGCAGTCTTTGTATGGATTGCTGGAAGACATTCAGCGGCTGTGGGAAGCCATCAGCAATCTCTTAGACAAGGAACACGACGATAATCCCCAATACGAAACGCTCCTTGATGATCTCCGAGAAGCATCCCGAGAGCTCTACGAAATGTATGTCAATCTTGATAACCTGGTATTCGAGCCGGATCCCAATATGATCTACTGGATCGAATCCCATCCTCAACGCCCAGCGGTCGCCATCCAGGCAGCTCCGCTCCATGTTGGTGAATTGATGGAACGCCATATCTGGTATGAAAAGAGAGCTGTGATCCTGACCTCGGCTACTTTGACAACCGCCGGTAGTTTTGATTATCTGCGAAGCCGCCTAAAAGCTGACGACGCAGAGGTCCTGGCCCTGGGCTCTCCTTTCGATTACCAAAACGCTGCTTTACTGTACCTGGTGGAAGATATCCCGGAACCCAGCGATTTCCACGGTCATCAGCTCCAGCTGAACAAAGGATTGACCGAGCTCTGCAAGGCTACCGGCGGCAGAGCGCTGGTGCTGTTCACTTCTTACAGCCAGCTCCAGGACACGGCAAATGCCATCACCGGTCCTCTGGCTCAGGAAGGCATCACCGTCTATGAGCAGGGTAGCGGACCCTCTCCCCATACCCTGTTGACGAGCTTCCGGGAGGCCGACCAGGCAGTTCTGCTGGGAACCCGGTCCTTCTGGGAAGGTGTTGACATCCCGGGCCAGGATCTTTCAGTCCTGGCGATTGCCAAGCTGCCCTTTCAAGTCCCTTCCGACCCGATCGTTGCCGCCCGCTCCGAAACCTACCAGGATTCCTTCCAGGAGTACATGCTTCCAGAAGCCATCCTGAGCTTCCGCCAGGGATTCGGCAGGCTGATCCGCTCCAAACAGGATGTCGGCGTGGTCGTGATCTTTGATAAGAGGCTGCTGAGCAAGAACTATGGCCCCTACTTCCTGAATTCCCTTCCCAAGTGCACTATCCAGCAAGGCACGCTGGCAGAACTTCCCGACGCAGCCGGCCGCTGGCTGAACATCTAGGCTGAACTTGAAGTTCCCTGCCCACTCTGTTATAGTTAAATCAGCACTTTCATTGCCTTCAGTCTGGAACCGTCGCTTTTCGTCTCCAGACAGAGATCTCTAACCGTCGTAATCCGAAACCAACCAGTCCAGCGCGACCTCAAAGCCATCCGGAATAAGGAGGTGTCAAATGGTACGCTATCGTGATACGCTCTGGTGTGATGGATGCGGAGTGGAGATAACCTGGAAGCCAGTAGTCAAAGGCCAGCACAGCTACTGTTGTATGAAGTGCCTCCACGGGGAAGTCTGTGACTGCGGAAACGATCGTGAGGACTATCTCCCGGACTCCAAGAAGACACCCGCAGAGAGCCTGCATCTACCATTAAACGAAAATGGCTGACAGTCAAAGGTCAGCCATTCCAGATCTGCAGACCCAGCGGGCAGCAGTTTACCCCTCCTCCGCACCGCCTTCATCGGCCGATCCGTTAGCCTCGCCTGGGTCAGTGGGTTCCCCGGGTAGATCCTCTTCAGTTAGCTCAGTGGATTCGCGAGGCTGATCGACCACATCCTCATCCGGAGAGGCTTCACCTGCCGCATGGAGCTCTTCATCCTCAACATCAGCCTGGTCAGGCTCAGTGTTTGCTTGTTCGCTTTCTTGTTCCGCCCGGGGTTGATCTGCTTCGGAAGATTCCGGGCCTTGTTGATCCTCAACGAGGTCATCCACGGGACCATCGCTGTCCAAATAAACAGCTTCCGAGGCATCTTCCAAGTTCATGATCCATTCCATCTGCTCAGAGAGCGGTACCCGCCGCATACTGAGTGACATGCGCTCTCTTTCCGGCTCGATTCCCAGCACCTTGACCAGCACAGGATCTCCCTTCTTGACAACGGATTGGGGATCCTCAGGATTGGCATACCCGATCTCGCTGATGTGTACCAAGCCTTGGAGTCCTTCCTCTAGCTCCACGAAGGCACCGAAATCCAAGACGGATACCACCACTCCTTCCACCAAATCGCCCACATGGTATTTCTCAGCCAGCGCTTGCCAGGGATTGGGAAGCAGGGCTTTGCGGCTCAAGCTAACCCGTTCTTTTTCCTTATCGATACTGATGACTTTGACTTCGATCTCGTCCCCCACTTTAAAGATCTGGGACGGATGGGGAATCCGGTCCCAATCAATCTCGGATTTGTGGACCAGCCCATCCACGCCGTCAAGATCGACAAACACACCGAAATCAACCACATTGACAACCCGGGATTTGATCACCTCGCCCACTTCCAGGTCTTCCATGCGCTTCTTTCGCTGGTCTTTCTGAGCGCCCCTGGCAGAAAAGACCAGGCGCCGTTCTTTGGGATTGACTTCGATGGCTTTCACTGCCAAAGATTTACCGACCATCTCCCCTTTGATCTCACCCGCTTTCTGGGTGCTGGTGCCCCTGCGGATGGCCGGGATATGCGAGTTGGGTACAAAGCCTTGCAGGTTCTCGAATGAGACTAATAGACCTCCGCGGTTCTGGTCCACCACTTTCAGCTCGACCATCCGTCCGTTATCAAGCAGCTCTCGTGCTTTTAGCCAAGTTTTTTGTGCTAAGCCCTTCTGAAGGGATACCAGCAGATCGTCATCCCCAAGTGGGGTCCGGATCACACCTACTGTGATCTCATCTCCCACTGCCAGGTTGTCCCGGATCTCGGGATCCACATGATCCAGGTCCTGGCCCGGGATGATCGCATCCCGCTTCAACCCCACATCCAGAAGGATCGAACCTGGCTGGATATCCAGGATCTTGCCCGTGAGCATCTCTCCTTGCTGAGGCTTGTCGACATCATAATGATCGACAAAGTCCTGGAACCAACCTGGCTGTTCGCTCGTGCTCTCTTCCGGCTGGGATGTTATTTCCTGCTCTTCTTCTGGGACCTGATTCTCATTCTCCATATTTCTTTTCGTCTCACTCCTGCATTGATATTCAATGACCAAAGCCAGGCACCTGACTGCAGGAAGGAAGCTCGGGCGATCAGGGGATATCAAGCGTCCTTTGGTT
>JBGCVQ010000059.1:21972-25514 GCA_045888315.1 Anaerolineales bacterium | reverse complement strand
TTACTTGGCAAGCAGGGCTTGGATGCTTGAGGGATCAGCCGAGATTATCGTAGAAGTCTAACCATCAGAAAACCCTGCAAGACACGAGCATATTGCTTCAACAAAGGGCTACCATCCTTCAAGGTAGGATCTGCTGTCTATCCTTGCGCAAAATTGGTCCGGGAGAGTGAGGACAATCACTGGAACGACCTACCTGCAATGATCCCTGTCACTACTTCTGTCATCTTTACGCCCCCCTGGATTGTTTTCCCGCCCCTCAACTCTGATAATAGAAATTGAGCGCTGGCGCGAACCGCGATGGGATTCCCCGGCCTGGGCAGATCACAGGAAACAATGCAGTCAGGCTCCCATCTACTCCAGTAAGAAAAACCAGCGTCTATAACCATGTTCGAATCCAAGAAATGCATCCTGCTCACCGGCGCCTCCGGAAAAATGGGTCAGGCCACCCTGGCTGAACTGTTCCAGCGGAGTGACCGCTTCCAGGTCAGGACCCTGGCCCTCGATACGCCAGCAGACCGGAAGATCCTGGCTCCCTATCAGCAGCAGGGTTTGGAGGTGGTCTGGGGTGACCTGACCTGCTATCAGGATGTACTCCAGGCTGTTAGTGGAGCCGATATCATCCTCCATGTCGGCGGCCTGGTATCTCCCTTGGCGGACACCAAGCCGGATCTGACCATGAAGGTCAACGTGGGCGCTGCGGTGAATATCGTGCGCGCTATCCATGAGGCGGGTCAGGCAGATCAGGTCAAGCTGGTCTATATTGGATCCGTAGCTCAGACAGGCAATCGGCCAGTGCCCATCCATTGGGGCCGGGTGGGCGATCCAATTAAGTTGAGCCAATTCGACACCTACGCTCTTAGCAAGACCATCGCGGAAAGGGTGATCATTGATTCCGGCATTAAGAATTGGGTCTCCCTGCGCCAGACCGGGATTGCCCGCATGGCTGCTGCCGAACCCCTGGATCCGATCACTTTTCACACCACCCTGGACGGGGTCTTGGAATGGATCACACCAGCTGACTCCGGCCGCTTGCTGGCAAATATTTGCGAGGACGACACCCCTGAATCCTTCTGGGGTGAGATATACAATATTGGCGGTGGGGAACCTAACAGGTTAACCAACCTGGAATTATTCGATAAGATGCTCCGGGCTACAGGCGTCAAAGATTACCACACCGTCCTCGACCCCCGCTGGTTCGCGCTGAAGAACTTCCATGGACAGTGGTTTGCTGACTCAGACCGCCTGGAGGAAATCATCCCCTTCCGGCAGCAGACCATCGACCAGTACATAGAGGAACAAAAAACCGGGGTTCCCTGGTACATCCGCCTGGGCAGCGCCATTCCCAGGCTCGTGCGCCGGAAATTCGAATGTGTCGCCCAGGGTCCCAGGGGGACGTTGAACTGGCTGGCTCAAGGTGATATCGCCCATATCAAAGCCTATTTTGGATCCTTTCAACGCTGGAAGGATATCTCGGATTGGGGGGATCTCATCCAGGGTCAGCCCAGCCGAACCCCTACCCTCCTCGATCACGGATATGAGCAGGACAAGCGAACCGAGGAACTTTCCACACAGGAGATCCAGGATGCAGCCCTCTTCCGTGGAGGAAGGCTATTGTCGAAATCGATCCTTCCTGGGGATTGGCACTCACCGCTGGAGTGGTGCTGCCACGCCGGACACGAATTCAGTGCCAGTTTGAATTTGATCCTCAAGGGGGGTCATTGGTGCCCTGCCTGCGTCAGTGAGCCGTCGGGGTACGCGGAGTTAGCCCGGCACAGCGGGTTCTTCCGCCAGGTCTGGAAAGCCGATCTGGCTTACGGGTGATCCGGAACCCTGGAAACGCCTCATCCACTCCACTAAGAATCTCAGACAAGAAAGGGCGGCTCTCTTGCCGCCCTTTATATTTAAAATCCTGGCACTCGCTCTACTCGAGAACCTCCAGGTTCACCAGGGTTCTTCTGAGGGGAGTGTAGTAAGCCCGGTAACTCAGACCATCCTCGAAAGCCAGAAAACCCTGTCGCTGCGCCCGGAAACGGACCCCCCCGATCAGGAAGTAGTAGCGGGTGGTCTGTGTTCCATCGTCATCGCTGGTGGTGGAAATCTTGCGGTAGCCGACTCCTTCCACAGACTTCACGGAACCGCCGATCATATCCAGCAGGGTCAGCACCAGCAGTACCAGGCCTGCTGCAGCGGTCAGCAGCAGCAAGCCTCCGATCATCATCAATCCGCTGGTCATGCTATCCGATATCCGGGAGATCATCCCAGGCAGGGACCCCCCTTCCAGATACCCACCCTGCTTCAGCTGATAATACAGGATCCCTCCCGGCAGCAGCAGGAAGATCAAAGGAGCGATCAGGTGGCTGGTAAGTCTGGGGATTTGCTCCCCGGTAAGCTCTCCGCGACGGTTGGCAGGTAGTGAAGAAAGCCGATAGCCGTTAGCTTCAGCCAGGGCTGCTGTCAGACCTGATTCCGCTGCTCCTTCGGGCACCTCTCCCAGGGCTTCCGCGGAGAGCACCATGCCCGATCCGGGCAGGTAGTAGAAGCGGTATTGAACACCAGGGGCAAGTTCTTCCCGGCTCCCAAAGGGCAGGGATAGCCGTCGATCCGACAGCTCTGCGCTGTAGGTGTTTCCCTGGAATCTTAGCGTCCCGACCCCCTCTCGGACTGTCCCGTGCTGGAGATCCTCCTCCAGGAGGGAACGTTGGCGCTGTCTTTTTGCCTGGCGGCTCCCTAGCTGGACTGCCAGTACCACCAGGACCAGGCCGATCACACCGCCAACCAGTGGAGTCGTTAATTCGATACCCAGCACCTGCAGCAGGCCAAAAAGCATCAAGGCCGCGAGGATGATCACGCCATTGAGTTTGCCCTGTTTCTGGAATTTCCCTTTCAGAAAATCCCGGGCAGGACCTAAGATCTGCGCCTGTTCAGCAGTGATCTCTCCCCGGCGGTTGGCTTCCAGGTAGTCAGGGTTTGTATAGGAATATACCTTGGGAATTTGTGGGAACATGGTCTCTCCTTTTCGCCGGCAGATGAGGGTTCAGGCATGTCGGTTGGAGGGGCAGCCGGAAGTCTTCCCCCTGGCTCTATTCCTTATTGTAATGGAGAAGAAAAGGATTTTTATGAGAAGTTCCCACAAATCAGGTAAGAATTCCGTCCTGGGAGCATCTAATACTGTAGACCAATCATTATCAAGTTAGGAGGATGAGAAAATGAAGCTAGAAAAGAATATGAGTTCGACAGATCGATGGATCCGGGTCTTGATCGCCTTGGTATTCGGCTATCTGTATTTCAGCGGGATCGTTGGCGGCGTTCTGGGGATCATCCTGCTGGTTGTGGGCATTGTCTTCATTCTGACCAGCGTGGTATCTTGGTGCCCGATATATGCCCTTTTCAATATCAGCAGCCTTAAAAAAGGGAATGATTAAGCCTTAAGTTTATTGTACACATCTGATTGATAGACAAAAACCGCCGAAAGGCGGTTTTTTGTTATTCTGTGCGCTGGGCGGGAGTCGAACCCGCACGCCCTAGGGGCATATGGCCCTCAA